>DBFWVW010000016.1:0-7609 GCA_048217285.1 Oscillospiraceae bacterium
GTCCTCGCCGACGACCTCGCCGGTTGTCTCGACGGCGGTGGCGTCGTCCACGAAGTCGTGCACGGCGTTTTTCACGTCCTTGACAAAGACGGCGGCATACACGACGGTGCACAGGTTCTGCACGCCGTCGACGATGAGCGACACGCCCATCATGATCGTGAGCACCTGCTTGCCGTCAAAGGGATTGAACACCAGCAGGATGCCCAGCACGAGACACACGACCGTGCACACGAGCGTGACCCACCACGAGTGCGCGCCCATGCGCCGCGAATCGACGGCGACCTGCAGCTTAAACACGCTGTCGACGAGCACGAGCAGGCCGATCACGACCGAGAGGATGTCCGTCAGCGCCGGCGCGCGCCAGAGCATGAGCGCGCCGAGAATGATGCAAAACAGCCCCACGGCGAAGTCGAACCGGATGGCCACGCCCTCGACCTCGCGGATGAAATAGAGCACGATCTTCATCACGCCGAACACGGCCATGGCCGCGCCGAGGATGCGGCAGATCATGATCAGCGACGTTTCGGGGTTGACGACGAGATAGATGCCGAGGAGCAGAAACATCGCGCTGAGCACGACGTAGCTCCACTTGATGCGCTTGAATACTTTCATGCCAATGCCTCCTTACAGACCGAGCGGCTCGTCGATGAGCACGACCTCGACCTTGGCCATGTCAAACATCTGCCCCCAGAGCACGAGCAGCGCGTTGCAGCCGCGGCCCTTGCTGCGGCAGTCAAAGCAGCGGTCGGCCTTCAGGCACGGCTGGCCGTTGTCAAAGCGCTTCATGTTCTGCACGGCGGCGGTGTTGCGCGCGCGGAACAGGGCGCTGTCAAAGTCCGGGCAGATCTTGTTCGTGCCCGCGACGATGTACACCGTCTTGCCGATGCCGTAGACCATGGCGGCGAGGCGGTTGCCGCGGCCGTCGATGTTGAGGATTTGGCCGTCCTCCGTAATGGCGTTGGCGCTGCTGAGATACACGGGCGCGGTCAGCGCGTGGTCGAGCGTGTCGAAGCCCGGCGTGCGCCAGTGCCACCAGACGGTGTTGTGCTTTGTCAGCCGGTCGTACAGGCCGAGCTGGTCGATGGTCTTGCTGCCGCCGATGCCGACGGTGGTCGCGTCGATCGCGCCGTCGAGATAGTCCGCCGCCTCGGCTGCCGTGGCGAAGTGCTGCACGGCAAAGCCGCGGCCGGTCAGGGCGCGGATGGTTTTTTCGATGTCCATGGGACATGCCTCCATATCTGATATTCTGCCCTTATCCTACCATTGTCATCCGCCGCTGTCAATTTCCATTGCGGTTGAATCCGGCGGCGCGGTTTGCTATAATGGCGGCAGAAATACACGGAGGGGAGAGAATTCTCATGCAGTTGCTTTATGCGCTGGCAAAGCTGCGCACACCGTTTTTGGACACGGTGCTCGGCGCGCTCACCAACTGCGGCGGCGAGATCGTGTTCATGGCCGTCGCCATCATCGTGTTCTGGTGCGTGAGCAAGTCCTGCGGGTACTATATGCTCACGGTCGGCTTCGTCGGCACGATCGTCAATCAGTTTCTCAAGCTGGTGTTCCGCATCCCGCGCCCATGGGTGAAGGACCCGAATTTTCAGATCGTCGAGAGCGCCCGCGCCGAGGCTACCGGCTACTCGTTCCCGAGCGGGCACACGCAGAATGTCTTTGCCTCCTTCGGCTGCCTCGGCCGCTGGACAAAGCGGACGTGGCTGCGCGTGGTCTGTGCCGTTGTGATCGTGCTCACGGCGTTTTCGCGTATGTATCTCGGCGTGCACACGCCGCTGGATGTCGGCGTGTCGTTCGGCATCGGTCTCGTGCTCGTGTTCGCACTCTATCCGCTCTTGCGCGATATTGACAGCCATCCCAACCGGCTCTACTGGCTCTTCGGCGCCATGGCCGTGCTGGGCCTTGCGTATCTGCTGTTTGCCGAGCTCTGGCCGTTTCCCGCGGACGTGGACGCCGCCAACCTTGCCTCCGGCCGCAAGAACGCCTATACGCTGCTCGGCGCGGTGCTGGGTA
Organism: Oscillospiraceae bacterium; assembly: GCA_048217285.1. Lineage (GTDB taxonomy): Bacteria > Bacillota > Clostridia > Oscillospirales > Oscillospiraceae > CAG-103. The sequence continues at coordinate 2,023 of DBFWVW010000016.1, forward strand.
TGCTGTTCGCCTACTGGCTCGACCGGAAGTATGTGCACTTTGACGTGCACGCCGTCTGGTGGGCGCAGGTGCTCAAGGCCGTGCTCGGCCTTGCCGTCACGGTCGGTCTGCGCGCCGTGCTCAAGGCGCCGCTGCTCGCGCTGTGCGGCGGGCACAACATCGCCAACCTCATCCGCTATGCGCTCATGGTCGTCTTTGCCGCCGGTATCTGGCCGATGACGTTTCGCTGGTTCGGCCGCCTCGGACGGAACAAACCCGCGCCCGGCACGTCAGATGGAATTGACTTGTCGTCATAAGTGTGTTACTATTTATAAAGTTATGTAAACATGCCAACACGGACATAAAGAGGTGCGTATCATATGGACAAACACGCATTGGATCCCGCCTGCCTGCTCGGTGACCGGCTGCAGACGCTCTCGCGCGCGGAGCTGACCGCGCTGGCCGAGACGCTCTGCCGCATCCTTGCAGAGCGCGGGGCTTATCACGGCGGCATCCGCCCGGACAACATCAGCCGTGCTTCCGACGGCACGGTCGGTCTCGGCGCGCCCGCCCGCACGGATACGAAGGACTGGACGACCGAGGAGCTGGAGTTTATGGCGCCCGAGGTGTTCTGGAGCGGCACGCTCGACGCCTCGGCCGATGTGTATTCGCTCGGCCTGCTGCTGTATGCGGGCGTGTCGGGCGGCCGTCTGCCGTTTTACCCGGACGACCGTGCGCCACAGCCCGAGGATCAGGCCGCTGCGCTGCGCCGCCGCATGAACGGCGAGCCGCTGCCCACGGCGCGCAAGGCCGGCCGCGGCCTTGCGGAGATCATCGCGCGCGCCACGCAGTGCAAACCGGCCGACCGCTACGCCACGCCGGCGGAGCTGTGCGCCGCGCTTGAGCAGTATGATGCCGAGCGGCGCCGCAATGTGCCGACCGCGCAGGAGATGTTCAATAAGCCCGAGCAGGAGCTCAGCGACGTCGAGCGCATGATGCTCGGCATCCTCGCGGAGGAAGCCGCTGCGCCCGAACCGGCCCCGGAGCCCGAACCGGCCCCGGAGACCCCGGAAGAGGAGACTCCGGCGCAAGCCCCTGCCGAAGAGCCTGCGGCCGAGCCGGAGACGAAGCCCGCCGCTGAACCGGAACCGGCCCCGGAGCCGGAAAAGCCGGAAGCGGAGGAGCCCGCGCCGGAAGCCTCCAAGCCGGAGCCGGAGGTCAAAGCCGAGCCCGAAAGCAAACCCGAACCGCAGCCCGCGCCGGAGCAGAAACCCGCGCAGCCGTTGCCGAACAAATTCCGCCCGGAAAAGCAGCCTGCCAAGCCAGAGACCCCGGCGAAGCCGAAGCCGGAGCGCAAACCGGAAAAGCCGCCGGCCAAAAAGCCGGAGGCCTACCGCCCCGTGCCGAAAAAGAGCGCGTCGGCCGAGCGGCGTCAGTCGCGCAAGGCGGGCGTGCTGCTGACCGTGCTCATCCTCTGCGCGGCTGTGCTGGCCGTGCTGCTGCTGCGCTCGCTCGGCGTGTTCGGCACGCCCACCACGGCGGAGACCACCCCGACGCCGACCGTCCCCGTCGAGACCGTTGTCCCGACCGAGACGCCCACGCCCACCCCGACGCCGAAGCCGGAGCCGACGTATGAGGTCGTCACGGCGGACGTCTCCTGGGCGGATGCCGAAGCGGCGGCCGAGGCCAAGGGCGGCCACCTCGTCGTGATCGACAGCGCTGAGAAGTGGACGCGCGTCGCCCAGCTTGCCGATGAATCCGGCCTGACCTACGTCTGGATCGGCCTGCACCGCACCAACAGCGGCGAGCTTGCCTGGGTCAAGGACAACATCGACCCGGTCTATAACTGGGCGTCCGGCGAGCCGTCCGTGCACGATACCAACGGCGCCGCCGAGGATTACGTGCTCATCACGCGCACGAGCGACGGCTGGTATTATAACGACTGCATCGGCGATCCCGCCGGCCGCTATCCGCAGTTCTACAGCGGCAAGATCGGCTATATCATCGAGATCGACCCGTAAAAACGCAAAAAGATCCCCGGCTCACAGGCCGGGGATCTTTTTTTGCGTGCACAGCGTCAGGTCTGCCAGTCTGTGACCGGCTTGCCGTCGCTGTCGGTGAATGTGCCGCAGGCGAGCATGATCAGGTCGACCAGCGCGCCGATGCCGAAGCACCCGGCTGTGAGCAGCCAGAGCACGCCCGTGCCGATCTTGCCGACGTAGAAGCGGTGGATACCCAGCGCGCCGACGAAGATGCACAGCAGCAGCGCCACGAGGCGCGATTTCGGGCTGGCGTTCGGATCGACGGTTTTTTGCGGCGCCACGGCGCAGCCACACTGCGGGCAGACAACGGCCTCATCGACCAGCTGCGCGCCGCACTGAGAACAGTATTTCATGGTTTTTCCCCCTCTTTTGCCGCCGCCGCAGCGGCTGCAATATTTGTTAAATGACAAATTCAGTGTAACATTCCGACGTGGGCTTGTCAATTCCGGAACGGCTGTTTTTGTCAGAAATCGCCGCACCGTGCCGAAAAAACCGCCCCGGAAGGTCGACTTCCGGGGCGGCTGCTGTTTTCAGGGGATTACTTGCCGAAGTAGCGCTTGAGCAGACCTTCGAACGCCTTGCCGTGACGGGCCTCGTCGCGAGCCATCTCGTGCACGGTGTCGTGGATCGCGTCGAGATTGTACTGCTTGGCCAGCTTCGCGAGCTGGAACTTGCCGTCGGTCGCGCCGTTCTCGGCGTCCACGCGCATCTCGAGGTTCTTCTTCGTGCTGTCGGTGATGACCTCACCCAGCAGCTCGGCAAACTTCGCAGCGTGCTCGGCTTCCTCATAAGCGGCCTTCTCCCAGTACAGGCCGATCTCCGGATAGCCCTCGCGGTGCGCCACGCGCGCCATGGCCAGATACATACCGACCTCGGAGCACTCGCCCTCGAAGTTGGCTCTCAGACCGTCGACGATCTCCTTCTGCACGTCGGCCGGAACGTCGGACCCGAACGCCTTGCCCACGCCGACCACGTGCTCGGCAGCCCAGGACTTCTCAGCCTTCTGCTCGATGAACTTGGAGCCGTCAACATGGCACACCGGGCACTCGACCGGCGGCTGCTCGCCTTCGTAAACGTAACCACAGACACTGCAAACCCATTTTTTCATTGTAAGATTCCTCCTGATGTTTTTTGATTTCGATTGTTGGTTTATTTGGAAGCGGATCCCTTGTCCGCTTGCTGACAAGTCTTGCACAGCCCCGTGAACGTGATGCTGCACCCGAGCACCTTTGCGTCCGTCACGCCCTGGGCGAGGGCACACAGCTGTGCCTCCGGCTCACCGGGCAGCGGCACGTCGATGACCCGGCCGCACTGCGCACAGTGCAGGTGCGCGTGGGGGTTTGTGCGGGCGTCAAACCGCTCCTGCCCGTGAAACACACCGACGCTCATCGCGTCGCCCTGTTCGGAAAACAGGCTCAGGTTCCGGTACACCGTGCCGAGACTCAGGTCGGGGTAGTCCGGCTTGAGCTGCTGATACAGCTCCTGCGCGGTGGGGTGGGCGGTCGTCGCTGCGAGGGCTTCGAGGATGACCTGCCGCTTTTTGCTGTTTTTGCGTGTGGGCATCGAAGCACCTCCTTCAAAATCAGTAACAAGAATTATTACTGATATGAAGATACCACAGGAACCCGCATTTGTAAAGCCTTTTTTGCGAATGATTCTTAAAATTGTGTATTTTGCTGCATTTTCCATGTCCCGCATCGGTGTTTTTGCGCAAAAATATCGGCCGCGCAGTGTCCCGCGCGGCCGGATCGTGTGGTGGATGCGGTTTACCGGCGGCAGACGTTGGCCGTGATGCCGCACAGTGCCTGCGCGCACTCCATGTCCCACTTGCCCGAGCGGGCAATGTCGTCGATCGAGAGGATGCCCGCGAGCTTGCCGCCCTCGGTCACTGGCAGGCGGCGCACCTGCGCGGCGCGCATGGTCTCCATCGCGCTGCGCACGTCGGCGCCGGCCTCGACCGTCACCGGGTCGCGCGACATGATGCTGCGCACGGTCACGGCCCCCGGATCGCCGCCGGACGAGACGCATCGCACCACGATGTCGCGGTCAGTGAGCATCCCGGCGAGCGTGCCGTCGTCCTCGCACACGGGCAGCGCACCGATACCGCGCATACGCATCAGCCGCGCGGCGGCGACGACCGGCTCGTCCGGATGCGTCACGGCGGCAGCGCCGGTCATGTAATTGCGGACCTGCATGAAAACACCCCCTTTGGCCGGAAGCTCCGTCTGCGGAGATTCTCGCCCGCCGGGGGCGGTTTTATACATATTATAATATGTCGCACCGTGTCGGGCCCGGTCACTGCACAAGCTCTGCAAGCGCCGGTCCGGCGCTCTCGCCGAACAGGCGCACGGCGCGTATGGCCTCCTGCAGCGTGTTGCCGCTGCTGCCGACCTCAATGATGAGCGACCCGCGCGTGAGGTGCTGGTTGTAGCGCTCGTTGACGAGCGTGATCGGCCGCATGAGCGTCGGGTGCGCCTGATTCACCGCGTTCTGCAGGTACACCGCCAGACGCAGGTTCTCCTCCCAGTACGGGTGGTAGAGCCCCGAGGCGTTCGTGCCCACAAGCAGCATCACCTGCGAGCACGCGGCGTCGGGCAGCTCGGCCACGGTCTTGTAGACCACGCTGTCCGAGCACAGCGCGTCGCGGTGCAGGTCAATGACGATGCGCAGGCTCGGGTATTGGTTCAGGTATTCCTGCACGGCGGCGCCCGAGCGGTTGTACGAGCCTGTGTAGCTCGGGTAGTCGTAGATCGTCCGGTCATGCAGCACCTGCAGCCCGGCGGCCCCGAGCGTGTCGGCCAGCACGTCGCCCACGTGCACAATATTATAATTGGTGTCCTCCGTGCGGCACGTGTCGCTCGCGGGGTAGAGGTCGCGCCCCGCGGGGGTGAAGGCCTCGCTCGCGTGCGTGTGCATGATGAGGATTTGCGGCTCGCCCGCCGGCAGCGTCACGGCCGGTCCCTGCTGCAGCAGCGCGGCCGCGTCGACCGCGATGTCCGTCTCATTTTTGATGCTCAGCCCACCTGCGATGCTCGTCGCCACGATCGGCAGCCCGTCGGCCGTCGTGGTCGGGGCGTCCTCGGCGGGCTCGCTGCCGGATGTGGGGGCGGGTGTTGCTTCCGGCACAGGCGTGGCCGCGCTGAGCGCTGCCGCTGCCTCCGGTGTGGGGGAGACGTCCACCGGCGGAGCACCCAGCTCCATGCGCACCGATGCTGCCAGCAGCTGCTCCGGGTCGAGCCAGAGTTGCAGTCTGTCCGCGAGCGGCGCGCCGCCCGCCGCAGCCGACGCGATCTGCAGGCCGAACACGGTCAGCCCCACACAGGCCAGTTTTTGCCGCAGCGTCATATCTGCCCACCTCCAATCCAGTTCTCCACAATATATATGGTTTCGGGGGTGGAATTATGTCACCGCATCTGCTATACTGTGAGCAGAAAAAATTTCGAAGGAGGCGTCGTCATGACGATCACATACCGGCCGAAGGGCGTCTGCTCCCGCCTGATGCGGGTGGAGGTAGAGGACGGAATTATCCGCCAAGTTGAGGTGCAAGGGGGGTGCAGCGGCAATCT
>DBFWVW010000017.1:0-12369 GCA_048217285.1 Oscillospiraceae bacterium
CATGTCTTGTGTTATACTCTTGCTCATGAGGAATATGGTCTCCTTTCGGGCTGGTTTGGTGTGGTAACTTAACTATAACCCATGAAACCATATTTCTCATAGCTTTTTCTTCAATTGTCCAACATGTATTGTAGTCCTACAAGCGGTCTTTGTGCACATTGTTTCCATAGCTTGACTTTTCAGGGGGCACAGTGTATACTATGTGCATAAGTGTACGTGTGTCGGCGTGTGTTACCCGACATCCGGCACGGCGGCACTTATGTACATTTATCAAAGGAGTGGAATCAATGAAAAAGTCCCGCAAACTGTTCTGTGCGCTTCTCACTCTGGTTATGGTCGTCAGCCTGCTGCCGGTCATGGCTTTTGCAGCCGATGAAGATGTCGCAGCCGAGGAAAGCGTCGCGGCTTCGGTCGAGGAGAATTCTCCGGAGACCGCCGGCGTCATTACGGACGCGCTCGGAAACATTTTCACCAACCTGCCCAACTATCTGGTCGTAGTGAAGACGCCGTGGGGCACCCTCGCAACCGGTGCTCAGGTCGTCCTCTACAACCAGAACAAGGACGAGATTGTTGCATCTGCCGCTGCTACCTACGGTGTTGCGGTCTTTGCCAAGAAGGATCGTCGCAATGCTTACAGCCTGTCTGCTACCTGGGAGCAGAAGTCCACTGGCATTCAGTACAAGTCTATCCCGCAGCTGTCTCTCGGCAAGCTGCCGGATCTTGACATCGTCACCGTTTACCCGACGTTCCGCATCGGCCTGAAGGACACGGATCATGATGCGTACGTTGTCGGCTACGACAACGGTTATGTCGGCCCGAACGACACGCTCACCCGTGCCGAGGCTGCTCAGGTCATCTACGCGCTCATGACCGACGAGTCGAAGGCGCAGTACGCCAACAAGGCCGGTAAGACCTTCGTCGACGTGAGCAAGGATCACTGGGCATATGAAGCCATCACCATGATGACCAAGGCCAGCATCCTGGTCGGTACCGGCGACGGCAAGTTTGATCCGGATGCCACCATGACCCGCGAGCAGTTTGCGACCATGATCGCTCAGCTGTTCAAGATCGAAGTCAACCAGCCCATCACCGGCTACATCTTCAAGGACCTTAACGGCGGCTTCGCTGATAAGTACATCAGCCTGCTGTACGCCATGGGCATCCTCGAAGGCAAGGGCGACAACACCTTCGGACCGAAGGAGTCCCTGACCCGTGCTCAGGCGATCGTGATCGTCAACAAGCTGATCGGCCGTCTGCCCGGCAAAGGCACCACCAGCTTCGGCGCTGTTGCTGACCAGATGAAGACCTGGCCCGACAACATGGATACCACTACTTGGTACTACGCCGATGTTCAGGAAGCGACCAACAGCCACGACTATGCGCTGGACGTCAACTTCAACACCCCGAAGGATCTGAAGGGCGACTTCTTCCAGAACCTCAAGCACCCGATCACCGAGCGCTGGACCGCGATCAAGTAATTTGACCCTATAAACGAACAGCAGACACCTTCGGGTGTCTGCTGTTTTTTCTCTGGGCAGGATCCGGTATTCATGCCGGGCCCTGCCCTTCTTGCCGGTAGATCAGCGGAAAGGCAAAAATCAGGAACGATCAAACGCGGGGTTGGTCATGTAGACGTTCTTCTGATCCATCTTCTCTGTCGCCAGGCGCAGCGCCTCACCGAATCGCTGGTAGTGCACGATCTCACGCTCACGCAAAAATCGAATGACATCCGTCACATCCGGATCATCGCACAGGCGCAGGATATTGTCATAGGTCTTGCGTGCCTTCTGCTCGGCAGACATATCCTCCGACAAATCGGCAATCACGTCGCCTGTCACGCCGATTGTCGCTGCCGTCCACGGTGTGCCGGACGCAAACTGCGGAAACACACCCGCCGTGTGATCGACGAAATACGTGTCATATCCGGACTGCTTGATCTGCTCCGGTGTCATGCTGCGCGTGAGCTGATAGACGATCGTGCCGACCATTTCGAGATGCCCCAGTTCCTCCGTCCCTGCCGGAGTGGCAGAAATGTTCCGTCAGCCGTTCTCATGCCCCTTCTGCAGTGCATACAATTTTGCCGGGAGGTGCTGCAATGCAACCAGGAATTTGGATCTGCATCAGACGGCCGGATAAAAAAGTGCTGCAAACATCGGCCGCTGCCTGTATGCCGCAGATCGAGCACGAAATACTCGCCGCTCTGCGGGCACGGGGCCTGCTGACAGACACGGAATACCGCCGCTGCTCCGCCCTACTCATCCGGTCTCTGCCATGATCCCGACCGAAAAAACGCTGCGCGTGGCCGCTTACTGCCGCGTCTCGACCGACCGGGACGATCAGGCAAACTCCTTCGAGAGCCAGCAGCGCTACTTTCGCGAATACATCGCCCGGCAGCCATGCTGGGAACTGACAGACATTTTTGCTGACGAGGGGCTCTCCGGCACCAGCACGAAAAGGCGGCTGGCTTTCCAGCGCATGATCGCCTGTGCGCGAGCAGGAATGATTGACCTGATCGTAACGAAGGAAATCTCCCGTTTTGCGCGCAACACGCTCGACAGCATTTACTACACGCGCGAGCTGAAACAGCACGGCGTCGGTGTGCTGTTTCTGAGCGACAACCTCTATACGCTTGACGGAGACGCCGAGCTGCGGCTGACGATCCTTGCCTCCATTGCACAGGAGGAGAGCCGCCGCACATCCGAGCGTGTCAAGTGGGGACAAAAGCGGCGCATGGAACAAGGCATCGTGTTCGGCCGCGACCTGCTTGGCTATGATGTGCGCGGCGGGGTACTGATTATCAACGAGCCCGGTGCTCAGATTGTACAGGAAATCTTCAGCAAATTTGTCAATGACGGCAAAGGCGCGCACACCATCGCGCGCGAACTCAATGAAGCCGGCGTTCCAACAGCGCATGGCGGGCCATGGCGCAGCAGCGTGATCCTGCGCATCCTGCGCAATGAAAAATACTGCGGCGATCTGGTACAAAAGAAAACTTACACACCCGACTATCTGACACACGAGAAGAAATATAACCGTGGGCAGGAAGCATATGTAATCCTGCGGGATCACCATGCGCCGATCGTCCCGCGCGCTACATTTGAAGCAGCCGGGCGCATATTGGACGCGCGCGCCCGGACACAGGACGGCCAGCCCAAGCACAGCCGCCGCTACCCCCTCTCCGGCAAGCTCCGGTGCGGAACGTGCGGCGGGAACTGCGCCGCACGCTGCAAAACGCGGCGCGATGGCAGTGCCGCTCTGTCCTGGCGCTGCTATGCCGCCACGAAATACGGCCGTCCGCGCACCGACGCTGCCGGGCGAACGCGCGGCTGCACCGGAGAGAGTCTGCAAAACGAGGACGCTATGCAGATCCTGGAACAAGTCTGGACGCTGCTGCCGATCGACCGCGCCGGCATCGCCGCCGATGTGATGGAGGTCCTGAACGCAGTTATTTCCCCAGAACGGATTCATCCGCTCCAGACAGAAATGGTAGCTCTGCTCGATGGCACCGCACGGGATGCGGCGTTCCGCGCCCAGAGCCTTGATCACATGATCATTCACGACCGGTCACATATCGAGGTCATACTGCGTAATTTCCCGGGCACATGGCACTTTGTGCGCGCAAAAAATGCGGCGCCTCCAAAATAACGGAGGCGCCGCTTGCTTTCCGATGTTACAATTTAGCGCGCAAGAAAGCGCGACAGAAACTCGCGCGTCTTGGGATTCTGCGGGTTTTCAAAGAGTTCATGCGGCTTGCCCTGCTCACAGATGACACCATCGGACATATACACAACGTCGCTGGAGACATCGCGCGCGAAGGCCATCTCGTGCGTGACGACGATCATCGTCAGGCCCTCTTCGGCCAAGCGGCGCATGACATCCAGCACCTCACCGACCATCTGCGGATCGAGCGCGCTCGTCGGCTCGTCAAACAGCAGCACTTCCGGCTGCATGGCCAGTGCGCGGGCAATGGCCACGCGCTGCTTCTGTCCACCGGAGAGTTGGGACGGCCGGGCGTTGATATACGGCGCCATGCCGACCTTTGTCAGGTACTTCATGGCGATCTCCTCCGCCTCCTTACGGCTGCGCTTGAGCGCCGAGACCTGCCCGGTGATGCAGTTGTTGAGCGCGGACATATTGTTGAACAGATTGAAGCTCTGGAACACCATGCCCACCTTCGTGCGATACTGGATGAGGTTAAAGTCCTTGGCCGTGATGTCCTGCCCATGGTAGAGCACCTGGCCGGAGGACGGCGTCTCGAGCAGGTTGATGCAGCGCAGCATCGTGCTCTTGCCGGATCCGGATGCGCCGATGATGCTCATGACCTCGCCCTTTTTCACGCTGAGGTTGATGTCACGCAGGACGGCATGGTCGCCGAACTGCTTTTGCAGATGCACCAGCTCGATCACATTATCTGCCACAGTTCAGCCCTCCTTCGTGATGTGGATCTCGGCATTGACATCCGTCTGTGAGCCAAAGATCGTATAGTTTTCGTTTCCATCCAGCTTTCGCTCGACCCAGCGCAGCAGACGTGTAATGGTGAACGTGAGGATGAAGTACAGAATGCAGACGACGAGATAGGTCTGGAACGTCTGGAAATTCTGCCGCTTGATGATGCCGGCAAAATAGTACAGCTCCGTCACGCCGATGACGTTCAGGACGGACGTATCCTTGATGTTGATGACAAACTCATTGCTGACCGATGGCAGGATATTGCGCATGACCTGCGGGATAATGACCTTGAACATAGTCTGCGCGTGCGTCATGCCGATGGACATGGCGCCCTCAAACTGACCGCGGTCGATGGAAATGATGCCGCCGCGGACAATCTCCGCCATGTATGCGCCGGTGTTGATGGACACGATGAGGATGCCGGACGGGATGAGCGGCAGCGTGTCGCCGCCGGTCGCAAAGGCATAGCCCCAGTAAATGACCATCGACTGAACCATCATCGGCGTGCCGCGGAAGATCTCAACATAGATCGCAATGATCGCATTGAGCAGCTTGTGCAGCGCGCGCAGGATGGAATTCTTGGACATGGGCGCCGTGCGCACAACGCCGGTCAGCAGACCGAGTACAAGGCCGGCCACCGTACTCGTCAGCGCGATGAGCACTGTGTTGCCGACGCCGGTCAGCAGCTGGGGGTAATACTTGACGAAGATGTTCAGAACATCGTTTAAGAAACTCATAGTTACTCCGTTTTTCTGTCAAGACGGGCGGCAGGCACCGTGCGAGCGCACAGAGCCTGCCGCCTGCGTCGATTTGTTTACTTGCGGATGATGACCACGAGGTTGGATTCGTAGTAGGTATCGGTGAAGTCGATCTCCTGCGCGCGCTCAGCCGTCGGGCTCATGCCGGCAACGATCGCATCAATGGCACCGGAGTTGACCGCGGGGATCAGGGAATCCCACTCCAGAGCGTAAATCTCAAGCTTCAGGCCAAGACGGTTGGCAACATACTGGGCGATCTGGACATCATAGCCGTTGGCGTACAGGCCATGCTGGCCTTCGCTGCTGATAGGAACGGCACCAAAGGAGCTGCCGTCGGTATCGGTCCAGTTGTACGGCTCGTAAGCGCACTCCATGCCGATCTTGAGCGTACCGGTCGTGGTGGCCGGGGCATCACAGTGGACGGCAAACTCCGTGACCGCGCCGCCGGAAGCAAGCGTCACAATCTGCTCCATGAGCTGGGACTTCTGCTCCTCGGTGATCTCGGCCAGAACGGTGTTGATCTGGTCGCGCAGGGCGTTGCCCTTCTTCAGGCCGATGGCGATGCCGACGTCTGCCGCCGTTGCGGTGAAGCCGGTGTCATTGTTCTTGAACGGCAGGTAGGTCAACTCTTCGTTGGAGCCGCAGACGGAAAGAGCCGTCGGCTCCTCGGCGATGTAGCCGTCGATCGCGCCGCTCTTGAGAGCGGTCAGCAGATCGGCGAACTCCGGATAGGTGCTCGACTGAACGTCCGGAATCTGGGACAGAGCGTCAGCATGGAATGTGCCGGCCTGAGCTGCGATCTTCGCGCCCTTGAGGTCAGCGATCGTCTTGGCGTTCTTGACATCGACAGAGGCCGTGTCGCTGCCGCCATTGCTGTTGCTGCTGCCGCAGCCGGTGAAGCACGCCACGCAGAACATGACGGCCACGAGGATGGATACGATTCTTCTGATGTTTGCTTGCATGTTTTCTACATCTCCTGTTAGCATGATTTGAAAAAAACAGAGAGCCTGCGACCCGAAATGGTATCGCAGGCTCTCATGCAAGCATACAAAGGAAAGCCGTTGATAGTGCTCCACATACGAGGTATGTGACAGTCCTGCGCCTGTTAAGCGCAATCCCAGCAAGTCCGCGACGGCAATCGCAAGACAGCTTCGGCGGAGCAGCCTTTCTCCCGCGACCGCTTGCCGGCGTATATCACGGGGTACTCATCAGATCCGCAACCTCTATCAGGTACTGCATTCTTCTATTTTTTCTGTGTCGTAATCGTAATGCAGAATTCCGCCGTTGTCAACCCTTTTGGTGGATTTCTGGCTTTTGACGAAAAATTTAAGTGAATGTTAAATTTTTTTGTCCGATTTGCAAAAGATTTGCGCGCCCCGGGCCACTTCCGCCGCTTCCGTACCGATGTCGGTGAGTATGGCCGAAAGCTCAGGGTACGGCATGGCATAGCGCTGGCTGAGATAGCGCAGCGACGCACCCAGCTCGCCGTCCGGCCCGCCGTATTGCGAACAGATGAACTTTGCCAGCGCAGGATTCGAGTTTTTGATGCGGATCGGGTATTCCAATTTCTTTTCATAGACAAACATTGCTTACTTTCCCTCTCCTTCCTGCTGCCACGGCCACGGCGCGTTGAGCCAGTCATAGACGTCCGAACTTTCCAGATCCCGCAAGGACACGGGACCATACTGCTCCACATACCGCTTGCGCCCCTCGGCGCTCAGGCGGATACACTTTTGCAGCGTATCAAATGCCTCGCGGTCGTCCGGATGGGTATCCAGATACAGGTTCAGTTCCCGGATGACAAAATCCATCGCCATCAGCTCGCACAGCGGCGTGCTGAGGTCGCCGGGTTTGTTGACCATGTTCATAAACGGCAGGTCAAGCCCCGGAAACAGCGTACCGCGCGCCAGCGCCATGCGCTTGTCATACGCGGGCTCGCTGGACTGCTGCATGGCTGTCTGCGCCAGCGCCAACGGCGAGCACTCCGGCAGCGGGCCCTGCTTGAAATTGCATTTGTCCACAGTCGTTCCTCCTTTTCAAATCGGGCACTCGGCCCGCACTATCCTATGCAGGCCCGGTTTTACCCGTGCGGAATACGACGAAAACAGGCGGCACCGAATGGTGCCGCCTGTGACAGAACGGATCGTTATTTCTTCTTCGGCAGCGCCATGCCCGTCTTTTTGAGCGTGGTGCGCAGAAACACGAGCGACAAGAGCAGCGACGCCACCTCCGCGATCGGGAATGCAAACCAGACGCTGCGCAGCACACCGCTCAGCGACAGCAGATAGGCCGCCGGGATGAGCACCACGATCTGGCGCGCAATGGAGATGAGCATACTGTAGACACTGTAGCCAAACGCCTGACACGCCGAGCTGCATACGATACCGATGCCGGCAAACACAAACGCCAGGCTCATGATGCGCAGCGCGGGCGCACCCATCTCGAGCATTGCGTCCGAGGCGTCAAACATCAGCAGCAGCTCCTTCGGGATGAGCTGGAACACCAGGAATCCAAGCAGCATAATCACAACGGCATAGACCATGCCGAAACGGATCGTCTTATGGATGCGCTCCGGCTTTTGCGCGCCGTAGTTATAGGCGATGATTGGCACCATGCCGTTATTCAGGCCAAAGACCGGCATAAACACAAAGCTCTGAAGCTTGAAATAGACGCCAAACACAGCGACCGCCGTGGAGGAATACGCGATGAGGATCATGTTCATGACAAAGCACGTCAGCGACGAGATGCAGCTCATGATGATCGACGGGATGCTGATGGCCGTGATCTCGCGCATGAGGCGTCCGTTCGGGCGGATGTGCCGCAGGTGCAGGTGCACCTCCGGATTTTTGAAGTGGTTGAGCGTCACGGCAACGACCGCGCCGACGCACTGACCGATCACCGTCGCCCAGGCAGCGCCGGCAATGCCCATCTTCGGGAAACCAAGCAGTCCGAAGATGAGGATCGGGTCAAGGATGATGTTTGTGATCGCGCCGGCCAGCTGTGTGACCATGGAATAGACCGTGCGGCCGGTCGCCTGCAGGAAACGTTCAAACGTAATCTCACAGAACACGCCGAACGAGCACAGCACACAGATATTCAGATATGTAATGCCGTACTGCACAATAGACTCGATACCTGTCTGTGCGCGCATATAGGCACGGATGCCGATCAGGCCGGCGACAAGCACGAGCAAATAGCTCAGCAGTGCCAGCAGCAGACCATTGACTGCAACCTGATTGACGCGCTCGGCGTTTTTCTGTCCCAGCGCGCGCGATAACAGCGCGTTGATGCCGACACCGAAGCCAACGGCAATGGAGATGATGATGTTCTGCCATGGGAAAGCCATCGACACCGCCGTGAGCGCATCCTCGCAGATGCGCGAGACGAAAATGCTGTCCACAATGTTGTACAGCGCCTGCACAAGCATGGAGATCATCATCGGGACCGCCATCGACAGCAGGAGCTTATTTTCAGGCATAGTGCCCATTTTATTTTCGCGAAGGGTTTCTTCCGGCATATTGTCACTCCCATTATATCAACAAACAAACAAAACGTCACGAATGGATATTATAAGTTGCGCGCCGAGAAATGTCAAGTTCTGTTGCATTTTTCACTTGAAAACGACAGGCGGCTGTGTTATAATGACTGCATCTGTGGGATTAGTTCATTGGTAGAACACCTGCTTCCCAAGCAGGATAGGCGGGTTCGATTCCCGTATCCCGCTCCACGAACCGCTGCGGAATCTGCGTCCGCAGCGGTCTTTTTGCGCTCAAAAAAGCTAACAGCCTGACGCATATGCATCAGGCTGTCTTTGTTTTTTATACCATGTCGATCTCCCGGGCGCGGCGCTGATCCCGCACGGAAAAGAGCAGGCAGATGAGCGCCATATAGCCGACGAGGATCAAAAGCGCCGGCATCTCATACAAAAACGGCACGGGCAGCCACTTCCAGAACAGGTTCAGGATGCTGATGTCCACGTCCCTGCCATAGACGAAGAAGTAATTTGCCAGCGGGCAGACCGTGTGCCGCAGCAGGAAATTGACCGCCAGCGCACCGATGCCGAGCAGCAAAAACGTGCCCGTGATGCCGGGAATATCCCGAAAATTCGGCCGGTAAAAGCCGAGCGTCACGAGGCTCAGACCGCAGACGATGATGAGCATATGCGTGACGTAAAAGCCGAGCATCCGCGGCAGCCACAGGCAGTAGCCGACAAACGGCGCCTCCGGAAACACGAGCGCCATGAGTGCACCAAGCGGCGCAACAAAAAACGCAAAGCCGAGCAGCGAACGCCGCTGCGTGAGGATGCCGATCGGGATGAGGAACATATTGATGTTGCAAAGCTGCAGCGGCAGCTCGCTGAACCAGTTGAACCGATCGAGCCCGGACGCCTGCAAAAACTGCACATCCCGGGACAAAAAGCCTTTGTAGACGAAAAATCCGATGATGTTCACTGCGCACAGCGCGATGAGCACAGCGGCGCGGCAGCGCTCCGACCGGCCGCGCAGCAGAGCCCACAACAGCACAACCGCTCCGGCAGCAAACGCAAGGAGCAGCAGATAGGCAGCGTTAAACGGTCGTATGATCATGGTGAGACCTCCTCTTGGAAAACAGATACGTAGTCAGCGAATACACGGCCACGGCAAGTGCGCAGCCGGCGATGAGATCCGCCGCGGAGTGCTGCTTGATAAGCAGCGTGGACAGGCAGATCAAAACCACCAGCGCGAAGGATGCCGACCGCAGCGCCTTGTGCGCGCGCAGCGGCGGCGCGCGAAACGTCACCAGATGCAGCACCAGCGCCTCATAGCAGTGCAGGCTCGGAAACACGTTGACCGGCGCATCGTGCGCATAGATGAGCCGGCAAAGCGCCCGAAATACACCCGCGCCCTCTGCCGCGGGGCGAAAGTCGACACACGTCGGGTAGAGCACAAACACGGCTACGCACAAAAACGCGCCCGAAAACAGTGCCGCCGCCTGCCGGCAGAACACGTCCTTCGCCCGCAGGCACGCCCAGAGCATACACCCCGGCACATAAAAATACCACAGGATGTAAAACACGACGAACGCCGGACAAAACGGGATGCGGTCATCGAGTGGCAGGTGCATGACATGGTAACGCAGACCGATGTGCTGCGTCGCAAAATACGCCAGCGCCAGCGCGATCAAGCCCAGCAGCCAGTACACATGCCGGTTTTTTGAAAGCCATGACCGCATCCGCCGTTCCTCCTTTTCGTGTTGCGTGGGCAAGTATAGCACATTGGGGCGCAGATGTGACGGTTTTCGGGCTTTCTTCACATCTTAATTCGCCAAAATGCGTGAAATCCGCGCCAAAACGCCCCAAGATCACCGATCACAAATCACGGATCTCGGGGCGTTGCAGATACCCGTATTTACAGCAGCCGGATGCCGGCCTTTTCGCAGGCGGCGGTAGTCTCGTCGTCCCAGACAGACGCCTGCACCTCGCCGACGTGCGCCTTACCGAGCAGCAGCATGGACAGACGCGACTGACCGATGCCGCCGCCGATCGTCAGCGGCAGCTCCCCTGCCAGCAGCATCTTGTGATAGGTCAGTGTGCGGCGGTCATCGCAGCCGGCAATGGTCAGCTGGCGGTCCAAGCTCTCGGGATCGACGCGGATGCCCATGGAAGAGAGCTCAAATGCACAGTCAAGCAGCTCGTTCCAGAACAGAATATCGCCGTTCATGGTCCAGTCGTCATAGTCGGGCGAGCGGCCATCGTGCGGCTTACCGGAGCGCAGCGCGCCGCCGATGCCGATGACAAACGTCGTGTGGTGCTCGCGCACGAAGGCATGCTCACGCTCCTTCGGCGTCAGATCCGGGTAGCGATCCTCAAGCTCCTGCGCAGTGATGAATGTGACCTGACGCTCCAACTCCGGCAACACTTGAAGCTGCGGATAGATCGCGCGCATGGTGCGCTGCGTCTCACAAACGGCGGCAACGATGTCCATGACCGTGGACTTGAGATAGTCCAGGTTGCGGTCGCGGCGCTCGATGACCTTTTCCCAGTCCCACTGATCGACGTAGACCGAGTGCAGATTATCGAGCACGTCCTCGTCGCGGCGGATGGCGTTCATATCGGTATAAAGACCCTTTCCGGGGTAAAAATCATAGCGGTAGAGGGCCATGCGTTTCCACTTGGCAAGCGACTGGACGACCTGCGCCTCCTTGCCGGTCTGCAGAATATCAAATGATACCGGGCGCTCATAACCGTTGAGGTTGTCATTCAAGCCGCTGGACTCCTCCAGAAACAACGGCGCCGAAACGCGAAACAGGTTCAGATTTGCCGCGAGCTGATCCTCAAACAGGCGCTTGAGCAGGCCAATCGCCTTCTGCGTGTCATAAACGCCGAGCAGGCTCTTGTAACCATCCGGAATGTAGGTGTTCATGCTTTGTTTTCCTCGCTTTCTGTGAGCATACGCACAAGCGCCTGATAGACGTCTTCTGCGTGTGCCTTAAAGTAGTGCTCCATCGTGCGTGCCTGCGCCTCATCGGCAGCCAGAAGCTGCATGGAGACGATCTGCCCGATCCCGTCCGAGAGTGCGAGGCGCACATTGCACCCGCCCTCCGGCGTGTTCGTATGTTGCGCGACGATCATTGCGGCGCGGCGCATCTGCTCGGCGATCGGTTCCGTGACACGGTCCGCCTTCATGCGCACGGAATACGGCAGACTGCTGGCAACTTCATTGACGTTGCGGCTGCCCTTTTCCGTGATGCGGTACTTGCCGCCCTCTTCCGTGATATGCGCCGTATCCACCAATTCCGCAAGGCAGTCCGAGTAGTCAAAGTAGCCGATTCCGTTGTCGCAGAAAACAAGATCGGACAACGTCTGGGGATCCACCGCTGCGGGCAAATGATTCAAAATGTAGAGAATCAGGATCTTAATGTCCAGTTTCTCATGGATGAAACCGAGGCCTTCCATGGCGCACCTCCCACGTGGGATAATACATGATTATAACGCGGAAAGCGTTTTGTGTAAAGGGTTTTCAAAAGGAAGCACATCGAAAACTGTAGGACTACAATACATGTTGGACAATTGAAGAAAAAGCTATGAGAAATATGGTTTCATGGGTTATAGTTAAGTTACCACACCAAACCAGCCCGAAAGGAGACCATATTCCTCATGAGCAAGAGTATAACACAAGACATG
>DBFWVW010000018.1:0-26318 GCA_048217285.1 Oscillospiraceae bacterium
CAATATAGTAAGGCTGATTTGTGATGCAAAAATAGCTCGGATCCCGAGAATGTTTCATGCGGCACAGGTTGAGCCTGTGCCGCATTTTTCTTTTGAAAAACAAAAATAAAAATGCAAAATACATCGGAGGTAATCATCATGATCGTCGTACTCAAGCATGGCGTGGAAGCAGCAAAGCGCGAGCAGCTCATCGATTGGCTCAAGGGACAGGGCCTGACCATCCACATTTCCGAGGGCGAATACCAGACCGTGCTCGGCCTCGTCGGCGACACAACCCGCGTGGACATGGATCTGATCGCGAGCCTCGGCATCGTCGACAGCGTCAAGCGCGTGACCGAGCCCTTCAAGTGCTGCAACCGCAAGTTCCACCCGGACGACACCGTCGTCGAGGTCGGCGGCGTGAAGATCGGCGGCGGCAACTTCGTCATGATCGCCGGCCCCTGCTCCGTTGAGTCCGAGGAGCAGATCGTCGCAGTCGCGAAGGCCGTCAAGGCCTCCGGCGCGAACATCCTGCGCGGCGGCGCGTTCAAGCCGCGCACCTCACCCTACGATTTTCAGGGCCTGAAGGCCACCGGTCTGGAACTGCTCAAGATCGCGCGGCAGGAGACCGGCCTGCCGATCGTGACGGAGATCATGGGTGTCGAGCACCTGCCGCTGTTCGAGGATGTGGACATCATTCAGGTCGGCGCGCGCAATATGCAGAACTTTGACCTTCTGCGCGAGCTCGGCAAGCTCCGCAAGCCCATCCTGCTCAAGCGCGGTCTGGCCAGCACGCTCAAGGAGCTGCTTATGAGCGCCGAGTACATCATGGCCGGCGGCAACGAGCAGGTCATCCTCTGCGAGCGCGGCATCCGCACGTTCGATGATTACACCCGCAACACGCTCGATCTTGCGGCCGTGCCCATGCTCAAGGAGCTGACGCACCTGCCGATCATTGTCGACCCGAGCCACGCGACCGGCATCGCCCGCCTCGTCGAGCCGATGGCCCTCGCCGCGACCGCCTGCGGCGCAGATGGTCTCATCATTGAGGTGCACAACGATCCCATGCACGCTCTGTGCGACGGTGCGCAGTCCCTGCGCCCGGAGGTCTACGATGATCTGGCCAAGAAGGTGCGCAGCGTCCGTGAGGTGATCTCCAAATGACGGTCGGCATCGTTGGCCTGGGCCTGATCGGCGGTTCCTTTGCCAAGGCCTATCATGAAACGGGCGCGACCGTGCTCGCCTGGAACCGCAGCCGCAGCGTGCTGGATTTTGCCGTCATGAGCGGCACGGTGGACGCCGAGCTCACGGAGGAGAATATCGCCTCGTGCGACCTTGTGCTCATCGCCCTCTATCCGGAGGCGACGATCGACTGGTTCCGCCGTATGGCTCCGCATATCGGCCCGCACCCCGTCGTGCTCGACTGCGGCGGTACCAAGCGCACCATCTGCGCAGCGTGCTTCCCGATCGCGGAAGAATACGGTGTCACCTTCCTCGGCGGCCACCCGATGGCCGGCACACAGTTTTCCGGCTTCAAGAACGCGAAAGCAAATATGTACCACGGCGCACCGATGGTCATCGTGCCGCCGGACTTTGACGACGTACTGCTCTTTGACCGGGTCAAGCAGCTGCTCAAGCCCGCCGGCTTCTCGCGCTTTTCGTTTACGACGGCGGAGGCACACGATGAGATGATTGCCTTCACCTCGCAGATGGCGCACGTGGTCTCCAACGCTTATATCAAGAGCCCCACGGCCGACCAGCACAAGGGCTTTTCCGCCGGCAGCTACAAGGACATGACCCGTGTCGCGTGGCTGAGTCCTGAGATGTGGGCCGAGCTCTTTCTGGAAAACAAGGACAATCTGCTCCATGAGCTGGACGTGTTCATGGCGCATCTGAACGAATACCGCGATGCGATGGCGCACGACGATCTGCCCACGCTCACGCGCCTGCTCGACGAGGGCCGCCGGCGCAAGGAGGAGGTGGACGGCTGATGACGACCATCCACGTGACCGCTTCGCGCGACTATGATGTGCTGGTGCAGCCGGGGCTGCTCGACGATGCCGGCGTACAGATCGCGCAGGTGCTCGGCATGGGACGCACGGCGGCGATCGTCGCGGGTGAGACCGTGGCGGGGCTGTACGCCGAGCGGCTCACGGCTTCGCTTACACGCGCGGGCTTTCATGTCGTGATGTTCACCTATCCCGGCGGCGAGCACTGCAAGACGCTTGCCACCTATGCGGCCCTGCTGGACTTGCTGGCTGCGCACCGCCTGAGCCGCAGCGACCTGATCGTCGCGCTCGGCGGTGGCGTGACGGGCGATCTTGCGGGCTTTGCCGCTGCGACGTATCAGCGTGGTATTCCGTTCGTACAGGTGCCGACGACGCTGCTTGCGGCTGTGGACTCTTCCGTTGGCGGCAAGACGGCCGTGAACCTCACGAGCGGCAAAAATCAGGTTGGATGCTTCTACCAGCCGATCCTTGTGCTCTGTGACCCGGAAACGCTGCATACCCTCCCGCCGGAGGAATACCGCAACGGCTGCGCTGAGATCATCAAATATGCCGTGCTGCGCAGCGAGGCGTTTTTTGACGAGCTGTGCGCGGCCCCGGTCAGCGCACAGGTGGAGCACGTCATCGCAGCGTGCGTCGGCATGAAGCGCGATCTCGTTGCGGCCGATGAATTTGACCGCGGCAGCCGCCAGCTTTTGAATCTCGGCCATTCGTTCGGCCACGCGGTCGAAAAGTGCAGCGATTACGCCGTGCCGCACGGCTGCGGCGTGGCCATTGGCATGGCCATCATCGCGCGCGCCGCTGCCAAACGCGGCATCTGCACGGAGGATACCTGCGCGCGGATCATCGCGCTCCTGCGGCAGTACGGCCTGCCGACGGAGACGGATTTCACGTGCGATGCGCTCACGGACGCTGCGCTCTCGGATAAGAAAATTGCCGACGGTAAGCTGCACCTCATCGTGCCGGAGCGCATCGGCCACTGCCGTATCGAGACGATCCCGGCGGCGGACATCCGCGCCTGGCTTGCGGACGGAGGTATCGCATGAATCAGACCGTTTCTCCCGGGCCGCGCACGGGCTGCGTGCGCATCCCGGCCTCAAAATCGCAGGCGCACCGTCTGCTCATCTGCGCCGCGCTCGGCGCGCAGCCGGTGGTGCTGCAGTGTGACGGCGTTTCGGCCGACATCGCCGCCACGGCGCGCTGTCTGCGCGCGCTTGGTGCGGACATTTCGGACGACGGCGCGGGTGCGTTCCGCATTGTCCCCATTGCCGGGGAAATGTCCGCGCACGCAGACCTTTTCTGCGGCGAGAGCGGCTCGACGCTGCGCTTTCTGCTGCCGGTCGTGGGTGCGCTCGGCGCGGACGTGACCTTCCATATGGAGGGCCGGCTGCCGGAGCGGCCGCTCTCGCCGCTCGATGCGGCGCTCACGGCGCACGGCATGACCATCCGGCGCGACGGTGCGCTGCTGCACGTCGGCGGTCAGCTGCGGCCCGGCGTTTATGAACTGCCGGGCGACGTGTCCTCGCAGTATATCTCCGGGCTGCTCATGGCGCTGCCGCGTCTGCCGGGGGAGAGCGCGCTTGCCGTGACGGGAAAGCTCGAGTCCGCGGGCTATATCGCCATGACGGAGGACGCATTGCGCCTGTCCGGCATCTGCCTGCAAAAGAATGGCCGGGTCTATACCATCCCCGGCGGCCAGACGGCGCATCTCCCGGCGCAGTGCCGTGTGGAGGGGGACTGGTCGAACGCCGCGTTTTTCCTGTGCATGGGCGCGCTGTCACCTGTCGGTGTTACGGTCACGGGTTTGGCGGCGGCCTCGTCGCAGGGCGACCGTGCGGTGCTGGATGTTCTCCGCCGCTTCGGCGCGGACGTGCAGGAGACGGCGGATGCCGTCACCGTCCGGCGCGGCGCGCTGCACGGCATCACGATCGACGCCGCGCCCATCCCGGACCTGATCCCGGTGCTGAGCGTGATCGCCGCACTTGCGGATGGTGAGACGCAGATCGTCAACGCTGCCCGTCTGCGCCTCAAGGAATCCGACCGGCTCGAGAGCACGGCCGCCATGCTGCGCGCACTCGGTGCGCAGGTGATGGAGCGCGACAGCGGCCTGACCATTACCGGCCGTAAGACGCTCGCCGGCGGCACGGTCGACCCGCAGCACGACCACCGCATCGCCATGGCGGCGGCCACTGCCGCCAGCGGCTGCACCGCACCCGTCACGGTGCGCGACAGCGCCTGTACCGACAAATCCTACCCCCGCTTCTGGACGGATCTTTCCGCACTGAAAACCGTTCCCGCAGCGGAGAAAAACGAATGAGAATAAGGAGCTTGACCATGGAACTTAGTGACTATCGCCAGCAGATCGACGGCATCGACAGCCAGCTGCTCGCTCTGTTTTACCAGCGCATGGAGGTCGCGGCACAGATCGCGGGCTACAAGAAGGCGCACAATCTCCCGGCGCTCGACGCCGGACGTGAGCGCGCCAAGCTGCAGCAGGTCGCCGACGCCGCACCGGAGGACCTGCGCGAATACGCCGTGTCGCTCTACTCGCTCATCTTTGAGCTCAGCCGCAGCTGCCAGAACCGGCTGCTCGGCGTCACAAGCCCGCTGACTGCCGAGATCGAGCAGGCCATCGCGCAGACGCCGCCGCTGTTCCCGGAGCATCCGGCCGTCGCGTGTCAGGGCGTGGAGGGGGCGTATTCTCAGCTTGCGTGTGATCGCCTGTTCACGATGCCGAACGTGTTTTACTGCGCCACGTTTGAGGCGGTGTTCGCCGCGATCGAAAAGGGCTTGTGCCGTTATGGTGTCATCCCGCTCGAAAACAGCACGGCCGGATCCGTCAACGCCGTGTACGATCTGATGATGCAGCACAACTTCCGCATTGTGCGCAGTGTGCGTCTGAAGATCGACCACTGCCTGCTGGCCAAGCCCGGCGCCAAGCTCTCGGACATCAAGGAGATCTACTCCCACGAACAGGCCATCAGCCAGTGCGGCCGCTTCCTGCAGAGCCTGCCGGGTGTGACGGTCGTGCGCTGCGAGAACACTGCCATGGCTGCCAAGCGTGTGGCTGAGTCGGACCGCACGGATGTCGCGGCGCTCTCGTCGCGTGCGTGTGTCGGGCTCTACGGGCTTGAGAGTCTGGCCGCCGCCGTGCAGGATCAGGGCAACAACTACACGCGCTTTATCTGCATCGCCAAGGATCTTGAGATCTATCCCGGCGCCGACCGCACGAGCCTCATGATGGTGCTGCCGCACAAGCCGGGCTCCCTGTACAAGGTGCTCTCGCGCTTTTACGCGCTCGGCATCAACCTCAACAAGCTCGAGAGCCGCCCGCTGCCGGAGCGCGATTTTGAGTTCATGTTCTACTTCGACCTCGAGACATCGGTCTATTCGCCGCAGTTCCGGCAGCTCATGGGCGAGCTGCCCGGCCTGTGCGAGGAGTTTTCCTACCTCGGCAGCTATCGTGAGGTGGTGTGACGATGAAGTGCGGACTTCTGGGTGAAAAACTCGGCCACAGCTACTCGCCGGCCATCCATGCACAGCTTGCCGACTATACCTACGGGCTCTATGAGGTCGCGCCGGACGATCTGCCCGCATTTTTGACCGGCGGCGATTTTGATGCGCTCAATGTGACCATTCCGTATAAGAAAGCGGTCATCCCGTACTGCGCGGAGCTCTCGCCGATGGCGCAAAGGCTCGGCAGCGTGAACGTGCTCGTCCGCCGGCCGGACGGCACGCTCTACGGCGACAATGCCGACGCTTTCGGCTTCGAGTATCTCGTGCGCCACAGCGGCGTCGACGTCGCGGGGCAAAAGGCGCTCGTGCTCGGAAACGGCGGCGCGTCCGCGACCGTTCAGGCCGTGCTCGAGCAGCTCGGCGCGCGCGTGACGGTCATTTCCCGCCACGGGCCGGATAACTATGACAACCTCGACCGCCACGCCGACGCGCACGTGATCGTCAACACCACGCCGGTCGGTATGTACCCGAACACCGGGAAGGCTGTTGTCGACCTGCGGCAGTTTCCGCAGTGCGCGGGCGTGCTGGATATCGTCTATAATCCTGCGCGCACGGCGCTGCTGCTACAGGCGGAGCGCCTCGGCATCCCGTGCGCGGGCGGGCTGTATATGCTCGTGGCGCAGGCCAAGCGCAGTTGTGAGGTGTTCACCGGCACGGTGATTGACGACGCGCAGATCCTGCGCATTCACCGGCTGCTGCGGCAGGAGATGGAGAACATTGTCCTCATCGGTATGCCCGGCAGCGGTAAGAGCACGATCGCAGCGCTGCTTGCCGAGCGGCTGCACCACCCGGTGCTCGACAGCGACGCGCAGATCGTCGAGACGGCGGGCGTGTCTATTCCGGACATCTTTGCCGCCGGGGGAGAGGACGCTTTCCGCGCACGGGAGACGGCCGCGCTCGCGGAACTCGGCAAGCGCTCGGGCGTGGTGCTCGCGACGGGCGGCGGCTGTGTCTGCCGGGAGGAGAACTACCCGCTCCTGCACCAGAACGGCACAATCTTCTGGCTCCAGCGCGACCTTGCGCTGCTGCCGAAGGACGGCCGCCCCATCTCCCAGCGCAGCGACCTGACGGCGCTCTATGCGCAGCGCGAGCCGCTGTACGCCCGCTTTGCCGACGCGGTCATTGACAACAACGGTACGCCGGACGAAACCGTGCAGCGGATTCTGGAGGTGCTGGCATGAAATTGCTCGTGATCAACGGGCCAAACCTGAACCTGCTGGGTCTGCGTGAGCCGGCAATCTACGGCAACCGGAGCTTTGCCGCGCTGCAGAATTTCATCCGCGTGGCTGCGGCAGAGGCGGGTGTGGAGGCCGAACTGTTCCAGTCCAACCACGAGGGCGCGATCGTCGATGCCATTCAGGCGGCCTATGGCACGGTGGACGGCATCGTCATCAATCCTGCCGCCTATACGCACACGAGCGTCGCCATTCTCGACGCACTCAAGGCCGTGGCGCTCCCGGCGGTGGAGGTGCACCTGTCGGATGTCAGCGCCCGGGAGGCATTCCGCCAGATCTCCTATGCCGGCATGGCGTGCGTGAAAACATATATGGGCCTCGGCTTCGAGGGTTACCGGCAGGCCATTTTGTACCTGAAACAGTATCTGGAGGAGGCAAACGCATGATCTCGAAACAAATGATCGACTGGGGCGAGAGCGGCTGCTCCATCCGCGAGATCGCGGCCTACGGCGACCGCCGCGCGGCTGAGATCGGCCCCGAGAACGTCTATAACTTTGCCATTGGCAACCCGAGCATCGACCCGCCGGACTGTGTGCACGCGGCCGTCGAGCGGCTGCTGTGCACCGTCCCGCCCACGCAGCTGCACGCCTACGCGCCAGCGCCGGGCATGGCGTCCGTGCGTGAAAAAGTTGCGGCCTACCTGACACGGACGTTCGGCGAGGCTTACCGCGCGCAGGACATTTACATGACCGACGGTGCGTCGAGCGCGCTGGCCATCCTCACGCGCGCGCTCATGGGTCCGGGGGATGAGGCCATCGTGCTCGCGCCGTATTTCCCGGAGTATGCCGTTTATGCCGAGGCGGCGGGTGGCAGCGTGCGCGTTGTGCCGTGCAAGGCGGACACGTTCGCGCTCGATCTTGAGGCACTCTCGGCCGCCGTGACGGAAAAGATCGCGCTGCTGATCCTGAATTCTCCGAACAATCCCTCCGGCGTCGTCATCTCGCGCCCGGAGCTTGAGGCGCTCTCAGCGCTCCTGCGCGAAAAGCAGGCGGCATTCGGCCATCCGATCTACATCATCGCCGACGAGCCGTATCGCGAGCTGGTCTACGGCGGGGTAGAGGTGCCGTTTTTGCCCGCGATTTATCCGAACGCGATCTATTGCTATTCCTACAGCAAGACGCTGTCCCTGCCCGGTGAGCGCGTGGGCTTTCTCGCCCTGCACCCGGCTATGGACGATTACGCTGCCGTGCACGCGGCCGTGCTCGGCGCTGGACGCGCGTTGGGGTATATCTGCGTGTCGTCGCTGTTCCAGCTTGCCGTGGCGGACTGCCTCGGCCAGACGGCGGACATTTCGGCGTATGCTGTCAACCGCGAGCTCATTTACGGTGCCCTCACGGACATGGGCTATGCGTGCGCGCGGCCGGACGGCGCGTTTTATCTTTTCCTCAAGTCGCCGGAGCCGGATTCCAGGGCATTTTGCCGCCGCGCGATGGATTATGACATTCTGCTCGTGCCGGGCGATGATTTTGGCTGCCCCGGTTATGCACGCCTGGCCTACTGCGTGGCGCGCAGCCAGCTCGAGCGCTCGCTCCCGGCGTTTCAAAAACTTGCGGACAGCTATGGCCTGTGTAAGTAAGGTCAGCAGAAAACAGCGCTCCCGATCGATCGGGAGCGCTGTTTTTGCCGGGCGCTGTGCCGTCAGGCGTACATGGCGTTCGCGGTCATATAATCATAGATGACCTTGCCGTGCTGCTGTTCCTGCTTTTGAATGTCATTGAGGACATTGCGCGCATTGGCGTCGCTGAATTCGAATACGCACGTGTCGTACAGGTGCGAGGCGTGCTTTTCCATCGTGAGCACGTCCGTGCACAGGTAGCAGTCGTTTTGCTTTTGCGGGGTCTCGGTGTTGTTGTAGGTCGCCGTGAAGGTCGTCGGCACGGTCGCGGAGTCCGCCGGGGCGGCGACGGTGCCGCTCTCCATCTGTGTGATCGCGTCGAAATGCTGCTGCTCGACCTGTGCGATCTGTTCGAACAGGTTTCTCAGCTGGGGGTCATTGGCGTTGGCGGCGTGGCGGTTGTACTTGTCCACGCACAGCTGCTCCTGTCCTTTGAGATCTTTGAGTAAACTGGCCTCTTTTGGGGTCAACTGCATAAATATCACCTCAGAGCCAGTATGCCCACAGGTGCGGCGGGGCATACACCGGCGGGAAAAAACCAGTGGCGTCCTTGCGGGAAATCGGGTATAATCGGGCTGATCCTATGGAAAAGGGAGATGCAGCTATGGCAAAAATCTATGACATCATGGACTTTTCCGCGCCGGAGCTGGACGTGTACGCCCGCCTGACGGAAAACCAGCTCGTCAACCGCGCCGACCCGGCCAACGCCCTCTTCATCGCCGAAAGTCCGCTCGTGATCGGCCGCGCGCTCGACGCGGGGTGCGTGCCGGTGTCGTTTTTGATGGAGCGCCGCCATGTGGACGGCAAGGCGCGCGAGATCCTGGCGCGCTGTCCGGACGATATCCCGGTCTATGCCGCCGGGCTCGATGTGCTCACACAGCTGACGGGCTTTCATCTCACGCGCGGTATGCTCTGCGCCATGCGCCGCCCGGCGCTGCCGGATGTGGCGGCCCTGTGCGCTGATGCCGCACGTGTGGCCGTGCTGGAAAACGTGATGAACCCGACGAACATCGGCGCGATCTTCCGCTCGGCGGCAGCGCTTGGTGTGGACGCCGTGCTGCTCACGTCGGCGGGCAGCGACCCGCTCTACCGCCGCGCCGTGCGCGTGAGCATGGGCACGGTCTTTCAGGTGCCGTGGACGTATCTGCCCGAGGATACCGACTGGCAGGAAACGCTGCATGGTCTCGGCTTCCAAACGGCGGCCATGGCGCTGCGGGACGATTCGCTGCGCATTGATGATGCGCGTCTGCGCGCAGTGCCGCGCCTGGCCCTCGTGCTCGGCACGGAGGGCGATGGGCTGGTCGGCAGCACGATCGCCGCGTGCGATTACACGGTGCGCATTCCTATGACGCATGGGGTCGATTCGCTCAATGTGGCCGCGGCGAGTGCCGTCGCGTTTTATCAGCTCGCGCTTTTGCGGGACCGGAACATATGAATATGCGAATCCCCGGCTTCCGGTTCGGAAGTCGGGGATTTTTGGGGGGATAGAAGGGGGTGAAATGAAAGGGGAAGCTTTTTGAGGCCGGGGAAAAAGGATCTAAAATGGAAGCGGGAATTTTTCGCCCTTAAACGTCGAAGCGGTCGTAGCTTCCGGCGCAGTCGAGGCACAGCTTTTCCCCGCCGACCAGACGGATCCAGTTGGCGCCGGTCATCTCGCCGCAGCAGGCGCACGGGTAGGTATCAAACAGCTTTGCCGGTTCCGGCAGCGGAATGGCCGCCGGCTTGACATCAAACAGGTCGGCCGGCTCCTGTGCCTGATAGTAGGTGAAGGATTCCTCGCGCGTCATGTCTGCCGGCGGCTGCCGAAGCACCAGCCGCACGGATTTGCCCGTGGCGCGGTTATAGAAGGAAAATGCCTGCTTCCCGCGCATATGAAACAGCAAATTGCCCTTTCCGATGCTGCATCCGAGCAGTGCCTGAATGGCATCCACGCCGCAGGCATCGTTTTCCGCGATGCACACGACCTGCTCGTCACCGGAGAAGGACAGCTCCAGCAGCTCGGTGGCGTAGCACGCGGCCTTGTAGCCGATCGTCAGACCGCCGCAGGCGTGGCCGTGAAATTGCACACAGGTTTCCCAGTTGGTCATGGTTGGTTCTCCTTTTCTTCTTCGTCGTCAATCAGCACAAGCTTTTGCCCATGCACTTGCACAATGCTGCCCGTGACGCCGTATACGTCCCGCAGGGCTGCGGCGTCAAAAATCTCTGTGCTGCCGTAGCGGTACACCTCGCCCTCACGCAGCAGCAGAAAGCGGTCACAAAACCGCAGCGCGAGGTTCAGGTCGTGGATGACGATCATCGCCGTAAGCTTCTGCTCGCGGCACAGGCTGCGCGTAATCTGCAGCACCTGATATTGGTTGCGGATGTCGAGATTGCTGGTCGGCTCGTCCAGCAGCAGAAGCGCCGGTTCTTGTGCCAGCGCGCGGGCAAGCATGACTTTCTGCCGCTCGCCGCCGGAGAGCTGGTTGAGAAACCGGCCGCGCATATCCTCCAGATTCAGATGGCGCATGGCCTCGTGCACCACGTGGTGGTCGTGCTCCGTCACGCCCCAGGTCATATAGGGTCGACGCCCGAGCATGACCATGTCGTGCACGGTCATCTGTGTGTCGGGCACGTGCTGCGCGACGAAGGCCACGCGCTTTGCGATCTCCCGGTGGGAGAGTGTGAGCAGATCCTCACCGTCGATCCGGCAGTGCCCGCTGTCGGCCGTGAGAATGCGGTTCATGCACTTGAGCAGCGTGCTCTTGCCGACGCCGTTGTTGCCGAGCACGGCCAGAAAGTGGCCGGATTCCAGTTCAAAGCTCACGTCGCGGAGGATCGGCCGCCCGCCCTTGTAGTGATAGCAGAGGTGATCCACACAAATCATGTCCGGCGCCTCCCTTTGAACAGCAGGTACAAAAACAGCGGTCCGCCGAGGAACGCCGTCAGCGCGCCGATCGGCAAAATGACCGGCATGATGACCACGCGCGCGACCAGATCGCTCAGCAGCAGCAGCGCCGCGCCGGCGAGCACGGAGCCGGGAATGAGATAAATATAGTTGTTGCCGACGACCATGCGCACGATGTGCGGCGCAACGAGGCCGATGAAGTTGATCAGTCCGACGTTCGACACGATCACCGAGCAGACGAGGCACGTGAGCACGACATTGGTCAGTGTCAGCCGCCGGACGTGGATGCCAAGACTCATCGCCGTCTCCTCGCCGGAGAGCAGAGCGTTGCAGTCCCAGCGGTGCAGATAACAGTAGCCGATCAGCAGCAGCACGGCCAGCGCCATGCCGCGCAGCGACTGCCAGCCCGTGCTGCCGAGGTCACCGAATGTCCAGAACACGAGCGACGAGAGCGCGACCTCATCGGCAAAGTATTGCAGCAGCGTGGTCGCACCGGTCAGCATGGAGCTGATGGCGACGCCTGCGAGCACGATGCCCTCTGAAGAAATCTGCTTGAATTGACTCAGCCCCAGAATGACGGCTGCGACGAGCAGCGAGCCGAGAAAGGAGCACAGCGGGATGGCCCAGCTGCCGGTCTGGCTCAGGCCGAGGCCGATGATGGCGACCGCTGCGCCGAACGTCGCGCCCTGTGACACGCCGAGCGTGGAGGCCGAGGCCAGCGGATTGCGCAGCACGGCCTGCAGAATACATCCGGCCAGCCCCAGCCCCGCGCCGGCGACCATAGCGGTGCAGATGCGCGGCAGGCGGTTGTTGCGGATGACGAGATTGATCTTCGCATCCGCTGCCCGGCCGAAAATACCTCGGATGAGCTCGGCGGCCGGTGTGTTGTAAGAGCCGGCGCGCAGCGACAAGAAGAACGCGAGCGCCAGAATCGCAACCAGCAGGATCAGAAAGCGGATGCTTCTGGCGCGGTTGCGGCTGTAATCGGAATCGTGCGGCTTATTCGCCGAGCGTGATGGCACGGAACGCATACCCGGCCTCCTTCAGAGCGGGATAGGGATTGGAGCCGAGCAGCTCCGTGAAGATCTCACCGGCCTTGGCCTCGGGGTCAATGTCGGAAAACTGCTCCGGATACAGCACGCAGGCGGCGTAATAGGCGTCGGCCAGCGCCGTCTCCAGATTGGAGGCCGAGGAGCGGAACGAGATCTGCGAGTAGACCTTTCCGCTGCGCACGGCGGTGAGACTGTTATAAAATGCGGGGTTTGCCTGATAATCTTCGTTGATCAGGGGCATACCATTGAAGTCCAGGAAAATCACGTCCGGATCCCAGGCAAGCACCTGCTCGGTGTCGATGTTGAACGCGCCGGTCTGCCCGGTCGTGTCGGCGAGGTTGTCGGCATGAATGAGGGCAAACGGGCCGTAGCCGGCCTCCGTGCCTTCAAAGCCGTGCTGTCCCTTGAAGGACACGCCGCCGACGTAGACGGACGGCTTCTGCGCATCCGGAATGCCGGCCGTGCGCGCGTCCAGATCCTTCTGGATGCCTTTGAGGTAATCCGTCAGTTCCTGCGCGCGTGCTTCCAGCCCATAGAGCTCGCCAAGAATGCGGATGGTCTCATAGGCCGCATCGTCGAGTGTTGTGTCGCTGCCGGGTACGACGACGACCGGAATGCCGGTCTTGCCGGCCAGTTCGTCCGCGTCGCACGAGGCATAGGCACTCATGACAATGACCTGCGGTGCGACGTCAATGATCTGCTCCACATACGGCTCGCCGTTTGTACCGGTGACGGGCAGATCCTTGAACTTGTCAAAGTTCACGTAGTTATACAGACGGCTCATGCCGGCCTTGGTCTCATAGTCCTCCACACCGACCACGCGGTCGGCCGCGCCGACATAGCAGCTGTAGCGCAGCGCGCCGACACCGACGCACACGATGCGCTCCACCTGTTCGGGGATTTCCACGCTGCGGTTCTTGCCGTCCGTGATCGTGCGGGTGCCGGCGGTGTCACCGGTGTCCGTTTTCCCACCGCAGGCTGTGCAGGCCAGCAGCATAAGGACTGCCAGCAGCAGGCAGATGATGTTATGATTTCGCATAGATCCCATCCTCACTTTCTGATCGTGACTCCGTTTTCGGAGCGTCGCCATCAGTATACCGGACAGGCGCCTGCGGCGTAAGCACCCTGGGGGGATGAAAAGTTGCACAGTTTTTTTCACAATTTTTCGATGACAGCAAAATGAAATCCGCCCGTTTTTCGACAGAGGGTGATAAACGTGTCTGAAGGTGCGGCGGCGTTTTACGGATCACTGCGGTATTTTACAATTTTACACGCATTTTACATAAGCGCTCTTTTCGTTTTTACATCCCCTGCGTATTCTGTGAAGCGTAGGGAACAAAAAACCAAATCAAAATCGAAGTTCGAAAGGAGCACTTCATCTTGAAAAAGATCATTACCATTTTGTGTGCCGTCGTCATGGCGCTTTCGCTGTTCGCTGGCTGCGGTCAGAAGGCGGACGACAACAGCACGGCAACGGCCGGCGGTACGGTCTCGACCGACGGTTCCACCTCCATGGAAAAAGTCATCGGCGCGCTCGGCGAATCCTTCATGAAAGCCAACAAGGGCACGACCTTCACCTATAACCCGACAGGCTCCGGCTCCGGCATCCAGGCCGTTTCCGAAGGCCGCTGCGACATCGGCCTGTCGAGCCGCGCGCTCAAGGACGACGAGAAGGCATCCGGGCTGAAGGAGACCACCCTCGCCCTCGACGGCATCGCCGTCATTGTCAACCCCCAGAACCCCGTCAAGGATCTGACTCTGGAGCAGATTGCGAAGATCTACACCGGTGAGATCACCAATTGGAAGGACGTCGGCGGCGACGACGCCGAGATCGTCCTCATCGGCCGCGAGGCCGGCAGCGGCACGCGCGACGGCTTCGAGTCCATCACGGACACGAAGGACGCCTGCCAGTACCGCCAGGAGCTGACCTCCACGGGCGATGTCATCACCACCGTGTCCCAGAACCCGAACGCCATCGGCTATGCCTCTCTGGCTTCCATCAAGGACAGCGTCAAGGCCCTGACCGTCAACGGTGTGGCTCCGACGGAAGCCACCGTCAAGGACGGCACCTACCTCGTGCAGCGTCCGTTCGTCCTCGTGACGAAGGAAGGCGTGACCCTGAGCGAGACCGCGCAGAAGTTCTTCGACTTCGCGACCTCTGCGGACGCCGCGTCCATCATCTCCGCGGCGGGCGCAGTCCCGGTGGCCTGAGCCACAGACAAGCGTACAGGCGGCTGAGCTTCAGCCGCCTTTCGCATATACAGAGGTGCTGGATATGAAAAAGAAATCTCAAGTTCTGGAGACGGTCGTGCATGGCGTGTTTTTGCTCCTTGGCCTCATCACCGTCGGGTGTGTGCTGCTCATCAGCGTGTACCTGATCGTCTCCGGGATCCCCGCCATCCGGGAGATCGGGCTCATCCCGTTCCTGTTCGGCAAGACGTGGGCATCTACGGCGGCAGAGCCGTCGTACGGCATTCTGCCGTTCATTCTGACAAGTGTATACGGTACGGCCGGGGCCATCGTGCTCGGCGTGCCGCTGGGCTTTTTGACGGCTGTGTATCTGGCCAAGGTCGCCCCGCCGCGGCTCAAGGCCGTTCTGGAATCGGCCGTGAGCCTGCTGGCCGGCATCCCGTCGGTCGTCTACGGCCTTGTGGGTATGCTCGTGCTCGTGTCGGGCATTCGCAAGGTGTTTCATCTGGCCGACGGTGCGAGCCTGCTCGCGGCCATCATCGTGCTGGCGATCATGATCCTGCCGTCGATCATCAAGGTGTCTGTCACGGCGCTTGAGGCTGTGCCGCCCGAGTATGAGGACGCGTCGCTCGCGCTCGGCGCGACCCCCATCGAGACGTATTTCAAGGTCTCTGTCCCGGCGGCGAAGAGCGGCATTGCCGCCGCCGTCGTGCTCGGCGTCGGCCGCGCCATTGGCGAGGCCATGGCTGTCATGATGGTGTCCGGCAACGTGCCGAATATGCCGAGCCTGTTTCAGAGCGTGCGCTTTCTGACGACCGCTGTCGCGAGCGAAATGTCCTACTCCAGCGGCCTGCAGCGGCAAGCGCTGTTTTCCATCGCGCTGGTGCTGTTTTTGTTCATCATGCTCATCAACGCCACGCTCAACTTCTT
The DNA here is from genome assembly GCA_048217285.1 of Oscillospiraceae bacterium. Taxonomy (GTDB): domain Bacteria; phylum Bacillota; class Clostridia; order Oscillospirales; family Oscillospiraceae; genus CAG-103. The sequence goes on from DBFWVW010000018.1 coordinate 15,408, forward strand.
CCTCAAGCGCAATAAGGAGGGGGACAAATGAAAAAGAAAGCCATTTCCGGCGGACGCAGGGTCTATATCCTCACCATGCGCATCCTCATGGGTGCGGCGGCCGTCATCACGGGAGCACTCGTGCTGTTTCTGATCGCCTATGTGCTCATCAAGGGTCTGCCGAACGTGTCGTGGACGCTGCTGTCCACCGCGCCGAGCTACCTGTCGGACCGCATCGGCATCCTGCCGGACATTCTCAATACGCTCTATATTGTGATTGCCACGCTGCTCATCGTCCTGCCGCTCGGCGTGGGCGCAGCCATCTACCTGACCGAGTATGCCACGAACCGCCGGCTCATCGGCGCTATCGAGTACGCGGCCGAGACGCTCTCCGGCATCCCGTCGATCATTTACGGTCTGGTGGGCATGCTGTTTTTCTGCCAGTTTTTGAACATGAAAACCTCGCTGCTGGCCGGTGCGCTCACGCTCGTCATCATGAACCTGCCGACGATCATGCGCACCACGCAGGAGAGCTTAAAGACCGTGCCGCAGAGCTACCGCGAGGGTGCGTTCGGCCTCGGCGCTGGTAAGTGGCGCGTCATCCGCACCGTGGTGCTGCCCGGCTGCGTGGACGGCGTCATCACCGGCTGCATCCTGTCCGTCGGCCGCATCCTCGGCGAATCGGCCGCGCTGCTGTTCACGGCGGGCTTTGCCCACGCGCTCAACGGCTTCTTTGAGGGGCTGAGCAGCGCGGGCGCCACGCTCACCGTCGCGCTTTACGTCTACGCCAAGGAGCAGGGCCAGTTCGATGTGGCCTTTGCCATCGCCGCCATTTTGATGATCCTTACGCTGCTCATCAACGGTGCGGCCACGCTCGTTGAGCGATACTTCAGGAGGAAAAGAAGTCTATGAGTGACATTATGACAGTCGAGGGCCTGAACCTCTGGTATGGAGATCATCAGGCACTGCATGATATCAGCATGAACATCCCCGAAAAGAGCATTACCGCGCTCATCGGGCCGTCCGGCTGCGGGAAATCCACGTTTCTCAAAACGCTCAACCGCATGAATGACCTCATCCCGGGCGTGAAGATCACGGGTGATGTGCGCTACCGCGACCAGGACATTTTCGCCCCCGGTACGGACGTCAACGAGCTGCGGCGCGAGATCGGCATGGTCTTTCAGAAGCCGAACCCGTTTCCGATGAGCATCTATGACAACATCGCCTACGGCCCGCGCACGCACGGCGTCAAAAACCGCGCGAAGCTCGACGAGATCGTCGAAAAATCCCTGCGCGGCGCGGCCATCTGGGACGAGGTGAAAGATCGTTTGAAGAAAAACGCCCTCGGCCTCTCCGGCGGCCAGCAGCAGCGCCTGTGCATCGCCCGCGCGCTCGCGGTCGAGCCGGAGGTGCTGCTCATGGACGAGCCCACGAGCGCGCTCGACCCCATCTCCACGTCGAAGATCGAGGAGCTGGCCATGCAGCTCAAGGAGCAGTACACGATCGTGATCGTCACACACAATATGCAGCAGGCGGTGCGTATTTCCGACCGCACGGCGTTTTTCCTGCTCGGCGAGCTCGTCGAGTGCGACGACACGCAGCAGCTCTTCTCGCAGCCGCAGGATCAGCGGACAGAGGATTACATCACAGGGAGGTTTGGCTAATGAGAAGCCGGTTTGATGAACAACTCGCGCTCCTGAACAAGGAGATGATCGAGATGGGCGCACTGTGCGAGGAGGTTATCGCGCTCGCGTCCAAGGCCCTCACAGAGGCGGATCCGGAGCTGGCGCAGCGGGTCGCGCCGCTCGATGCGGAGATCGACCAGAAAGAGCGCAACATCGAGTCGCTGTGCCTTAAGCTGCTGCTTCAGCAGCAGCCGGTCGCGCGCGACCTGCGCCAGATATCAGCCGCGCTGAAGATGATCACGGACATGGAGCGTATCGGCGACCAGGCCGAGGACATTGCGGAGATCATTCAGTTTCTCGCCGGGCGCTCGGCGGAAAATGACGATCTGCTGCGCGAAATGGCCCTTTCGACCATCCATATGGTCACAGAAAGTGTTGACGCTTACGTTCAGCGTGATACAATGCTGGCAGAGACGGTCATCGCCGAGGACGATGTCGTGGACAACGCTTTCGACGAGGTCAAGCGCCGGCTGATCGACAAGATCGCCGCGCACCCCGACGACGGGGAGTACGCGCTTGACCTGCTCATGATCGCCAAATACTTCGAGCGCATCGGCGACCACGCAACGAATATCGCCGAGTGGGTGATCTTCTCGGTCACCGGGGTGCACAAGGAGGGGTAATCCATGATCTGGTGTGTGGAGGACGACGCCAGTATCCGCGACATTGAGGTCTATACGCTCTCGTCCACGGGGTTTGATGCCCGCGGCTTTGACGACGGCGTCTCGTTCTGGGCAGCGCTTCAGACGGAGAAGCCCGATCTGGTCGTGCTCGATGTGATGCTGCCCGGCGTGGACGGCATCGAGCTGCTGCAGCGCATGAAGGCGTCGGCGGAGCTGCGCACCATCCCGGTCGTCATGGCCACGGCCAAGGGCGCGGAGTATGACAGGATCCGCGGCCTCGACCTCGGTGCGGACTACTACCTCGTCAAGCCGTTCGGCGTGATGGAGCTTGTGTCCTGCGTCAAGGCGGTGCTGCGCCGCTGCCAGCCGGGCAAGGCGGAGCATCTGCTGCGCAGCGGTGGGCTCGTCGTCGATCTCAATGCACACACGGTCACGGTCGACGGCGCGCGCGTCGCGCTTACGTATAAAGAATTTGAACTTCTGCGCCTGTTTCTGTCCCATCCGGGCATGGCGTTCACGCGCGACCAGCTCTTTCAGGAAATCTGGGGCATGGACTACTGCGGCGAGACCCGCACGGTCGATATGCACATCCGGACGCTCCGGCAGAAGCTCGGTCCCTATGGACGGCGGATCGAAACGGTGCGCAATGTTGGCTACCGCATGGAGGCAACGACATGACCAAAAAGATTTTTCAATCGATCCTGCTCGTGGCCGGGTGCGTGCTGCTGGCGAGCCTGTTGATCATCATGGGCTTTCTGTACGACTATTTCGGCGGCGTGGAGGAAAACCAGCTGCGCGATGAGTTGAGCCTTGCCTCGGCAGCCGTCGAGGACGGCGGCGCGGACTATCTGGCCCGGCTGACGGCCGACCGCTATCGCCTGACGTGGATCGCGGCCGACGGCAGCGTCATTTATGACACAAAAACCGATGCCGAGAGCCTCGAGAACCACGCCTCGCGTGCCGAGATCAGTCAGGCGCTGGCCACCGGCACCGGCGAGAGCACGCGTTACTCCTCGACGCTCATGGAAAAGACCATGTACTACGCCCAGCGGCTCGATGACGGCACGGTGCTGCGCATCTCCATCAGCCGTGCGACGGTCGGCATGATCGCCGTTGGCATGATCCAGCCGCTGCTGATCGTGCTCATCGTGGCGCTCATCCTCTCCGGCTTGCTGGCAAGGCGGCTGTCGCGGCGGATTGTCGACCCGCTCAACAGCCTCGATCTCGAGCATCCGCTCGACAACGACGCCTATGAAGAGCTCTCCCCGCTGCTCAAGCGCATCCACCGCCAGCACGTCGAGATTCAGACGCAACTGCGCGAACTGCGCGAAAAGACCGACGAGTTCACGCAGATCACCGGCAGTATGCGCGAGGGGCTTGTCCTGCTCGATGAGCACGGCAGCATCCTGAGCATCAACGCTGCGGCGCAGTCGCTCTTCGACGCGGACGCGCAGTGCATGGGCAAAGGCTTTCTCACCATCGAGCGCAGCCATGAGATCAGCGCCGCTATTCAGGCTGCCGTCACGGACGGCCACAGCGAGGTGCGCGCCGAGCGCGCTGGCCGCGTGTATCAGTTCGACATCAGCCGCATCACATCCGACGGAAAGTTTCTCGGCACGGTCATTCTGGCCTTCGACATCACGGAGCAGGAATCCGCCGAGCAAAACCGCCGCGAGTTCACGGCGAATGTTTCGCATGAGCTCAAAACGCCGCTGCAGGGCATCATCGGCAGCGCCGAGCTGATCGAAAACGGCATGGTCAAGCCCGACGACCTGCCGCGCTTCGTCGGCCACATTCATGCCGAGGCCGCGCGTCTCGTCACGCTCATTGATGATATCATCCGCCTGTCCCAGCTCGACGAGGGCGACGCCATGCCGACGGAAGCGGTCGATCTGCTCGCCGTGTCACAGGAAGCTGCGGAGAACCTGCACGACGCTGCCGCCGCGCGGGGTGTCACGCTCAGCGTCACGGGCCAGTCGGTCGTCGTGCCCGGTGTGCGCCGCCTGATTTATGAGATCGTTTACAATCTCTGCGACAACGCCATCAAGTACAACGTTGACGGAGGGCGCGTGGATATTGCGGTCGCGTCCGGCACGGACGGCAGCAGCATCACCGTCGCCGATACCGGCATCGGCATCGCGCCGGAGCACCAGGGACGCGTGTTTGAGCGCTTCTACCGCGTGGATAAGAGCCACTCCAAGGCGTCCGGCGGCACGGGTCTGGGCTTGTCGATCGTGAAGCACGCCGTGCAGTATCACCATGGCCGCATCGAGCTCGAGAGCACGCCGGGCGCAGGCACGACCATCCGTGTCGTGTTCCCGAATGCGTGACCCGGCAGATAAAAAACAGAGCGGACTTCCGGCTGCGGAAGTCCGCTTTTTTCTGCCCCGCAGGTCTTGACACCCGGGCGGGGCGGTGCTATCATGCACTTGTGATTAAACATATCTAACCAATCGGCTTTCAAGGAGGTAATTCCATGTATCAGATCACGCTGAACATAGACGGCATGATGTGCGGTATGTGCGAGAGCCACATCAACGATGCGGTGCGCAATGCCTTTTCAGTCAAGAAGGTCACATCCTCGCACAGCAAGGGCCAGACGGTCATCCTCTCCGAGATGGAGATCCCGGAGGCGGATCTGCGGCCAGTCATTGCCAAGACGGGCTACGAGCTAATGGGCTACACCTGTGCCCCATATGAGAAAAAGGGCCTGTTCCATCGGCACTGAGCGTATCCCAATGTGACAAGCGGCACGCGGCGGTCGTCAGACCGCCGTGTGCCGCTGTTTTGTTTTTTATTTGGGCTCGTAGTCGTGCTCCATGCAGTACACGCGCAAAATAGCCGCCTGCGTTTTTGCGTCCGGGATGCGCCCGGCCAGTACGTCGTGCGCGAGCTCGTCGAGCGGCACGGCCTGAAGATTGAGAAATTCGTCGTCGTCGAGCTGCTGCTCGCCGAAGGTCAGGCCGCGGGCGAGGTACATCCAAATGACCTCGTCCGAGTAGGCCGCGGCGGGGTAAAACGGGCCGAGCGGGATCAGCTCACGCGCCGTGATGCCGGTCTCTTCGCGCAGCTCGCGGCGCGCGGCGGCCTCGGGCGCCTCCTCGCGGCTGTCACGCTTGCCGGCGGGGATCTCCGTGATGACTTCGTTTACCGGGTAGCGGAACTGCCGTTCAACGATCACGCGGCCGTCATCGAGCAGGGGCACGATGCACACCGCCCCCACGTGGCGCGACAGTTCGCGCGGAGCGGTGCCGCCGTTGGGCAGACGCACGGTGTCGCGGTAGAAGTCCAGAATGCAGCCGCTGTAGATTTTTTCGGATGTCAGTTTGGTTTCGGTCAGATTGTCCATGCTGTGCCTCCTTACAGGCCAAGGATCTGCAGTGTGCGCGGGTCGGGCTGCCCGCCAAAAAACTTGTCGAGCACGGCGGAAAATACCGGCTCGTCCGGCGCGGCGGCCGCGAAGAGCGTCATGCTCGAGCGCAGCTTCAGATCGTCCGGAAAGCCGAACACGGCAGATGGGTCGCTCTCCTCGAGCGCCAGCAGGGCGCTGCTGATCTCCAGCAGGTGCGCGTGCAGCGTTGGCTCGCGCAGATAGGCCCGCGCCTCGTCCAGACCGGAGATGGCGTAGTACTGCGATGTGCTGCTCATGCCAAGCCCTGCGACTTGCGGGAAAATGTACCAGATCCAGTGGCTGCGCTTGCGGCCGTTTTGGATCTCGCGCAGAGCGGTGGCATAATCCCGGCTCTGCGCGGTGAGAAAGCGGTTGAGATCATACACGGCGGAAACCTCCTCAGAAGCGGAAATAGATAAATGGATTGAACGTCGCGCTCACGGAAAAGACGATGCACACGGCCAGCAGCGTCAAGCACACGACGTTGCGCGCGATCTCGGCGCCATAGCTCTCGCCGAGGTGCACGCGCCGGCAGACGGGCGTGGCGAATACGAGCGCGGGCAGCATCCACAGCAGCGGCGTTACAATGCTCACATCCGCCGCGAGCGACTGCGACAGCGCCACGTGCGTGAAGCTGAACATCCGCGCGAGCGCGGCACGCATCTGCGCAAAGTCCGTGAGGTTGAACATCACCCAGCCGATGCACACGATAACCATGCACAGCAGCCAGCGCAGCGCCTTCGGCAGACGCTCGAGATATTTGCCGAGCCAGAGCTTTTCCATCAGCAGCAGCACGCCGTAGTACAGGCCCCAGAACAGGAAGTTCCAGTCTGCACCGTGCCACAGGCCGGTCAGGCCCCAGACGATGAGAATGTTGCGCACCCACTTTCCCCGGGAAACGCGGTTGCCGCCGAGCGGGATATACACATAGTCGCGAAACCAGGTGGACAGCGAGATGTGCCACCGCCGCCAGAACTCCGTGACGGACAGAGAGATATACGGGTAGTTGAAGTTTTCGAGGAAGTGAAACCCGAACATCCGGCCAAGGCCGATGGCCATATCGCTGTAGCCGGAGAAGTCGAAATAGATCTGCAGCGTGTAGGCAATGGCGGCCAGCCAGTACATGAGCGAGCCGTAGTTTGCGGGGTCGCCGTTGTAGACGATGGTGGCCACTTGCGCGACCTGATTGGCCAGCAGCAGCTTTTTGGCCAGACCCACGACAAAGCGCCGGAAGCCATGGGCGAGATCGTCCATGGTCACGCTGCGCTCCCGGATCTCCTGCTCGACGGTCTCATAGCGCACGATGGGGCCGGCGATGAGCTGCGGGAAGAAGCTGACGTACATCAGCAGGTAGAAAAAGTTGCGCTGCAATTGGATCTTGCCGCGATAGAGGTCAATGACGTACGACAGGATCTGAAACGTGTAAAAGCTGATGCCAATCGGCAGCGCGATGCCGGGGTCTGACAGGCCGAGGAATGCGAACGTCCGGCACAGGAAGTTGAGATACTTGAACACGACGAGGTTGCCGAGAATGACAACGATGGATGCGATTAGCACGGCCTTTTTCGCACGCGGCCGCGTCTCGAAATGCACGATGGCGAAGCCGCTGCCGTAGGCGATGAGCGTCACGAGCACCATGAGCACGACCATCTTAGGCTCGCCCCAGGCATAGAAGATCAGCGACGCGATGAGCAGCAGGGCGTTTTGCACGGGCTTTGAGCGGATGAGCACGCACAGCCCCGCCAGCGGCAGAAAGAAAAACAGAAATGTCTGGCTGCTGAATACCATCGCTCAGTCCTCCACCATGAAAGCATCCGACGTGAAAAACGTCGTGCTGCCGATCCAGAGCACCTTCGTGATCTGATGCTCGCGCAGATACTCTGCCATGCGGAACGGTTTCCCCATATCCTGCTCATAGCTGCGCAGGTCGACGCTGTAGACCCGGTCAAAGTGCGAGGCCATGAGCTTGAGGATGGCGTTGTCGTACGATTCACCGAGCATCAGCAGGTTCCCACGCCCGGTTGTGCCGGTGTCGAGGATGACCTCGCCGTAGTCGCTGCCGTAGATGCCGCCATAGCTGAAGCTCGTTAGCCGGCCGCTGAGCGCGGCGTCCTGCTGGCCGTAATCATCCGCCGGTTCGCCGGCGATCGTCACGGATATGTTCGGGAAAGCAAAACGGTAGACATCCATCGGCTCAAAAAACTGCTCCTGCGCGCCGATGGTCAGAGCCTTGGAGCCGGAAAAATGATCGGTCACGCGCACGGTTTCCTGCGGCTCGAGCAGGTCGGCGCAGCCGAGCAGAGCGGCCGCCTCACGGTAGCCGCGGTAGGAGCCGACATTGTTCCAGTGGTGGTCGGTCTGGTAAAAATCGCGCTCAAACGTTTCCAGATCGTCCGCGGCAAACTTGCCCATCTGCGCAGCCGGCAGGTTCACCCGGCTGCTGAGATATTCGAACGCGCCGTTATTTTCTCCGGACGGGAAGTTGTTGTTTGTGTCTCCCTCGACCATGTAGATGTAAAACGAAACATCCGGGTGCGCGGCAATGATCTGGTTGATATTCTTACTGCGCGCTTCCAGCGCCTCATTCACCTCGGCCAGGGTGCGGTAGGGATAGGTCAGGTATTTCCCGCCGTAGACATAGAAAGAGCCGTACTGCACCGGCAGACTGGGGTGCGCCTGCGACAGGCGAAGCATGACATCGTACCGGATGCTGCTTTGCGTGTCGTTGTAGGCTTTTTTCATCGTCTGTGCCAGCGGGACCTGGTCGCTGAGCGCGGCCTCCATCGCGTCCTGAAACGACCCGTCCAGCCAGCCGGACACAGTCAGCGGCGCAACGGTGTTGGCCGGGCGGTTCTCGTAGATGTTCACGTCCTTTGGCCGCAGCAGCGTGCGGCCAAGTCCGGCCAGCAGCGCCAGTGCGGCACAGCAGAGCATGACCGCGTTGCAGCGGTCGCGGATATGCTTGTTTTGATCGGCTCGTTTCACGTGCGGTTTCTCCCCAATCAGAAAATTAAAAGACTTCTTTTGATTATGCCCTCCGCAGCCCGGATTGTCAAGCGCCACGGCTGCGCAGATTTGGTTTTACAATGTGCGCCGGCTGCGTTACAATGGGCCTGTTGAGAAAGGAGCGTTCCCATGAGCATGACATTGGAAACCATTCGGGCGGCGCACGCGCGTATCGCCCCTTATATTGTGCAGACGCCGCTGCTGCGCCTGCCGGCGCTCGATGCTGCCCTTGGCTGCGAGGTGTATGTCAAGGCCGAGTGTATGCAGCGCACGGGCGCATTCAAGCTGCGTGGCGCGATGAACAAGATCCTCTCCCTAACGGACGCGGAGCGCGCACGCGGCTTTGTCGCGGCATCGTCCGGCAACCACGGCCGCGCGGTGGCTTATGCCGCACAGCGCTTCGGCACACACGCCTGTATCGTCATGCCGGAGACGGCCCCGGCCGTCAAACAGGCGGCCATCCGCGCGCTGGGCGCGGAGCTCGTGCTGTGCGATGCGTCCGAGCGTTTCGCGGTCGCGGCGCGGCTCTGTGCCGAGCGGGGCGCGACGATGGTGCCGCCGTTTAATGACGAGGCGGTCATGGCAGGGCAGGGCACCGTTGGGCTTGAGATCCTTGCCCGGTGTCCGGAGATCGACGCGGTCGTCGTGCCGGTCAGCGGCGGCGGCCTCATTGGCGGCGTGTCCACGGCGGTCAAGGCGCTCGCGCCGCGCGTGCGTGTTCTCGGTGCGGAGCCAGCTGCGCTCCCGCGCTATACGGAGAGCCTGCGCGCCGGCCGTCCGGTGCGGGTCGAGCAAAAGCGCTCGGTCGCGGATGCGCTCGTCGCGCAGATCCCGGGCGATGTCTGCTTCCCGTACGTGGCGGCAAACACCGACGGCTTTGCGGACGTGGAAGATGCGGATATTCTCCGCGGTATGAAGCTGCTGCTTCTGGAGGGGAAACTGCTGTGCGAGCCGTCGTCCGCCATCGGCATCGGCGCCGCGCTGCGCGGCCGACTCCCGGTACAGAAAACGGACAAGGTCTGCTTTGTCATCAGCGGTGGCAGCGTTGCGCTCGAGCAGCTGCATCCGCTCGAGAATATTGCGCTCTGAAGCAGACAGAAAAAATCCGCTCCCACCATTGGGAGCGGATTTTTGCGCTTTTACCAAATGCCGAGCACGTGCTGCATCAGCAGACTCATGCCCGCGATGCCGACCCAGCAGCAAAAGCCCATGATGAGCGGCTTGCCGCCGGTTTTGATGAGCTTGACGATGTTTGTGTTCAGGCCGACGGCGCACATGGCCATCACGATCAGGAACTTGCTGAGCGTCTTGAGCGGGGCGAACACACTGGCCGACACGCCAACGCTCACGCATACGGTCGTAATTACGGATGCGAGCAGGAAGTAGAGGATAAACATCGGGAAGATTTTTTTGAAATCAACCTTTGTGCCATCCGTCTTGGCGCGCTTCGTGCGCACGAAAGCGAGCACGAGCGTGATCGGGATGATGGCGAGCGTGCGCGTGAGCTTGACGGTCACAGCCTTGTCAAGCGTCTGGCTGCCGAGCCCGTAGAGCGAGTCCCACGTGGAGGCTGCGGCCGTGACGGACGACGTGTCATTGATTGCTGTGCCGGCGAAGATGCCGAACGCCTCGCCGTTCGTGGTCGAGAAGCCGAGCAGCGCGCCGAGCGCGGGAAAGAAGATGGCTGCGAGCATATTGAAGAAGAAAATGACGGAGATCGCCTGCGCGACTTCCTCATCGTCCGCGTCGATGACCGATGCGGTCGCCGCGACGGCCGAGCCGCCGCAGATCGATGAGCCGACGCCCACAAGCGTCGAGATCTTACCGGGGATGTGCAGCAGCTTGTGCAGCAGCCACGCCACGACGAGCGACGTCGTGATCGTCACGAGGATGATCGGCAGCGACTGCTTGCCGGTTTGCCAGATGACGGACAGGTTCATGCCGAAGCCGAGCAGGATGACGGCGTACTGCAGCACTTTTTTCGACACAAACGAGATGCCGGGCTGCGCCGCGGTCTTGTCGTGCCAGAGCAGTGTAACGATCATGCCGGCAAGAATGCCAAACACCGGGCCGCCGACGATGGGAAACCGCTGCCCGAGCAGCCAGCAGGGCACGGCCATGATAAGGCACACGAGGATGCCTTTCCAGTTTTTCTGAATGAAATTCATAGTAAGTCGAGGGTTCCTTTCTCTCCATACGTTGTTTGCAGAGAGCATCATATCATAAC
>DBFWVW010000019.1:0-2776 GCA_048217285.1 Oscillospiraceae bacterium
ATGTTATCATTGAGGAAGAACGATGCAGGAAAGAGGAACGCTCATGCTGGATTTTCGCGTTGAGACCTTTCTGGCCGTGTGCCGGCACATGAATTTCACAAAAGCGGCGCGCGAGCTCAATATCACGCAGCCCGCGGTCTCGCACCACATACACTATCTGGAGCAGACATACGGCATGGCGCTGTTTTTGCACAATGGCAAGCGCCTGCTGCTGACCGAGGCGGGAGAGATCCTGCGCCGCACGCTGATGACGATGAAGCAAGACGAGCAGCACCTGCAAAAGCGCATGCAGCAGGCCGCCTCCGGTACGCGCGACTATTCGTTCGGCGCGACGCTCTCGGTCGCGGAGTTCATGCTCAACGAGGCGCTCGGCCGGTTCTTGTGCCTGCACCCGGACAGCCATATTCAGATGCAGGTGGCGGACACGAAGGTGCTGCTGAGCAAGCTCGATTCCGGCGAGCTGGATTTTGCGGTCGTCGAGGGCGATTTTCCGAAGGCGGAGTATGATTTTTTCGTGTTCGGCACGGAGGAATATGTCGCCGCCGGAGATCCGGAGAAGGCCGCGCGCTATCGCGGCCGACGCCTGACGGAGCTGCTGGAGGAGCCGCTGCTGCTGCGGGAAGAGGGGTCAGGCACACGCGTGATCCTGGAGTATTATCTCAAGGAGCACGGCCTGACGGCGGCGGATTTTGCCCGCACGGTCGAGATCGGCAACATCGGCGCGATCAAGACGCTGCTCAAAAGCGGCTACGGCGTGTCGTTTCTCTACCGCGCGGTCATCCGCCCCGAGGAGGCGGCGGGCACGCTCGGCGTCATCGACCTGAGCGATTTTCATCTCCGGCACGATATCATGTTCCTGTTTCCGAAAAACAGCAATTTCCGCGCCGATTACACGGCCATTTTCCGTGAACTGCGCGCCTGCGCCGAAGAAAGCGGCGGCGCGTGACCGTGCGCGCGGTGATCAGCAGATATAGCAAATCCCTGCCGGCTGGCAGGGATTTGCTATATCTGTATCCGTTTTCGATACCAGAGAGCGTATCCAAAGGCTTGGGACGCCGACATACGGTATCGTCGCCAGAACCTTTCCGTAGATCTGCTGCGTCGAAACGAGCTGCGGATCGGGCGCGTTGTTGCTGTCGCCCTGAGTCTGATACACGACCCCGGCGTCCGTGTCCCGGCGCTCGGTTATGCGGTGGACCACGATCTGCCCGTTCAGGCTATAGGCGATCACATCGCCAACCTCAAGGCTGTCGGTTTCGCCGCGGCTTACCAGCACCGCGTCGCCGATGGATATGTTCGGCTCCATGCTTCCGGTTGCCACGGCCAAAGGCACGATCGGCAGCAGCCCGAAGAAAAAGGCCATCACGACTGCCGCGATCAGAAACACCGCCGCCCACCGCAGATAGCTTCGGTTAGCGTCTTTCTGCTGCGCGGCCGCTTCGCGCGTTTCTGCATTCATTTTTCGGTTCCTCCTTTGCAATTCCGTGTTCCGGAAAGCGTTTGGCGATTGCCCCGGCCCATATGGGCCGGGGCAATGCCGAATATAGATTGGTAAGGATGTGATCAGGCGTGGGTGTGACCGGCTTCCGGAGCAGGCTCGACGCTGTCCTGCGCATAGGGCAGGGTGACGGTGATGCTGCCGGTTGCATTGAGCTCGCCCGCGCAGCTCTCGGGAACCTGAACCACGAAGGTCACGGTGCAGGATTCGCCCGGCTTGAGGGTCTCGTCGGAAAGATCCGGCGCCTTGAGCGTGAGCTGGTCGGAGTTTTCGGTGTTCAGCGCGATGACAGCGCCGGAGAGGTTTGCGTTAACGGTGCCGTTGTTGGTGATGGTCAGCTTGTACTCCGCCCATGCACCGGGGATGCCGAAGGTGACGTCCGCGAAGCTCACCTTGCCGTTTTCGATGCTCACAGGGCTGTTGCTCTGCTCAGTGATGACGTTCGCAACCACAAAGCGGGTCTGCCGGGAGGTGCCGATCGCTACGATCGCGTACTGCTGCCAATCGTCGGGATGCTGCTGCTTGAGCAGTGCTTCTGCGTCGCGCAGGAAGCCGGAGACGACCTGCGTTGCGGTGCCCGCCATCTGCTCGCTGCCGAAGTCAGCGCTCGTGCCGTAGTAGCGGTAGTAAAGGTTCAGGTATCTTCTGAACTGTGAGAACGAAAAATTACCCAAGGAAATAATGGTGGCCTTTGAATAACGAGGGAGTGAGATATATGGAGCAATTACTGATTGTTGAAGATGATATCGGTTTGAATCACGGCTTATGCACAGCGCTGACAGCAGCTGCTCGGCAGATCATTTCCTGCCCAGACCTAAAAACGGCGAAGGAGCAGCTGCTTTGCGGCGGTGTGTCCCTGATCCTGCTGGATATCAATCTGCCGGATGGCAGTGGGCTTGAGCTGCTCCGGGAGGTCAAGGAAAACACACCCTATATTCCTGTTATTCTGCTGACTGCCAATGACACCGATCTGGACATCGTAGACGGACTGGAGAGAGGCGCTGATGATTATATTACCAAGCCCTTTTCTCTTTCGGTTTTGCGGGCAAGGGTGAATACCCAACTGCGAAAGCAAGCGTCAAACCATAAAAATGCGCCGTTCCATATGGATCTATTTCACTTTGACTTTGAGGCTATGACCTTTTATGTGGGAGATTCAAAAGTGGAATTGAGCAAAACAGAACAAAAATTACTGCGTCTGCTTGTTGAAAACCGAGGCCGAACCATGACCCGTGGAGACCTTGTAGACCGGATCTGGACAGATGGCGCAGAATATGT
>DBFWVW010000002.1:0-18254 GCA_048217285.1 Oscillospiraceae bacterium
GAAGAATACTCCAAAATTTGGGACAGTGTTTATTTTGAACGCAGAGTATGATTAAAGAAACGAAAACGTAGAAAAGTGGTTAATTATTTTAGGGTACGAACTAACGTTTTCACAGAAAAACATTCGAAACCTCTTGACAAGTGACCGTTCGGCAACTATACTCTTGGTTACCGAACGGTCACTGACGCAAAGGAGGTATGCAGATGGCGGCCGATACGAAAACGCGCATCCTGGAGACGGCGCTGGAGCTTTTTGCGCAGCGTGGATATCTGGGCACATCCATGAGCGATATTGCAAAGCAGCTTGGGATCACCAAGGCCGCGCTCTACAAGCACTATGCCAGCAAGCAGGAAATTCTGGAGCGGATCGTAGAGCGGATGAATGCATTGGATCTGGAACGTGCAAAGGCATACGAAATGCCGGAAACCGAGCCGGACAACTTCGCGGAAGCCTACCGAAACACACCGGTCGAGAAGATCCGCGCCTACAGCGCGGCGCAGTTCCGGCACTGGACAGAGGAGCCCTTTTCTTCCTGCTTCCGCAAGATGCTGACGCTGGAGCAGTACCGTGACCCGGAGATGGCGCGGCTGTACCAGACCTATCTTGCCGACGGGCCGGTGGAGTATATGGCGGCTGTTTTCCGCGGCATGACAGAATCCGACGAGACGGCAAAGCAGCTGGCACTGGAGTTCTACGGCCCGATGTATCTGCTCTACGGTGTTTACGACGGGGCAGAGGATAAGAGACAGATCACGTCCATGCTCGATACGCACATTGACCGCTTTATTGCGCGCATGGAGTCGGGATGTGGGAAGGCGGACGCACCATGAACGATAGGGTGGAAGAAAGGCGGTGGCTCCTGTGCCCCGTATGCGGGGCTAAGACGAGAGTGCTGCTTTTGCGGGAAACGGAACTGAAGGCATTTCCGCTGTTCTGCCCGAAATGCAGGCAGGAGCGCGTGATCAACACGAAGAATTTTATCATCGAAATTGAACAGCCAGACGCTGAGACGCAGTGCTGATCGGGCAACCGGTCAGGCACTGCGTCATTTTTTTGAGAGGAGTATGGAATCTATGTATGCGATTATTTACACCACCAACACCGGCAGCACGCGGCGCTATGCGCAGCTGCTGGCTCAGGCGACGGGGCTGCCGGCGTATTCTCTGGCGCAGGCCGGAGTGCAGGTGCCCAATGGCGCTGCAATTATCTATATGGGCTGGATTGCGGCCAGCACGATCAAGGGCTATGCCGCCGCTGCCGGACGCTACCAGCCGTGCGCCGTTTGCGCAGTCGGCATGGGACAGACCGGGACGCAGACGGACGCCGTGCGGAAAAAGAACGGCATTCCCGCGAGCACCCCGCTGTTCACGCTGCAGGGGAATTTTGATGTGAAGCAGCTGCACGGTGCGTACCGCCTGATGATGGACATCATGGTCAAGACCGCCGGAAGAGGTCTCGCCGCCAAGCAGGACCGGACACCGGAGGAGGACGATATGCTGGACATGATGCTCCACGGCGGCGAGCGTGTGCGCGCGCAGAACCTGCAGGCGGTGCTGGACTGGTACGACGGGCAGAAATGAGGGCAGGGCGGCTATGAAACTGTATTTTGGAAATACCGTCACCACGCTCACGACGCTGATGATCCTTGCCCTTCTGGGCTTCATCGGCGGCACCGCTTTTCGCCATGCCGGCATCACGTACTGGGGGCGCAGAAGCGCCATTCTGCTCGTGTTTGGTCTCGTGGTCTGCTGCTTTGCGGCCGCGCGGGATGGGCTGGACAAAACCATTCAATACACTATTGACGGCAGCTGCGCGCCCGGCGTCTTTTCACTGGTCAGCGTGCCGACTGTCATCGGCTGCATCGGTGCACTGCTGATCCTCATCGCTGCCATCGCGACACCGATCGCCAAGTCCCAGCACGCGCGCCAGATCTGGTTTTACGTCATGTCCGCCGGCGCCGTTGGGAAGATCCTCACGATGGAGATCTCCAGAATCCTGCTGCGTTGAAAAAAGGGATTGACAAGCGCTGCATTTGCACTATAACAAAAACTAACGAACAATAGTTTGATACTTACATTTGTTAGCTACGGAGGGCGTATGACAGCAAACAGAAAAGAAGAGATCCTTTTGGCAACGCTGGAACTGGCGGCGGAAAAGGGGCTCGGCAATGTCACCACCGGCATGATCGCGGAGCGGGTGGGCATGAAAAAGCCGTCTCTTTACAACCACTTTTCTTCCAAGCAGGAGATCGTCAAAGCGATGTACCAGTACCTGCGCGCCGGAGCGAATCCGTTTGCCGCGGAGGGGCCGGTGGACTATGCGCGCTTGTTTCAGGGGAAGACGGCGCTTGAGGTGCTGACGCTGGTCGTGAACAATTACCGGAGCATGAACCGCGATGCGCATCTGCTCCAGCTTTACAAAGTGATCTATTCCGAGCGCACGCGGGAACCGGTCGCAGCGCAGATCCTGGTCGAAGAGACGGAACATATGATCCTTGCGACCAAGCAGCTGTTTTATGCTCTGCAGGTCCATGGGCTGCTGCATTTTCGCGACCCGGACATGAGCGCGGTGACGTTTGCGCTGACCATTCACGGACTGATGGACTATGAGAATGATCTCGCCGGCGGGGAACGCGATGGCCATCCGGAGGAGCAGGCGGCGCACCTGCTTGCGGAATACCTGCAGTGGTTCTGCGCGGAGAATGCGGTGAAAGGAGCGGTACAATGAAGCTTTCCAGACTTGGTATCTGCGGCGTGCTCAGCTTGCTGTCCTATCTGGCGATGGTTATTTTTTCACCGCTGGCTTATCCGGGCTACGACTGGATGCGCATGGCGGTCAGTGAGCTGAGCGCGGTCGGCGCCCCGTCGCGGGAGCTGGCGGCGCAGCTCAACAGCCTGTTCGGTCCGTGCGGCATCGTGTCGGTCATGGCGGTGTGCGTCGCGGCCGCCGGCTGCAGGACCGGGAAGCTGCGCCTGGGCGTGTATTGCTTTGCGGCCATGGAGTGGCTGTGCATGGTCGGGTATTCCTGCTTTCCGTGGGTCTCGGAGGCGGACCACCTGATTTTTCAGAACGTTATGCATTTGGCCATCACGGTCCTGGTTGTGCTGCTCTCGATCGTGTCGCTGGTGCTGATCGCCGTCAGCGCGAGAAAGGAAAACCTGCGTTCGCTCGGCATATGGGCCGGGATCTGTCTTGCGGCGATGCTGGTGGGGGCCGTGGGCACCAATGCGCCTCCGCAGTCCGTATTCGGCATTTTTGAGCGGTTGAGCACCATGTCGGCCGTTGTGTTCAACGCTGTGCTTGGCTGGTACCTGTTCAGCGGAAAGCTTTCCACGAGCGTTGCACAATAAATTCAATCGCTCCTGCATCCAAAACGCCGCGGTATCTCCGTCGGAGGAAAATTTGATGGCGTTTCGATGCAGGAGCAAACTATGATACGTATCACCGTGGGCGGCACCGGCTGCCCGCAGCGGAAAACGAAATTCCATTCCGGAGGAAAAGCTTATGATCCCATCCTGGAAAGTGTATCCCCGCAGTCAGGGGCACAGCACCGTCTATCTCCAGAACGTGGTCACGGACCCGTCCATTGAAGTCGGTGCGTATACCATGTACGATGATTTCGAGCGCGACCCGCGCGATTTCCAGCGCAACAACGTGCTCTATCATTATCCCGAGTGCAACCATGACAAGCTGCGCATCGGCAAGTTCTGCTCCATTGCCTGCGGCGCGAAGTTTCTCTTCAACGCCGCCAACCACGCGCTGGGCAGCCTGTCCACCTATCCGTTCCCGATCTTTTTCGAGGAGTGGGGCCTGCCCACGGACGCGGACACCATCGCCCGCGCGTGGGACAATCACGGCGATATTGTCGTCGGCAACGATGTCTGGATCGGCTATGAGGCCGTCGTCCTCGCCGGTGTGACCATTGGCGACGGCGCCGTTATCGCAACGCGCGCCGTCGTGACGAAGGATGTGCCGCCGTATACGATCGTCGGCGGTGTGCCGGCCAGACCCATCCGCACCCGCTTCGACGCGGACACCATCGCCCGGCTGCAGGCGCTGCGCTGGTGGGACTGGGATGCCGAGATCATCCGGCGTCACATTTCTGCCATTCAGGCGGGAGACGTGGACGCACTCGAGCAGGTGCGGTGAGCCACGAGCCGCTTTTGGGCGCTCGTGCACAAGAACATACAAACGACACACTTATCATTATTACCCAACATAAGGAGATATTTTTTGAAACATAACGCATTTTTACTGGAGCGTGTGGGCTGACCGGGAGACCGGCAAATCTCACACACGCCGTTCCTCCCGAAGGCTTTGATGGACACATCTTCCGGAGGACTGTTTATGAACCGCAAAAATAAACGCAAAACATTCGAAAAAGATTATTACAAGACCCACGCCTGCCGCGGCAGCTTTACCTGCAAGGTCTGCGACCGGCTCGTAACGCCGGAAGCCGCCGGCAGCGACCACCGCAACCACTGCCCGAACTGCCTGTGCAGCCTGCACGTCGATGTCGGGCCCGGCGACCGTGCCGCCGACTGCGGCGGCATCATGGATCCGGTGGCGGTCTGGGTGCGCAAAAACGGCGAGTGGGCCATCATCCACCGCTGCAGACGCTGTGGAGCGCTCAGCTCCAACCGTGTGGCGGCGGACGACAATCCCATGAAGCTCATGAGCATTGCCATGAAGCCGCTGTGCGCGCCGCCGTTCCCGCTTGAGCGCATCGAGGAAATGACCGCGCTCATGGGCGGCGACGGCGCTTTGAAGTGACCGGACAAAACCGGTGACGCAAGAAGGGGGAGACCTATGCAGACCATACTGATCGTAGACGATGACGCAGCCATCGGCGATCTGGAACAGGAAGTTCTGGCGCGGGCGGGCTATGCGGTGCAGCGTGCCTATTCGGGCACGGAGGCATTGCTGCTGCTCAAAAATCGTCGGCCGGATCTGGTTCTCCTCGATCTGATGCTGCCGGGCCTGACCGGCGAGGAGGTCCTGCCGCAGCTGCAGGGCCTCCCGGTGATTGTCGTCAGCGCCAAGGCTGCCGTGCAGGACAAGGTGGCGCTGCTACTCGGCGGTGCGGCTGACTATCTCACGAAGCCCTTTGACACCAAAGAGCTGCTGGCGGCGGTCTATACCTGCGGTGATCTGACGCTGAACACGGTTTCCCATGAGGTCCGCGCTGCCGGCGTACCGGTCACGCTGACGCGCACGGAGTATGCGCTGCTCAAGCTGCTGATGCAAAATCCCGGTCAGGTGCTGGCAAAGTCCGTGCTGCTCGACCGCATCAGTTCGGACACGCCGGACTGCACGGGAAGCTCCCTGAAAACGCACATCAGCCACCTGCGCGCAAAACTGCGCGCGGCCACGGGCCGGGATAATATTGAGGCGGTCTGGGGCATCGGCTTTCGGCTGCGTGTGTGATCTCAACGCTTTCTCAACGGTTGTCTTAACCGCCTGCACAACCTTTGCCCGATAGACTGAGGTCATCGAACCAAAGGAGGTACAGATTCATGGAATATGTTCTGGAAACGAATGCGCTGAGCAAGCGCTACCGAAATTTCACAGCACTCAGCGGTGTGACGATGCACATCCCCAAAGGGGCTATTTACGGTTTTGTCGGGCGCAACGGTGCCGGCAAGACCACGCTCATCCGGCTCATCTGCGGCCTGCAGGAGCCGAGCGGCGGCAGCTTCACGCTTTACGGCGTCAAAAATACGGACGCAGGCATCCTCCGCTGCCGCCGCAGAATGGGCGCGGTGGTGGAAACACCGTCCATCTATCCGGACATGACGGCGGAGGAGAATATCCGCCAGCAGTATCTCGTGCTGGGCGTGCCGTCTATGAGCGATGCGCCGGAGTTGCTGCGTCTGGTCGGACTGCACGACACCGGCAAGAAAAAAGCGAAGGATTTCTCCCTCGGTATGCGTCAGCGCCTGGGGATTGCCGTGGCGCTGGCGGGCGACCCGGACTTTCTCGTGCTCGACGAGCCGGTCAACGGGCTTGACCCGCAGGGCATCATTGAAATGCGTGAGCTGATCTTGAAGCTCAACCGCGAGCGCGGCATCACCGTACTCATCTCCAGCCACATTCTTGACGAGCTGGCCCGCCTCGCCACGCACTACGGCTTTCTCGACGGCGGGCGCATGCTCCGCGAAATGAGCGCCGCCGAGCTTGAGCAGTGCTGCAGCAAGCGTGTCCGTGTGGAAGTGAGCGACATCCGGGCTTTGGTGCGCGTGCTCGATGATATGGGCATCCGGTACAGCGTTGTAGACGATTTCAGCGCGGATATTTATTCCGATGTGGAAATCACACGGCTGGTCGGCCTGCTCGAAAAGCAGGGCTGCATCCTCTGCAGTCTCCGGGAGCAGGACGAGAGTCTTGAGAGCTTCTATATGAACCTCGTGGGAGGTGAACGGCATGCGTAAACTGCTCAGAGTAAACATTTTCCGCCTGCGCAGGAGCAAGATGCTGTGGCTGTGCATGGCGTGCACCTTCGTGCTGATGGTCGTGTCTCTGCTGAAGATCGGCGCCGGGAACGAACAGATATGTACGCTTGACGAGGCTGTGTCTCAAATCATTCCCGTCCTGCCGGTGTTTCAGGCGGCGTTTGCCGGTTTGTTTCTGGGCGCAGAATATCAGGACGGGACGCTGCGCAGCAAGCTTATCGCCGGTCATTCCCGCCGGACGGTTTACGCAGCGTTTCTGGTCACGGTCATATTGGGCTGCTTCGCCATTTTGATGGCGTGGGCGCTCGGCACCGTAGTCGGTATTCTCCGGTTCGGCTGGTTCACTGCGCCGGTCGGGCAGCTGCTGCTGCTGAACGCGGCGGTGCTCCTGCTGCTGACGGCGGCGAACGCTGCCATAATGACGCTGCTGGGTATGCTGTGCTCTGGCCGTGCGGTCGCCGTGGTGATGGTGCTGATCTTTTTGCTGATGATCGGTGTGAGCAGCACATTCTACAATGCACTCTGCGAGCCGGAGTTCCAGACGGCGGCAGTCATCACAGAAAACGGTATTGAGGTTGGGGAAGCGCAGCCGAACCCTGACTATGTTGGCGGCACGCTGCGGATGGTCTACCGGTTTCTGGTTGACACGCTGCCGTCCGGGCAGGCCATCCTGCTGGCCGATCAGGAGCTGACGCACCCGGTGGGTTCGCTGTGCGTGTCTGCAGGCATCGTCCTGCTGATGAGCGCTGTCGGACTTGTCACATTTAAGCGCATAGATCTGAAATGAGGAATGCAGAATGGAGATTTGGCAGTACGTGCTGATCGGAGCGCTCGCGCTCACGGTGCTGGTGATGGCCGGATACCTGCTGTCGCTGCACCGCGCGCTCCGCGAGGTGGCGCAGGAACTGGAAGAAAAACTGCACACCGACACGAACACGTGTATCTCCATTTCCACCGGCGACCGGGCAGTCCGCGCACTGGCCGTCCGGATCAACACACAGCTGCAGGCGCTCCGTGGCGAGCGCCTGCGTCTGCGGCACGGCGACGCGGGACTCAAGGCTGCGATCACGAACGTTTCCCACGATCTGCGCACACCGCTGACGGCCATTTGCGGGTATTTGGATCTGCTGGAGCAGGAGCCGCATTCGGACGCGTCGCAGCGCTACCTTGCCATCATTCGCGAGCGTGCCAATGCCATGCGCAGCCTGTCAGAGGAACTGTTTCAATACTCCGTTATCCTATCCAAAGCGGAGGAACTGACACCGGAGCCTGTCAGCTTGAACGGCGCTCTGGAGCAGAGCCTGGCGGGATTTTACAGTGTGTTTTCCGCGCGCGGCATCCGGCCGGACATCCATTTGCCGGCGTGCACGGTCATGCGCGTGCTGGACAGCGCCGCGCTGCGGCGTGTGTTTGACAACATCCTGAGCAACGCTGCCAAGTATTCCGCCGGTGATCTGGCCGTCACGCTGATGTCGGACGGCGAGATCACGTTCGCCAATCATGCGCAAAACCTCAGCCGTGTGCAGGCAAACCAGCTCTTTGACCGCTTTTTCACCGTGGAAACGGCGAGCGGCTCGACCGGGCTGGGCCTGTCCATCGCAAAATTGCTCACAGAGAAGATGGGCGGGCGCATCGCGGCCGAGCTCCGTGACGGAAACCTCTGCATCCGCACCAGCTTTCCGGAGTGACGGATTTTTTTATCTCATGAGATCACACAGGAGGCGGCAATATAAAGAAACGAAACGGTTTGCTGCCGCTTTTTCCTTCAAAACTTTACGCAATCTTTACAAACTACTTGCATTCTCCGGGGCAGTGTGGTAAGCTGTCGATGGTTTCCGGAATGCGGTGAAAGGGGGAGCGCCCTGGCGCCGCGCTCAACAGAAATAAGGATGACGAAACCAGATCGCGAGGGAGCCCGTGTTCCGGGTTGAGAGGATTCCAGTGAGGATCGACCGGCCAAATCCGTCCGAAAGGGCGGATTCTCAGCGTCTGCCGGTCGTCAGGTACGGTATATGCAGCGCTGCATATGCCGCTTTTTTATGCCTGCGGCCGTCGGAAAGAAAAAATCTGGAGGGTATGTACATGAAAAAAGTAGTGGCAATGATGTTGTCTCTGGTCATGGCGCTCGGTCTGCTGGCCGGCTGCGGCCAGAAGGATGCCGGAACAGCCGGCGGCACAAAGACGATCGAGAGCTTGAAGATCGCGTTTTCCCCCTATGCGGATGCCGATCAGATCACGACGGCGACCGAACCGCTTGAGGCGCTGCTCAAGGCAAAGCTGCTGGAAAAGGGCTACGACGTACAGCGCATCGACATGACCGTCGGCACAAGCTACACTGCCGTGGGCGAAGCGCTCAGCGCCGGCAGTGCGGACATCGGCTTCATCTCCGGCGGCAACTATGTCCTGTTTTCCGATGACTGCGACGTGCTGTTGACTGCACTGCGCTACGGCATCAACAAGGACTCCACGAACCCGGCTGACTGGAACGACGGCACGATTGAGGAAAACACGCAGGACATGACGACCTACTATCGCTCGATCATTCTGGCCGGCCCGAGTGCGAAGGGGCAGGAACTGCTGGCAAAGGTCAACGCCGGCGAGGAGCTGACGTGGGACGATCTCAACAGCGCGACCTGGTCCGTGCTCGCTCCGACGTCCGCATCCGGCTACATTTATCCGAGCCTCTGGCTGCAGGAGCACTACGGCAAGACCATCGCGGATCTGGATCACGTGGTGCAGTCTGACTCGCACAGCACGTCGCTTGCGCGTCTGGCCACCGGTCAGGCGGACGTGATGGTCTCCTACGGCCATATCCGTATCAAGAATGCCCCGATCTGGCAGGAAAAGCTCGGCGGTACGGCACCCATGGTCGAGCAGACCGGCATCATCGGTGTGACCGAGGGCATCTACAATGATATGATCGCCTATAGCAAGACGTCCGACCTCATGGCGGACGAGGATTTCCGCAAGGCGCTCGGCGAGGCGTTCATTGAGATCGCACAGACCGACGAGGGCAAGGAGATCATCAGCGTCTTCAGTCAGGTCGGTTACACATGGGGTAAGGATTCAGACTATGACGGCGAGCGTGACGCACAGGCCATGCTCAAGACCGCCGGAAAGTAAATCCATGCTGCTGGAAGCTGCGCATATCAGGAAGTGCTTTGGCAGGCAGACGCAAGTGCTGACGGATGTCTCCTTCGGCCTTGAACCCGGAGAGTTCGTGTCTGTTATCGGCCCATCCGGCGCCGGGAAGACGACGCTGTTTCGCATTCTCAATGGCACACTGCCGTGCGACGGCGGGGAGGTGTGCATCGACGGGCGGCCGTTTTCCCGCGCGCGCGGACGCGCCAAGCGCGCCGTGCAAAAGCGCATTGGCACCATTTATCAGGACTTCGCACTGGTGGAACCGGTTTCCTGCCGGCAGAATGTGCTCGATGCCTGTCTGCCGGATATGGCGCTGCCGGCGGCACTGATGGGCCTGTTTTCGCGCGCACAGATTGCTGAGGCAGAGCGACTGCTGGCGCGTGTCGGCCTGGCGGACAAGTGCGATGAGCTGGTCTGCAATCTGTCCGGCGGACAAAAGCAGCGCGTCGCCATCGCGCGGGCGCTCATGCGCAGACCGGCACTGCTGTTGGCGGATGAACCGGTTGCCTCGCTTGACCCGGTCACCGGCCGGCAGATCCTGACGCTGCTGCAGGACATTCAGCGCACGGAGGGTGTCGCCATCCTCATGAACAGTCATAATCTCGACCAGAGCCGGGCGGTTTCCACCCGGCTTTTGGGCCTGTGCGCCGGGCGGATCGCGCTCGACTGCGCGCCTGCTGCTGTGACGGATGCCGACTTGACGCGCATCTACGGCGGCGTGGAAAGCGAGGCTGCGCTATGACGCGTGCGCGCGCAAAACGCTTGGCATGGGCACTCGGTGTGCTCGCGCTGTTTGCGCTGGCGTTCTGGCTGACGGGGTGCGACCCGGCGGTGTTCTGGGCGCGTCGGGCGCACCTGCGCGATATCGTTACGCAGCTCTTTCCGCCGGACTGGAGCTACCTGTCTGCGATCGTCTCGCCGCTGTTGGCCACGCTGCGTATGTCGGCCACCGGCACGGCGTTGGGTGTGCTGCTGGCACTGGCGCTTGCGCCGCTGTGCGCAGCCAATCTGCCGTGCCCGGCGCCGGTGCGCAGGGGTTTGCGGTTTTTGGTGCAGGTGCTGCGCTCGTTTCCGGCGCTGATCCTTGCACTGCTGGCAACATTCCTGTTGGGCCTTGGCACCTTTTCCGGCACCGTCGCCATCACGCTCTTCACGCTGGCCGTCATGGCGCGCCTGACGTATGAGGACATTGAAACGCTGACGCTCGCGCCCTATCGCGCGCTGTGCGCCATGGGCGCGTCCCCGGCGCGCGCCTATGCGCGCGCCGTCGTTCCGGAGATCGCCTCGGGCTACCTGACGAATGCGCTTTATCTGCTCGAGACGAATGTGCGCCACAGTGCTATCCTCGGTTATGTCGGGGCCGGCGGCATCGGTCTGCTGCTCAATGAAAAGATCTCGTGGCGGGAATACGGCCGCGTCGGCGTGATCCTCGTGTGCCTGTTTGTGACCGTCTGCTGTATCGAGTGGCTCAGTCACGTGCTCGGGCGCATCATCCGTGGTGAGCGCAATGTCCCGCGCAGGGCAAAGCGTGTGCTCTGGGCGGTGGTGCTGGTGTGTGTGGTCGTCTGCACGGCGGGCATCGATCCGCCGGATCTGGCGCACACGAGCAAGAGCGTGCTTGCGGCGATGGGCAAAGGAATGCTGCATCCGGACTGGAGCTTTTTCTTTGGCACAGGCAAGGACGGTCTCGGCTGGCTGCTGCTCGAAACGGTTGGCATCGCGCTGGCCGGAACCGGCCTCGGCGCGCTGCTTGCGGTGCCACTGGCGTTTTTGAGCACACCGAAGCTGCTGCCGCGCCCGGTGGCGCTGCTGTTCCGGGTGATGATCGCGGCGATCCGCTCGGTGCCATTTCTGATCTATGGGCTGATCTTCATCCGCGTCTCCGGCCCCGGCGCGTTCACCGGTGTGCTGACGCTGGCTGTGTGCAGCATCGGCCTGCTCAGCAAGCGCTTCACTGAGGCAATCGAGTCTCTGGATTTTCGTGCCTACGACGCGTTGCGTGCCATGGGTGTCTCCCTGCTGCCGCGCATCCATTACGCGGTGCTGCCGCAGCTCGGCCCGGCGTTTTCCTCGGCTGTGCTCTATCGGTTCGACGTCAATATTCGCGAGGCGTCCGTACTCGGCCTTGTCGGCGCCGGCGGTATCGGCGCGCCGCTCATCTTTGCCATGAACCAGTACGCATGGAATGATATCAGCGCGATTTTCCTCGGCTTTGTCCTGCTTGTCTGGCTGATCGACGTGGGCTCGGCCCGTTTGCGCGCCTGGCGCGCAGTGGCAGTTGCACCCGGGAAATAAATCTTGAAAGTGATCCCCCGCCGGTACGACCGGCGGGGGATTTTTGCGCCATGGCTCGCAGCACGCCGAGAGGAAATCGGATACAGATTTGAAATGCAATTGACAGGGTATGACCGGATTTATATACGCTTGCCGGCAGTGAGCTGAGCAGCGCGCTGCAGTTTCAGACGCTCATGGCCGGAGATTACCGCTTCCGGCTCACGGTGACGGAACTGGCCTCCTATCCCGGCCGGGAGGATGAGGCACTGGTGACCACGGAGGAGAGCACTTTCCGTGTGGGCGAGGCGGCTCCGTGCAGCCATACGCACACAAAAACCGAGGAACATGCCGCAACCTGTACGGAAGACGGACTGCGAACTGTGACGTGTCTGGATTGCGGTGCGGTCACGCAGGAGACGATTCCTGCCAAAGGACATACCTATCAGGACGGGGTGTGCATCGTGTGCGGGGAGACGGAGTATTTGCTTGGCGACCTCAATGGTGACGGCTTGGTGACATCTGCCGATGAAGTGCTGCTCTCGCACAGTCTGACAGATTTGGTGGAGCTGACAGCCGAGCAGAAGAAAGCCGCGGATACCTCAACCCGCAGGGCAGCGCGACCCGTGAGCAGGTCGCGACGATCCTGATGGAGTTTTGTAAGAATGTAAAGAAATGATCCACGCAGCATAAAGTGTGTGCGGGCGGCGCAGCAGCGCCGCCCGCTTTTTCTTATGGTTGCGCTCTGTGAGATTTCCCGAAAACTTGCGCGTGCACAATTTCAGGCCCGTGTAAAACTTTTCGGTTTTTATGTCGAGAGTCCTGATTATTGGACTTTCAATTTGCTATCATCTAGAAAACACGGAAACGGTGCTTAAAATGTAGGATAGGTGGATCGGTTAGCTGGCTGAAGCTTGAATGAGAAGTGCAGCGTTGATCGGGCCGCACAGCATCATTTGGATGCGCGGCGGTTTCGTTTGGATAATCTGGATGAAATTTTGCTGCCGGTGTCCGCCGCTGCGGAGTGAATAGCGTAAATTATGCCGAAAATCGTGCGATTTGTGCACGTGTACTTTTTTGCGCAGGTTTTTTGTGGTAAAATTCAATCATGTCCATGTTGCGGAAATGAAGAAAAGGGAGAATTATGCCAAAATCACCGAATCAGAAATTAAAATTGCTGTACCTGATGGAGATCCTGCTGCAGCAGACGGATGAGCGCCATCCGATGACCGTGCCGGAGATGATCGCACAGCTTGCGCAGCACGGAATATCGGCTGAGCGCAAGAGCATTTACGGAGATCTGGAGGCGCTGCGCACGTTCGGGATGGACATTGTGCAGACCAAGACCAAGACAACCGGGTATTACGTCGGCTCGCGCACATTTGAAGTGCCGGAGCTCAAGCTGCTGGTCGACAGCGTGCAGTCATCGAAATTCATCACGCACAAAAAGACGCTGGCCCTCATCAAAAAGATCGAAAGCCTCGCCAGCATCTACGATGCACAGCTCTTGCAGCGGCAGGTCTATGTCCGCGGCCGCGTCAAGAGTATGAATGAGAGTGTCTATTATAATGTGGATGAGATCGCCGATGCCATTTCCCGGGACCGGCAGATCCGCTTTCACTATTTTGAATACACGATCTCCAAACAGCGCCGCTACCGGAAGGAGGGCGCATTTTACGTTGTCAGCCCGCTGGCATTGATGTGGGATAATGAGAATTACTACCTGCTGGCGTGGGATGCCGAGGCGGAACTGCGCAAGCATTACCGCGTGGATAAGATGACGGATATCTCCGCATTGGAGACGCCCCGCGAGGGCACGGCGGACCTTTCGAAGCTGGATTTGTCGGCGTATTCCAAAAAAGTGTTCAGTATGTTTAGCGGGGAAGAGCAGACGGTGCGGCTGCGCTTTGCCAAGCATCTGGTCGGCGCGGTGCTTGACCGCTTCGGCAAGGAAGTGATCGTGGTCGCTGATGGGCCGGAGCATTTCACAGTTGCGCTGAACGTGGTCACGAGTCCGAAGTTCTATGCCTGGCTGTTTGGCTTCGGCACCGAGGTGGAGATCCTCTCGCCGCCGTCGGTCCGGCAGGAGATGCAGAACACGCTCGCGGCCGTAGCGGATGTTTATGCGCCGCCGCGCAGACAAGGACTTGACAATTCGTAAACCATCGTGTATAAATAGCTACGTACCATTGGGGGGCTGGGTTATTCCCGGCTGAGACGAGTGAATGGAAGCTCGATACCCACAGACCTGATCCGGATAATGCCGGCGTAGGAAACGAAATTCATATTCTATCGTTTTCTATGAACTGCATTGTTTCGGCAATGCAGTTTTTTCTTTGAGGAGGAAACAACATGACCCAAAGCAAATCCCATCTGCGCCTGCGCGCGCTGTGTGAGGGCGCGATTTTCATCGCCCTTGCCCAGGTTCTGAGCTATCTCAAACTCTATGAGCTTCCGCAGGGCGGCTCCATCACGATCGAGATGCTTCCGATCTTTCTGTATTGTGCCCGCTGGGGCTTCGGCCCCGGTATGCTCGCGAGTTTTGCCTTCAGCATCCTGCAGGTGCTGCTCAGCAGTACGTATGCCTGGACGTGGCAGTCGCTCATCGGCGACTATCTGCTCGCGTTCACGGCGCTCGGCTTTGCCGGCGCGTGCTCGAAGATGAAGGGCGGATTCTTCATTGGTACGGTTGTCGGCAGCGTGGCGCGTTTTCTCGTGCATTATGTCGTCGGCGCAACGGTCTGGGCCGAGTATATGCCTGAGTCCTTCTTTGGACTGACGATGACGACGCCGTGGTTCTACTCGGCGCTGTATAATGGCAGCTTCATGCTCATCGACATGGTGCTCGTGCTCGTGATCGGCGCGCTGCTGTGGAAGCCGCTGAAAAAGTATATCACCGGTGAGGATCTGCGCAGTGCTGCGGCCGCGAAAAATGGTTGACAGGGAGAAATTCCATAGTGTATAATATGTATCCGGCGTCAGTCGTCTGGCGCCGGATACTTTTTGCCAACTACGGCGGCGTAAGCCGCTGTTGAGTATGATTGAAAGGAGAAAACACCATGTTCCGTACCTACCAGCCCAAGAAGCTTCAGCGCAAAAAAGAGCACGGCTTCCGCAAGAGAATGGCGACCGCCAACGGCCGCAAGGTGCTGTCCCGCCGCAGAGCGAAGGGCAGAAAGCATCTCAGCTACTGAGTTGCTGCGCGTGAGCAGGCAGACTCCTTAATCATGTTTTTCAGGGCGGGATCTTTCCGCCCTAAAGGCATATCTATGGGATCTGTATTGGAGAGAGGATCGGGTGAGACCTTTGGAATTTACCAGCACGATCAAACAAAACTATGAATTCCGGCGTCTGTACTCGAAGGGCAAAAGCTGCGCCAATGCGTATCTGGTGGTCTACTGCCGGAAAAACCGCGCTGGCCGCAGCCGCATCGGTTACACCGTGTCCAACAAAGTCGGCCATGCCGTTGTGCGCAACCGCATCCGCCGCCGTCTGCGGGAGATTTATCGCCTGCATGAGCGGCAGATCGTGCGCGGGTATGATCTGGTCGTTGTGTCGCGCGTGCGCGCGTGCACGGCAGACTATCATCAGCTGGAGTCGGCATTCCTGTCGGCGTGCGCCCAGCTTGGCCTGCTGGTGGAAGGGGATGACGGCGTATGAAGCGGTTGCTCATTGCGCTGGTGAAGTTTTACCGCAAGTATATCTCGCCGCTCAAACCGCCCTGCTGCCGGTTCATTCCGACCTGCTCAGAATATGCGCTCGAGGCTCTGCAGAAATACGGAGCGCTCAAGGGCTCGTGGCTGGCCGTCAAGCGCATATGTCGATGCCACCCCTTCCATACGGGTGAGCATGAATTTTATGACCCGGTGCCATGACCGGGAAATCCTAAGAATTTAAGAATTGGAGTCGTCTTATGTCCTGGATTACTGCACCCTTTGCCTGGCTGCTCAAAGCACTCTATGAGCTGACCGGCAGCTATGGTTGGGCGGTCATCCTCTTCGGCGTCGTCGTGAACCTGATTTTGCTTCCGTTCATGGCCAAGAGCAAGAAGAGCATGATGCGTACCAGCCGCCTCCAGCCGCGAATTGCGGAGCTTCAGCGCCGGCACGAGGGAAACCAGCAAAAGCTCAATGAAGAGATGGCCAAGCTCTATCGGGAAGAGAAGATCAACCCGATGTCCGGCTGCCTCTGGAGCCTGATCCCGTTTCCGATCCTGATTGCGCTCTACAGCGTCATCCGTCAGCCGCTGACGAAGATGATGGGGCTGAGCGCGGAAGCTGTCACGCAGCTGACCGACTGGGTCACGACCAACGCAGGTTACGTCGCGCAGACGAAGTCTGCCTATCAGGAGATCCAGATCGCCGACCTGATCCACCAGCACTGGAACGATGTGACTGCCGCAGTTGGTGATTTCTCCGGTAAGCTGCTGGATATTGACTATTCGTTCATCGGCCTGAACATGGGTCAGCAGCCGTCGTTCAAGATCTGGACGTTTGACTGGAGCAACTCAGCCGTTTGGCTTCCGGCTCTGGG
Organism: Oscillospiraceae bacterium; assembly: GCA_048217285.1. GTDB lineage: Bacteria > Bacillota > Clostridia > Oscillospirales > Oscillospiraceae > CAG-103. The sequence continues at coordinate 16,401 of DBFWVW010000002.1, forward strand.
TCTGTTCCTGATCCCGATCGTCTCGGCCGTGCTGTCGTGGCTGTCCATGAAGATCAGCACGTCGATGACGCCGCAGCCCGCTACCAACCAGCAGCAGACTGCTGCCACGAACAAGACTATGATGATCATGATGCCGCTCGTGTCGCTGTGGATCTGCTACACGATGCCGGCCGCTCTGGGCATTTACTGGATCGTCAACAGCATCCTCGGCATCCTGCGTGATGTCAGCCTGACGAAGGTTTTCAACAAACAGCTCGATAAGCTCGACGCTGAGCGTATCGCGCGCGAAAAAGAGCGCGATGCGGAGCTTGAGCGTAAGCGCCTCGAGACCGAGCGTCTGAAAGCTGCCGGCGAGACCGTTGTCAACCCCAATACCAGCAAGAAGAAGCTCCAGGCCTGCCAGAAGCAGAAGGATGACGAGCGCAAGGCCGCGGTCGTGCGTGAAGAGCGCGCTGCACGCCGTGAGCGTCTCGGTATCGAGCAGGCGGCTGTGCCGGAGTCCCAGGTCGGCAACCGCCGCTATGCGCGTGGCCGCGCCTATGCGCGGGATCATTATGAAACGGAGACGACCGCCGCTCCACAGGCGGAGCAGCCGGTATCCGAAGCCTCCGAAGGAAAACAGGAGAGTACTGAATGATGTTAAAAACACTGGAAAAGTCCGGCAAGACGGAGGAGGCGGCGATTGCCGCCGCGCTCGAGGAGCTTGGTCTTGACCGGGATGCTGTTTCCGTTGAGATCGTGGAGCGCGCCAAGTCCGGATTCCTCGGCATCGGCGCCAGCCCTGCGGTCGTCCGTGTGCAGTATGAGGCACCGGATGAGGAGCCTGAGGCCATTGCCGAAGCTCCGGCTGCCGCGCAGGAGCAGTCCACTGCCGCTCCTGCCGCGCCCGCAGCGGCAGCGGACGAGCCGGAGAGCTATGCGCGTATTCGTGCGTTCGTCAGCGGTTTGCTCGAGCACATGGGCATTCAGGCGGAGATCGAGATCACCGCGCGTGAGAATGGCGGCGTGAACGTGAATCTGTCCGGCAGCAACATGGGCGCGGTCATCGGCCGCCGCGGCGAAACGCTCGACGCGATCCAGCACCTGACCAATTACGCCGTCAACCGCGGCAGCGATAAGCATATGCACATCAGTGTGGATGCCGAGAGCTACCGCGCCAAGCGCGAGGAGTCGCTCGTGCGTCTGGCGGAGAAGATGGCTGCCAAGGCCATCAAGTACAAGCGCAGCATGGCGCTTGAGCCGATGAATTCCTACGAGCGCCACGTCATTCATACGGCGCTGCAGGATTACGAGGGTGTGACGACGAGTTCGACCGGTACCGAGCCGAACCGCCGCGTTGTGGTTTCCTATGAGAAGCCGCAGCGTACCAGCAACAAACCGGTCAGTCGTGAGTGGAGCTGACGAGAGATTTAGGAGGAACAGTATTATGTTCGAACAAGTGAGACAACTGCTCGCCCATCAGTTTGAAGTGGACGAAAACACCATCACCATGGACACCAACATCGCGGATGATCTCGGCGCGGATTCGCTCGACGTCGTGGAGTTGGTCATGTCGATTGAGGATGCCTTCGGCATCACGATCGAGGACGAGAAAGTGGCCGAGCTGACCACTGTCCGCAAGGTTGTGGATTACCTCGAGAAGAACGCTTGAACGTGCACATGAAAAAGCAGGCAGCCGGTGCTGCCTGCTTTTTTTATTTCTGGAAATGGAATATGTAGGTTTGTCAAACATATTGGACAGAGAACTCTGCAGGGGAGAGCCAGTGGAGGGGCCTCATAGGTAAGCTGTTGGAGCGACGGTTGTGGACCGCAAGCTGCTTTGCGAAATCGTTCAGAGAATAGAAGGCGTGGCAG
>DBFWVW010000020.1:0-27607 GCA_048217285.1 Oscillospiraceae bacterium
CTGCCACGCCTTCTATTCTCTGAACGATTTCGCAAAGCAGCTTGCGGTCCACAACCGTCGCTCCAACAGCTTACCTATGAGGCCCCTCCACTGGCTCTCCCCTGCAGAGTTCTCTGTCCAATATGTTTGACAAACCTACAAGAGCGCGCGAATGCACGCTCTGCACGGGGATTATCCAATGGCACGAAAGATCTCGCCGAGCAGCGCCTCGCGGCCGATGCCCTTTTCCGCCGAAAACGTCAGGAGCACCGCATCATCCGGCAGCAGCAGGGTTGCACGGATGCGCGCAAGATTCGGCTCGATCTCCGACTTTTTGAGCTTATCGCACTTATTGGCTACAACGACCATCGGGCAGCCGGTGGAATGAAACCATGCCGCCATCGTCTCATCGTCCGCCGTGGGCTTGTGGCGGGCATCCACGATCATGACGCCAAGCGTGATGCGCTCCGGATCCGCAAAAAAGTCCTCCATGAGCTTGCCCCAGCGTGCACGCTCCGTCTTGGCAACGCTGGCATAACCGTAGCCCGGCAGGTCGACAAAGTACGCCCGGCCGTCAATGCAGAAATAATTCACATGGACAGTCTTTCCGGGCTGAGAGCCAACGCGGGCAAAATTCTTGCGGTTGAGCAGCCGGTTGATGACCGAGGACTTGCCGACATTCGACTTACCGGCAAAGACAATGCACGGCAGATCAGCCGCGAGAAAGCCCGCAGGGCTGACGGCAGACTTGAGAAACTCCGCCTTATTCAGGTTCAGTGTCGCCATAGCAGTCACCTCACTGGCGCAGATTCACATTCGACGCGTCGCCGTGCGCGTCCTTGTGTGCCCCCTTGACCGCCGCGGCAAAACGGCGGCCGAACGCGACATCCAGGATCTTATCCACATGGTCGGTCGTGACAAACTTGAGTGCACTGCGCACGGTCGGGTCAATCTCCTCGAGATCCTTTTCATTCTCGCGCGGGATGATGACCGTCGTAATGCCAATGCGCATGGCAGCCATCGTTTTTTCCTTCAGGCCGCCGATCGGCAGGATGCGGCCGCGCAGCGTGATCTCGCCCGTCATGGCAAGGTCGCGGCGGACCGGCGTATTCGTAAGCGCGGAAATGACCGCAATACAGATCGTAATACCGGCCGACGGGCCGTCCTTCGGGATGGCGCCCTCCGGGAAGTGGATATGGATATCCTTCTTCTTATAAAACTCCGGGTCGATGCCGAGCATCTGCGCGCGGCTGCGGATATAGGTAACGGCAGCCTGCGCCGACTCCTTCATGACGTTGCCGAGGTTGCCGGTCAACTCCAGCTTGCCGGTACCGTCGAGCACGGCAACTTCGACATCCAGCACTTCCCCGCCGACAGACGTCCATGCAAGACCGCGCACGAGGCCGACCTCATCCTGCGCATAGATATGCTCCGGCTCAAAGCGCGCGGGGCCGAGGTAGTTAGCCACGCTGCCTGCGCGCAGCTGTACGCTCTTGCACTCACCGAGCGCGATGCGCTTGGCCGTCTTGCGGCAGACGGCGGCAAGATTCCGCTCGAGCACGCGCACACCGGATTCGCGCGTGTAGAGCGTGATGATCTCACGGATCGCATCATCGCTCACACGCAGCTGCGACGGCTTGAGGCCGTGCTTTTTGCGCTGCTTGGGCAGCAGGTGCTGCTTTGCGATCTGGAGCTTTTCCTCATCGGTATAGCTCGAGAGCTGAATGACCTCCATACGATCCAGCAGCGGGCGCGGGATGGTATCGAGGGTGTTGGCCGTCAGGATGAAAAACACGTCCGAGAGATCGACCGGGATCTCCATAAAGTTATCCCGGAAGTGGTCATTCTGCTCAGCATCCAGCACTTCCAGCAACGCCGACGACGGATCACCGCGGTAATCGCTGCCGAGCTTATCAATCTCGTCAAGCACCATGACAGGATTCATGCTGCCGGCAATCGTCAGGCCGTTAATAATGCGGCCAGGCATGGCACCGACATACGTCTTGCGGTGGCCGCGGATCTCCGCCTCGTCGTGCACGCCGCCGAGGGAGATGCGCGAGAGCTTGCGGTTCGTGGCGTGAGCGATGCTCATGGCGATGCTCGTCTTGCCGGTGCCCGGAGGGCCGACGAGGCACAGCACACCGCCCTTGACATCGGGCGCGAGCTGGCGCACGGCCAGATACTCCGTGATGCGGTCCTTCACCTTCTCAAGGCCGAAGTGCTCGGCATCAAGCACCTCGCGTGCGGCGCGCACATCGAGCCGCTCCTCAGTACGTGTGTTCCACGGCAGTTCGAGACAAATGTCCAGATAGTTGCGGATGACAGACGCCTCGGACGAGCCGAACGGCTGCTTTTTGAGCCGGTCGACCTCTTTAAGAAGACGCTGCTCGGATTCCTCCGGCAGGTGCAGGGCAAGGATCTTTTCCCGATAGGCCGCGCTCTCGGAATCCGGATCATCGGACTCGCCGAGCTCCGCCTGAATGATCTTCATCTGCTCACGCAGCAGATACTCCTGCTGCGTCTGGTTCAGACGGTCCTGCGCCGCTTCCTCCAGCTGGTGCTGCAGACTGAGCACGCTCGTCTCATGCAGCAGCATTTTCGAGAGCTTGGACAGCCTCCGGCTCGGGCGCGTTTCTTCCAGCAGCTCCTGCTTTTCTTCCGGGCGCAGGAAAACGTGCTGAGAAATAAAGTTTGATACAAAAGCCGTGTTCGTGCTGCCGAGTACACTGATGACCGCCTCCGGCGCCATATTGCCCGACGCGGTGACATAGGCATCAAACAGGTTGCAGCAGTGGCGGATGAGCGCCTCGGTGCGCGCAGAAGTGCGCTCTGGCACATCCGGAAGCGGCTCCACCTCCGCAACAAAGCAGGGCGTGTCCGTGCGCACGGCCAGCGTCCGGCCGCGCTCGATGCCCTCGGCCATGACGCGGATGGTCTTGGTACCGGGCTGCTTCATCATCTGCTTGATGCGGCAGACCGTGCCCACGCCATACACATCGTCCGGTGTGGGAATGTCCGTCGCAATGTCTTTCTGCGGAACCAGATAGATGATCTGATCGTCGCTCATGGCCATGTTCAGCGCCGCAACGGACATACTGCGCTCGACCTCGAAGGTCAGCATCATGCCCGGAAACACGGTCAGGCCGCGCAGTGCCATCATGGGCAGACTGCGCCGGTCGGTGAATTCCTCATGGTCCATAGAAGTTGTGTTATCCATTCAGATTCCTCTTTCACTCAGGGGTCGCGGGGGCGCTCACTGCTCCCGATGCTCGATACGCGGCGGCTCCGTGCCGTCCACGCTCGCTGCGGTGATGGTGATCTTGGCGATCGTCGGGTCCGACGGTACGGAGTACATCAGGTCCGTCATGACGCCTTCCATAACGCTGCGCAGGCCGCGGGCACCGATCTCCATCGCGATCGCCTTATCCGCAATTTTGCCCAGCGCTTTGTCTTCAAATTCCAGCTCGACATTATCAAACTGCATCAGTGCCTGATACTGCTTGGTCAGTGCATTTTTGGGCTCCTTGAGGATGCGCACCATGTCCTCGCGGCTCAGGCTGGCCAGCGCCGTGATGACCGGCATACGGCCGATCAGCTCCGGGATGATGCCGAACTTCAGCAGATCGTGCTGCTGCACGTTTTTCATGATCTCTGTCAGGTCACGCTCCTTGGCGCTCTGGATCTCGGCGCCGAAACCCATGGACTTTTTGTCCATGCGGCGCTCAATGATCTTGTCCACGCCGTCAAACGCGCCGCCGCAGATGAAAAGGATATTCGTCGTGTCCACCTGAATGAACTCCTGCTGCGGGTGCTTGCGTCCGCCCTGCGGCGGGACATTTGCGACCGTGCCCTCGAGGAGCTTGAGCAGCGCCTGCTGCACACCTTCGCCGGAGACGTCGCGCGTGATGGACGTATTCTCGCTCTTGCGGGCGATCTTGTCGATCTCGTCGATATAAATAATGCCGCGCTGCGCACGCTCGACATCAAAGTCCGCCGCCTGCAGCAGCTTGAGCAGAATGTTCTCCACGTCCTCGCCGACATAGCCGGCTTCCGTGAGCGTGGTCGCATCCGCGATGGCAAACGGCACATCGAGCATCTTGGCCAGTGTCTGGGCAAAGAGCGTCTTGCCGCTGCCGGTCGGGCCAATCAGCAGAACGTTGCTCTTCTGGAGCTCGACATCGTTGTCCTGATCGCCGCGCAGGATGCGCTTATAGTGATTGTACACCGCCACGGACAGCACCACCTTGGCACGGTCCTGGCCGATGATATAGTCGTCGAGCGTGGCGCGCATCTCGGCCGGCTTCGGCAGCTGGTCGCGCCGGAGGGTGACCTCCGCCGTAGAGACGCTCTCGGGCTGATAGCCCTCGTCGATGATGCTCATGCACAGGCGCACACACTCATCACAGATATAGACGCCGTTGCCGGCAACGAGCCGGTTTACCAGCGACTGCGGTTTGCCGCAAAAAGAGCAGCGCACGCTCTTTTTCTCGTCATTTCTGGCCATAAAAACCTCACATTTTCTACATTTGAAACAGGGAGGGAACGGCGGTTCCCTCCCCTGACAGATTATCGCTTATAAATGACCTTGTCCACCAGACCGTAGGCCTGCGCTTCCTCCGCGGTCATGAAGTTGTCGCGCTCGCAATCCTCGGCAATGGTCTCGACCGGCTTGCCGGTGTTCTCCGCGAGGATGTGATTGAGGCGATCCTTGATGCGCAGGATCTGCCGTGCCTGGATCTGAATGTCCGTGCACTGGCCCTGACTGCCGCCGGAGGGCTGATGGATCATGATCTCCGAATTCGGCAGCGCCAGACGCTTGCCCTTGGCGCCGGACGAAAGCAGGAATGCGCCCATCGACGCCGCCAGGCCAACACAAATGGTGGAAACATCCGCCTTAATGTACTGCATGGTGTCATAGATGGCGAGGCCTGCGGTCACGCTGCCGCCGGGGCTGTTGATATAAAACTGGATGTCCTTATCGGGATCCTGTGCTTCCAGATACAGCAGCTGCGCCACGATCAGGCTGGCTGTGGTATCATTGACCTCCTCGGACAGCATGATGATGCGGTCATTGAGCAGGCGGGAAAAAATGTCATACGAGCGTTCCCCGCGGGAGGTCTGCTCGACAACGTACGGTACTAAACTCATGGTACGCTCCTTTCGATGTTTCGCTTATCCAAGAGAGCATAACCGTTCTGCCCGGAATCCAAACAGCTTTCGGGAAATTACTCGGCTGCCTCTTCCTTGGCCGCAGCGGCCGCTTCCTTGACCTCGGGCTCCTTGTCCACCGCGGTGTCGCGGATAAGCTGGGCAGCCTTGCGGCGCTTCATATCCAGAACGATGATCTTCTCGTCGACGTACTGCTTGATCTGATCAACTTCCATCTTGTACTCTTCGGCCATCTTGCTGTAGGTCTCGTCAAGCTCGCCCTCGTCGAGCTCGATGTTCTCGGCCTTGACGATCGCGTCGAGCAGCAGATCGGTCTGCAGCTCAAACACGGCCTGCGGACGCATGATCTCCTGGAAGGTCTTCTCGTCCAGCCCCATGGAGGCGAGCACCTGCTCACGCGTGAGCTCGGGGCTGATGCCCATGGTGGAGATGTAGTTGCGCAGCTGCTCGTCGAGCTTGGCCAGAATCATGGGCTCGGGGATCTCGACGGTCATGTTCTCGACGGCGGCCTTCATGAGACGGGTCGCGTAATCGGACTCCTGCTGCTCAGTGAACTCCTTCTCCAGATCCTCGCGGACGTGGTCGCGGTACTCCGCGATGGTCTCGTAGTCGGAGATGTCCTTCGCCAGCTCATCGTCCAGCTCCGGAAGCTCGGGCTCCTTGACGCTCTTGACGGTGACTTTGAAGGTGGCCTCTTTGCCGGCCAGCGCCTCAACGTAGTTCTCGGGGAATGTGACGACAACGTCGCGCTCGTCGCCGGCCTTCATGCCGATGATCTGCTCCTCAAAGCCGGGCACAAACGTGTTGGAGCCAAGCTCAAGGTCATAATCCTCGGCCGTGCCGCCGTCAAACTGCTCGCCGTCAACAAAACCGGCAAAGTCGATCGTAACATGGTCGCCCAGCTTCGCCTCGCGCTCGACATCAAGCAGACGGGCATTGCGCTTCTGAACGTTGCGCATCTCCTCGTCGACCTTGCTCTCGTCGAACGCTTCATGGTTCTGCGGAACCTCAAGGCCCTTGTACTGGCCGAGCGTAACTTCCGGATACATACCAACCTCGAAGGTATAGATCAGCTCTTTGTCCTCGGTGACCTGCTGGTCGATCAGGCTCGGAGCACCGACGCACTCAAAACCGCACTCGGCACGACCGGCCTCAAACGCGTCCTGTGCCAGCGCCTCAATGGCGTCCGGATAGAACACTTCCTTACCGTACATACCCTCGATGACGGCGCGCGGAGCCTTGCCCTTGCGGAAGCCGGCCACGAAGAGATGGTTCTTGTTCTTTTTATATACGTCGTTGACCGCGTTGTCAAAAACATCGGCCGGGACCTTCACTTCAAAGGTCGCCATATTTTTCTCTTTCTTTTCAATGTTCTGGATGTTCATTGGGGTTTCCTCCTCTAATCATTTATCGCCGGGTGCATTGTTTACGTGAAATTTGTCATGAAAAGAACATGCCTAAATACTATAACAGATTCATGCCCTAAAATCAACACCTGTTTCACGGGAGGATCCTGCGCGGGCAAAACGAAATGTAATCCGCCGACAGCAGCCGGAACTCCGTGTCGTGATATATGCCCTGAAAGGCGCTGCGGCAGCCGCGGCTGTGGATGTGTCCGTAGCAGCACAGGGGGACATGGTACACATCGAGCAGCTCCAGAATCTCCGGACATTCGTAGCCGAGATACTTCGGCGGGTAGTGCAGGAAGACGAGTTTCGTCTTGTCCCCAGCCGCCTTGAGCGACGTCTCCAATCTGCCGACCTCGCGCAGCATGATCTTTCGGTCATGCGCCTCGCCCTTGACCTCCTCATAAAACCAGCCGCGTGTGCCGCAGATGGCATAATCACCATAGAAATAGCAATTATTATTGAGGATATCCATGGTGTGCATATCGTGCGCCTCAAAAAAGTCGTAGGCCTTTTTGGCCGTGCTCCACCAGAAGTCGTGGTTGCCCTTGAGCAGGATCTTTTTCCCGGGCAAAGCCTCAATGAACTGAAAGTCCGGCAGCGCCTGCTCCATGGTCATGCCCCAGGCAAGATCGCCGCAGAGCACGCAGACATCCTCATCGTGCAGGGACGCAAAACCAAGTTTGATTTTTTCAACATAATTTTCCCACGGTCCACCAAACACGTCCATGGGCTTATCTGCGCCCAGCGACAGATGCAGGTCGCCGATTGCATACAATGCCATTTGCATTCCTCCGTATATTCCACGCCCGGCTGCACACAATAGATTCGACCGGCGGATGCCGGAATCTGATCTGGAGGCAGAAACCATGAGCGATCATACCAAAGACTGCTGCGAGTACAACGTCGCATGCGACGTGACCAACTGCGCCTACAATGCGGACGGCAAGCGCTGCCACGCAGACCACATTCAGGTCAAAAACACCCAGGGCACCTGCACCTGCAAGGACGAGACGTTCTGCAGCACCTTCACCAAGAAGGGCAGCGCGGCGTTCTGACCCGGCGGACGGGTCTCCCGTCCGTTACATATTATTTCAGGAATTCGTCCACCGTATGCAGCATCTGCGCCTTGTCCACACAGCCGCCGAAACGCACCGGGCGCGCATCCAGACCGGTCAACGGCACGGGCGCATCCAGGCGCGTCTCACACGACAGGCGCCGGATCAGTTCCGGGCCAAAGGCATCGGCCGTTCCGCCGATACCGCGCAGCACCTGGTCGCAAAACTTAAAGGGGCTGGCTGTGGACACGACGACAGCCGGTGTCATGTCGCCGCTCTCGGTACGGTACGCATCGAGCACGTGATAAGCGACCGCCGTGTGCGTGTCGATCAGGTAGCGATGGTCGCGCCAGGCATGGCCGATTTTCTCGCGCGTCTGGATATCATTGCAGAAGCCGCCGGCAAACGTCGCCTGAATCTTCGCCTTGAGCGCATCGGAAACCGTGTAGCTCCCCTGCTCACGCAGCTGCTGCATATAACCCGCGACCTCCACGTCACTGCCGCAGAGGGCATAGAGCAGACGCTCAAGATTGCTGGAAACGAGAATGTCCATCGACGGGGACGCCGTCGTGTGGAACGGGCGGTTCTTATTATAAGTACCTGTGCGAATAAAGTCCGTGAGCACGTTGTTCGCGTTGGACGCGCACACGAGCTTGCCCACCGGCAGACCCATTTCCTTCGCGTACCACCCGGCGAGGATGTCACCGAAGTTGCCGGTCGGCACGACGAAGTTGAGCTTGTCGCCCATGGCGATCATGCCGCTGGTGACGGCGTCACAATACGCTGAGAAATAGTAGACGATCTGCGGCAGCAGACGGCCCCAGTTGATGGAGTTGGCCGAGGACAGGAACCAGCCGCGCTGCGAGAGCTGCGCGGCAAACGCCTTGTCGCCAAAGATCTGCTTGACACCGGTCTGTGCGTCATCAAAATTGCCGCGCACGGCGCTGACCGCGACGTTGCCGCCGGCCTGCGTGACCATTTGCAGGCGCTGGATCTCCGACACGCCGCTGTAGGGATAGAACACGAGAATCTTCGTTCCCGGTACATCGGCGAAGCCCTGCAGCGCCGCCTTGCCGGTGTCGCCCGAGGTGGCGACGAGGATGCACACCTGCCGCTGCTCGCCGCACTTTTTCAGGCTCGCCGTGAGCAGGTACGGCAGGATCTGCAGCGCCATGTCCTTGAATGCGCACGTCGGTCCGTGCCAGAGCTCGAGAAACGCGGTGGCATCGTCCAGCCGGTGCACCGGCGCAACGGCCGGGTCGTCAAACTGGCTGCCATAGGCCGCGGCGGTGAACCGGTTGAGCTCGTCATCCGTAAAGTCGCTCAAAAACGGGCGCATGATCGTCACGGCGCGCTGCTGATACGTCATGCTGCACAGCGCCTGAAGCTGCTGCGCCGACACCTCCGGCAGCGCCTCCGGAACAAACAGGCCGCCGTCCGGCGCGAGGCCACAGGCGATCGCCTGTGCGGCGGAAACAATATGCTGATGATTTCTTGTGCTGTAGTAGTTCATATCTGGTCCCTCATTCAAATGCGTTTTCGAGCTGATTGATCCTGCGTTGGCGGCGCGGCGTGTCCGCATCGCCGTAGATTTCGATCACGTCAAAGCGCGGCTGCAGCTCCGTCTCGTGCTCCACCAACCAGAGCGAGGCCGCGGTGCGGATGCGCGTTTGCTTGGCCGGTGTCACATACGCGCCCGCGCGCACGAACCGGTCGGACGCACGCAGCTTCACTTCCACGAACACGACGTAGTGCCGGTCGGCTGCGATGATGTCGATCTCGCCGAAGCGGCAGCTGTAGTTGCGCGCAAGGATGCGGTAACCGTGCCGGCGCAGATACGCCGCCGCGCAGTCCTCACCCCAGGCGCCCTTCGTTCCTTTGACTGCACCGGCCATATCAGTGCATTTTCTTCAGGAACGACGGCCGGTGGATGGGGCTGGGCCCATATGCCCGGATGGCAGCATAGTGCGCCGCCGTGCCGTAGCCTTTATGTTTTTCAAAACCGTATTGCGGATAGGTCTCCGCCATCTGGCGCATATATCGGTCACGCGTGACCTTTGCGAGCACGGAGGCCGCCGCGATGTCGGCACATTTGCCGTCACCGCCGACAATGCACCGGCTCGGCACCGTGATGCCGGTATCCCGGTTGCCGTCGATAAGCGCAAGCGCCGGCTGCGGCGCGAGCTGCGCGATGGCCCGATTCATGGCCAAAAAGGTCGCGCCGAGGATGTTGTACTCCTCGATCTCCTCCACGGTTGCAAACGCGATGCCGTAGCCCAGTGCCTGCGCGATGATGGTATCATAGAGCGCCTCGCGCTTTTTCTCCGAAAGCTTTTTCGAGTCATTCAGCCCCGGAATCACCAGTCCCGGCGGCAGCATCACCGCCGCGGCACACACCGGGCCGGCAAGCGGGCCGCGCCCGGCCTCGTCCACACCGCACAGCGGATCGGTATCCGGCGTGCGGAGTTCGTTTTCCAATGTCCACAGATCGACCTGCGTCATACGTCCGCCTCCGGCATCTCGAGTGTAATGCGGCCGAGCTTACCGCCGCGGTATTCATCGAGCAGCACGCCCGCCATCCGTTCGAGGTCATATTCTCCGCCGGAGATGAGAAAGCCGCGCTTTTTCGCCGCCTGCTCCAATAGCTCGAAACCATTGCAGGCCAGATCCGGGCGGAACTTATACCGCTGCTCCACTGCGTCCGGATAAAACCGCGCAAGCCGGAGCATGAAATTGGCCGCCAGCGTCTCCCGGTCAAGGACTTCTGCCTTAATCGCACCGGTGATGGCCAGCAGTTCGCCGACCTCCTGACTGTCAAATCGCGGCCAGAGAATCCCCGGCGTATCCAGCAGCTCAAGCCCCTGATCGACCGTGATCCACTGTTTACCGCGTGTGACACCCGGCCGGTCACCGGCAGCGGCTGCTTTGCGCCGCGCCACTTTATTGATAAACGTAGACTTGCCCACGTTCGGAATACCGAGTACCATGACGTGCATCGCCCGGCCGACCTGCCCTTTCGCGGCATATGCCTCCATCTTATCATGCAGCGCTGCACGCACGGCGCCGGCAAAACCGCTGACACCCTTGCCGCTGCGGCTATCGGTCTCAAGCACGGTCATGCCCTGCCGCTGAAACGCGGCGCGCCACTTTGCCGTCGCCTTCGGATCGGCAAGGTCCGTGCGGTTGAGCACGACGATGCGGGGTTTCTCGCCGGAGAGACGGTCAATGTCCGGGTTGCGGCTCGCCATTGGGATGCGTGCATCCAAGATCTCACACACGGCGTCAACCTGCTTCATGTGCTCCTCAATCATGCGCTGCGCCTTCGTCATGTGGCCCGGAAACCACTGAATGTTCAGCTTTTCAAAGTCCTGCGCCATGTTATTTCACAACTCCAATGTTCTTGACCGGGAAGAGCGTAAAATACACCCGGCCCATGATATAGCGCGTGTCGACGCAGCCAAGGCGCGCGTCGCGGCTGTCGGTAGAAGCGTTGCGGTTGTCGCCCATGACGAATACGCAGCCTTCCGGCACCGTGATCTTGCCCTCGAAATTTTCCCGCTCATGTACAGGCTCGTTGATATACGGCTCGTCGAGCGCCTTACCGTCGACGTAGACCACGCCGTCGTCAAAGTCGATGTCAACAGTCTGCCCCTCTGTCGCGATGATGCGCTTGACGATGGGCTCGTCCATGAGCGTCTGCTTGCGCAGGACGACGATGTCTCCCTGTTTCGGATGGTAAAACAGGTTGGAGATAACGACCTTGTCGCTTTGCTCAAGCGTCGGTACCATGGAGTGGCCGACGACATTGACCATGCGCACCGCAAACACAAACAGCAGCACACAGAACACCAGCGCAAAGATGACACACTGGATCCAATCGTATACTTCAGCGCGGCCCTTGGCGCCGCTCGGATTCTTGCTGTCCATTTTTCAAAACCTCGGTGTAAAAAATTCGTAGCTTATATTATACACGCAATCGCCCGGTTTAGGCAACAAAAATAAGAAGTTCCAATTTCTTTTTTGCCGGATTTCATTCGAGGTGGGTACTACCCGCACAAGCACCCGCTGCTGCGCAATGCCCCTCGCGGAAAATCACGTTTGGCAAAAATGCAAAAAAGAGGCCGAAGCCTCTTTTTTGCAGTATCCATTTAGATAAGCTCTTTGACCTTGGCTCTCTTGCCCACGCGGTCGCGCAGGTAGTACAGCTTGGCTCTGCGGACTTTGCCGCGGCGAACGGTCTCAACGGACACGATCGTGGGAGAGTGCACCGGGAAAACCTTCTCGCAGCCCACACCGTAGGAGATGCGGCGGACGGTGATCGTCTCGTTGATGCCGCCGTGCTTCTTGGCGATGATGGTGCCCTCGAAAGCCTGGGTACGCTCACGGTTGCCCTCGGTGACGCGGACAGTGACACGCACGGTGTCGCCGACGCGCATGGCCGGCAGCTCGGGTTTCATGTACTGCGCGGTCAGAGTTTTGATGAGATCCATAATGAAATCCTTCCTTTATCAGACGTTCATACCGGTGGACAGAGCCGGTCACGGCAGCGGACCGTCGTTATCTTGCGAAACGCTGTTTCGCACAAGCCATAAGATAATAGCACATCCCGTGCACGTTTGCAAGTGTTTTCAGCGGAAAATTTGCATATCTTCCGTGTATACCTCCTGCCGCGTAAAGGCGGCAAAATCCGGGGCCAGCTCCGGCGAGAGCTGGTGCAGCGCCGTGACGAGGTGGTCGGGGTTGAGCGTCGGCTCCTGCGCGGAAACAACGGCCTCGACCGTCACGAACCGCTCCTCCGGCCGGATGTGCAGCTCCGAGATCGCGGGCACGATGTCCATCTGCCCTTCCCCGCGCTTGGTCTTGCGGGTGATGACAATAGCGTCCTGCGCATAAAATGCGCAGAGCTTCTCCGCCATCAGAGCCGGGTCGGCGCTGTCATATTCATACCGTCCGGTCACGCGCAGCCACTTGAGCTCACGTACCTTACGTCCGGCGGGGTACGCCTCGAGCGCACGAATGCCCTCCGGCATGACAGCCGTGAGCCGCTCGGGCAGCGCGGCAAGATCCGCGTCCTCGCGCAGCTGAAAATCCATCAGCTCGCACACGCTCCCGACGCCGACGGACAGCGGCAGCAGGATGGAAATGAGCGCGTGGGGATTGAACCCCTCGGAGTATTTCAGCGGGCAGTCAGCGCGCAGGAACACGCGCTGCATCGTGCGCATGAGGTCGAGGTGCGAAATATAAATCGCGCGGCCGGTCTTTTCAAACCGCAGTCTCAGCTTTTCAGGCATCGCACTTGCCCCCTTCCGTCATGAGTGAGAGTGCGCCGCAGCCGGCACACTGCTTGCGGCAGTCGGGCGAGAGCTCGGCCTTGTAGGCCTGCTCACGCTCATGCCACAGGTGCGCGCGGCGCACGCCCATGTCCACGATGTCCCACGGCAGGAACTCATCCTTTCCGCGCTCGCGGCAGGCATAAAACATCGGGTCGACGCCGCAGGCGTCCATGGCCGCCATCCAGCGGTCGAACGAGAAATAGTCGCCCCATGCCTCAAGCTTGCCGCCGCGGCGCCAGACCTCCTCGATCACATCGGCGATGCGCCGGTCGCCGCGCGAGAGCACGGCCTCGATGAAGCTGGTGTCCGGGTCGTGCCAGTTATAAGTCACGTTTTTCGCCTTGATATTTTCGCGCAGGAGCTGCACTTTTCGCTTGTATTCGTCCATCGTCACCTGCGCCTCCCACTGGAAGGGGCTGTGCGGCTTCGGCACGAAGCACGACGTGCTGACCGTGATGCGCACGCCGCGCGCCTTATTTGTTGCGTGCATACGCCACGTGTGCAGCACCTGATTGGCGAGCTCTGCAATGCCGAGCACGTCCTCGTCCGTCTCCGTCGGCAGGCCGAGCATGAAGTAAAGCTTCACACCGTTCCATCCCCCCTCAAAGGCGACCTGGCAGGAATGGAGCAAGTCCTCCTCGCGCACGTTCTTATTGATTGCGTCGCGCAGACGCTGTGTACCGGCCTCGGGTGCGAAGGTCAGGCCGCCCTTGCGCACTTTCTGCAGGCGGCTCATAATGTCCATAGAGAAGTTGTCCGCGCGCAGCGACGGCAGCGCGAGGCTCATGCTGCGCGGCTCGCAGTAGTCCAGCAGCCCGTCGCACACCTCGTCGAGCGGGCGGTAGTCGCTACTCGAGAGCGACAGGAGCGTTGCCTCCTGATAACCGGTATTTTTGAGCGACTCGATCCCCTGACGGATAATCGTCTCCGGTTTGCGCGGGCGCACCGGACGATAGACATACCCCGCCTGACAGAAACGGCAGCCGCGGATGCAGCCGCGAAACAGCTCCACGTTCACGCGGTCATGCACGATCTCCGTGCTCGGCACGATGGGGTCCGTCGGATAATAACAGGCGTCGAGATCCTGAATGATGCGCTTGGTCACGCGCGCGGGGGCGCCGTGCGTCGGCGTCAGGTCGCGCAGTGTGCCGTCCGGGTTCCAATGCGGGACGTAAAACGACGGAATCAGGACGCCTTGGATCCTTGACGCCGCTTCGAGGAACTGCGTCTTGCTCCAGCCTTCCTTCTGCGCCTGCCGGAACAGCGCCAACACCTCATTGTTGACTTCCTCGCCCTCGCCGATGATCATGAGGTCGAAAAACGGGGCCATCGGTTCCGGATTGCTGCAGGCCGTGCCGCCTGCGATGACGAGCGGCGTCAGCTCCGGCCGGTCGGCACTGCGCAGCGGGATACCGGCAAGGTCAAGCATATTGAGCACGGCGGGATAGGCCATCTCATAGCCGAGCGAGAATGCCACAACGTCAAACACACTGACGGGGTCGCCGCTCTCGAGCGCGTAGAGCGGAATACCTGCGCGGCGCATCTCGTCCTCCATGTCGCCCCAGGGAGCGAACACGCGCTCACACCAGACACCGGGCATCTGGTTCATCGTGGCATAGAGAATGCGCATACCAATGTTCGACATGCCGATTTCATAAATATCCGGGAAACAAAAAGCGAGGCGCAGGTCGACCTCCGCCTTGTCCTTGATGATCTGGCGGTATTCGCCGCCGGTATAGCGCGCGGGCTTCTGCACGCGCGGCAGGATGCGTTCCAATCGCTGATCCATACTACACTCCTACATATGATAGTAGGAGTATTTTACATCATGTTTTGTGCCTTGGCAAGTCATTCCCGGCTGCAAAAGCGCCAGCCACGCGCCAAACACGCCCAGCGCAAGCCCCATGCCACGCGCAAACAGCACCACGCCGAGCGCCATGAGCGCAACCGGAAGCACCAGCCCCAACACATCCAGCAGCCGCTCCGCCGCAAACTCCCCTGCCAGCGCCGCAACCGCCGTATGCAGTGCGCGGCCGCCGTCGAGCGGAAGCACCGGCAGCAGGTTCACGCACGCGTACAGCAGGCTCAGCTCAGCCCCCTCCGGGTATCCAAGCCCGCGCAGGATACAAAACAGACCCACACCTGCAGCAGGTCCGGACAGCGCCGCCGCGATCGTGCGCACCGTACCCTCCGGCGGCGCACAACACAGGGCCAGACCACATGCCTCCATGCGCAGACCGTAAATCTCCGTGCCGCACAGTGCCAGTGCCGCGACGTGGCCAAGCTCATGCACCGTTACGGCGAGCACAAGCCGCGCACACCAGCGCAGCGGCAACAGAAAATACAGCCCGGCAAGCAGGGCAACTGCTCCCGGGCGAATATCGAGCGAAAAGCGGCGGCGCTTCATACAGCGGCGAGGTAAAACTCCGGGTTATAATAATACCCGTCGCGCATCAGTTCAAAGTGCAGGTGCGGCCCGGTCGCTTTGCCGGTCGCGCCGACAAGCGCGATCTGCCGCCCCATCGTGACCGTTTCTCCGGCACACACGAGCAGCTTGCTGCAATGGCCGTAAAGCGTCGTGTAGCCGTCGGCATGGCGAATTTTTACATAGTTGCCGTATCCGTCGTCCTGTCCGGCTGCGAGCACCGTGCCATCAGCAAAGGCACAGACCGCCGTACCGGAGTTGGCTGCAAAGTCTGTGCCGTAGTGAAATTTCACCTTGTTTTCCAACGGGTGCAACCGGTAACCGAACCCGGACGAAGTGTAGCCCGCGACCGGCGACGCGTGCGCAAACAGCAGCTCGCTGACCGCATAACTGACATTGGCCGGAACGGCATAGCCGGAATAGACCGCCTGCTCGTTGAGAAACGCCTCGCGCGCGGCAAAGGCCGCCTGCAGCTGCGGGCTCTCCGTCGGTTCGGGCGTCGGTGTCGGAGTTGGTTCCGGAGCCGGTTCCGGCGTTGGTGTTGGCTCCGGCGCGGGCGTCGCCCAGTCCGACATATTCACGGCGGGCAGATACTGCCGCAGCTGTTCGTCCTGTGCCTGCGCCGGTGCGGGCGCAAACACACTGCGGAGCTCGGCAAAGACGGATTTGTAGTCATCGTCCGTGCTGATAGCCGGCAGCAGTACCTCGCGCGCATCCGCAGCTGCCGCCGGGGCGACCATCTTCACCGCCGTCAGCAGCAGGAACACCGCCGCGCACAAATAAACTTTCCAGCGCTTCATGCACATCACCCCCGATAAAAGGAGTCTATGCAGACAGGCCCGGTTTTAGCACGACGGCAGCGCCCGCGTCGCACGGCGCATAGCTATCACAGCGTAGCACGCGACCAGCAGCTCCGTGACCGGCATGGCCCACCAGATCGAGGACGGCCCCAGCGTCGCCGGCAGGAGCAGGATCAGCACACCGCTGACGATCAGTCCACGTGTGACAGAGACGAAAAACGCAGCACCCGGCTTGAGGATCGCCTGAAAATAATAGTTGGAAAAAATGTTCACCGGCAGCAGCAGGAACGACACGGCATACGTTCGGATGATACCCGGTGCCATGGCCAAAATAGCAGCCGTCGGCCGCATGAAGATGCGGATATAGAGATTTGGTCAGCCAAAGCTCAGCGCCGTCCAGAAAACGGAGAACGCCGCGCACGAGATCAGTGCCACCCGGAGCACCGCGCGAATGCGTGCACCCTGATGCGCGCCGAAGTTTGTGGAGATGATCGGCTGCGCCGCCTGTCCGACGCTGTAGGCACAGCACTGGACAAAGGTGCTGATGTTGATGATGGGGCCGTAGATCGCCAGCGCGTCCGCACCGAGGTAGCGCATGATCTGACGATTAAAGAGAACGGTCAGGATCCCCATCGCAACGTCGATAAAGAACGTCGAGAAACCGGTGACACCGATCTCCCGCATCTGGCGCAGCAGGCGCGCCGGGCGTTGAAAACGCAGCGTATTCCGGCGAGTGGAAAAGTGCGAAAGCATCACAACAAACGAAATTCCCGCGCCAATCGCCGTGGCAAGGCCTGCGCCGAACATACCCATATCCAGCGTAAACACGCAGAAATAATCGCCGAACACATTGAAAATCCCGCCGGCCAGCACGCCGCCCGTGGCCAGCGCCGGTGCGCCGTCATTGCGCAAGAACGCCGCCAGCATCTGATTGAACAAAAACAGCGGAAATACGCACTTGACCGGTAACAGATACCGCTGCGCCAGCGGCAGGAGCGCTGCATCCGCGCCGAAAAAGCGCAGGATCGGTTTCTCCAGCAGCCAGATGCCGGCCCACGCCAGCACCGCCAGCAGTACGGATGCAAAGACGGCCGACGTAAAATACTCGTTCGACTCCGTCTGCCCCGCCGCACCGCTGCCACGCTTTGTGCTCAGCAGGACGCTGCCGCCGATACCCGTGAGCAGGCCAAGGCTGTAAATGATGTTCCACACCGGCGCTACGACCGCCAATGCCGCCGTACCGTCCGGCCCCTGATACTGGCCGACCATCGCCATGTCCACGACGCCATAGATGCTGGATATCAGCGCACTGCCGAAAGCCGCCAAAAAATATTTGCGGTAAATTGTATGAACGTCCCCTTTGAGCAGGTCCATTGTCATCTCTCCTCTGCAAACAAAAAAGCCGGACAAGGAACAGACATTTCAGTCTGCGCCTTATCCGGCTGCCGTTTCTCTGAACAGCTCGCCCTCCGACGAACGACGGTATTATGCCAGAACAGTCACCGCTTGTCAAGCGGTGCGAAACAAAAAACTGCATCTGCCACGGAGTGTTTACTCGATCCCCTGCTGCTTGCACCAGATGTCCATAACGGTGTCCACCGGCAGGAACTTGACCAGGCGCACCTGCCGGCGCACCGGATGGCCTAGGATAGAGACGCTCTTTTTCTTCTTGAGATCCTTCATGGCCTGCGCCGCCACTTCGTCGGGACCATACCACTTATCCACATAGCGGATATATTCATCATGGTGCGCGACCTGCTGGAACTCGGTCTTGATCCAGCCGGGGCAGACGCACATGACGTGAATGCCCTGCGGGCGCAGCTCCCGGCCGAGCGCGCGGGAGAGGCTCAGGACATAGCTCTTGCTTGCGCCGTACACTGCCTGATACGGCACCGGCTGCCAGGCGGAGTTCGAGCCCATGTTGATAATGCTGCTGCCGGCGTGCATATACGGCAGGCTCGCATGGCACATGGCCGTGAGCGCAAGTGAATTGAGCTGTGCGCTGGCGAGCAGCTTCTTGCGATCTGCCTCGGCAAAGGGGCCGAACACGCCGCAGCCAGCCGCATTGACCAGCATCCGGATTTCGGGCTGCTCCTGCTCGAGCAGCGCCTGATAGGCGTCAATGCTGCTCAGATCCGAAAGATCGAGCGCGATCGGGCGGATGGGATTCGTGCACTTGTCGCGCAGCTCCTCCAGGCGCTCTTTTCTGCGGGCAATGACCCAGATCTCGTCATAGCGCGCATCCTTGTCCACGGCGTAAACGAGCTCTCGGCCGATACCGGCCGACGCGCCGGTGATAACAGCAATGTTCATATGCTCTCCTCCAAAATTCAAAATATCGGTGTGTCTATCATACCGAACTTGCTCCGGTTGTGCAAGGGATTGGGAAAACAAAAAATCGCCGCGAACGATCAACGTTCGCAGCGATGTGGTCGGAGTGGCGAGACTTGAACTCGCGGCCTCATGGTCCCGAACCATGCGCGCTACCATCTGCGCTACACCCCGATGCAGCTTTTTCATTATAATGATAACGCACACGGTTGTCAAGTATCATTTTTCATTTTCTGCGGAGAAAAATGCGAAAATTGTCGATTCTTGTTTTCGGAAGAAATGTTGCTTTTTTCTAATTTTACCTTGACAGTTTTTCGGAATCCCACTATAATGAAGTCACTGCGGTCAGCCCTGTCTTGCAAACTTTGCTGACTACATCCCTGGAGACTGTGCTCTGACGCCAGTCTCCTTTTTTCTTTCTTCCGGAACTATGGAAGCAGGAAAATGCCGCAGTTTTTCAGGGCGCAGCTGAGATGTTCAGAAACGAGAATTTTAGAGCGCGCCTTCAGAGCGTGGGCCAAAACGAAATACCGACCATGCAAGCACAGAAATGCGCCTGCACGGTCGTCTTCATTCAATTCAAAGGATACGCATGAAATTCAGTTCTTTTATTACAAATGAACGGTCATTCCAATTGGGTAAAAGGGACAAAAGCCAATACATCAAATTGACTCCATTCACTGTTCTATTTATGATACTATTGAGGTATTGGGCGTGAGAGTTGTACGAAATCGAAGCCTAAAAATGTCTGAAAGGCAAAATGCTTTTCCGAAAAGTAACAGGCAATCACAAAAGAGCGTGAATATAATATTGAAAATCGAAATACAGCTTTTGGCATTTTGGAAATGAGCAATCAAACAGCTCGCCGGCTCTACTACCTCCGGCGAGCTGCTTTCATATGTAAGGGGACATATGAAGGATCTGAAACAATGACATAGTAACACACTGGCTTAAGAATGAGAAGCCAGGTGGGGGGATATTTTTCTGAAAAAATCTATTCTCCCTGCCCATTCCAAATTGATGGTTCGGAACCGGAGCCGGTGTTCACTGGGAAACCACAGTAAGTCGCAGGCTCCTCAACACCGCCCTCCACCTTCTTGGCCGGCCTCTTTCAGCTTCATTGCCCACGGTTCTTGCGCGACGGCGCCAGCCTTCCTGCGGGCTGCATGATACCATGCGAACACAGTGGAAAACGCAAAAAACCCGCAATCTCGATGGATTGCGGGATTCTTCGTGGTGGACGATACAGGATTCGAACCTGTGACCCTCCGCACGTCAAGCGGATGCTCATACCAGCTGAGCTAATCGTCCGTGTCAGCGTTGGTTATTCTAACGCATCTGTTCCTTTTTGTCAACCCCTTTTTTCGACGGCTCCGACTTTTTTCGGAGCCGTCGAACACAGGTCGCCGGATTAGCCCGTGATATAGACCGTACAGTCGGCCTTCACACCGCCGCACTCGGCTGTGATCGTTGTCGTGCCCTTGCCCACTCCGGTCACGACCCCCTTGTCACTGACCTTGGCAATGGATTCATCCTTACTCGACCACGTGACGGTCTGGTCGCCGCCGGCAGGATAAATGGTCGTGCTGAGCGGCACCTCATCGCCGACCTTGGCCGCAAACTCCGTGCGCTTGCTGCCGAGGAACGTGATGGTAATGCTCGTGACCGACGGTGTCGGCGTCGGCGTCGGGGTCGGCGTGGCGACCGGTGCGGCACTGGAAACCGTCGCCGGCGGCGTCGGCTCAGCGGAAGCAGAAGCATTTCGGCTGGCGTTCAGGCTCACGGTGATGAGCACGATGACGGCAGCAACGACCGCAATGAGCAAAATGCCGCCAAACAGCATCTGCCACTTCGTATTGACCGCGGCGTGCTCCGCCGCCGGGGTGCCTGCATTTTCACTGGACGTGCGCAGCGGGATGCGCTCGGCGGATCTGCTGCGGCTCGTGCCGCAATATGGGCAGCGGCTGCGCAGGCCGGAATACTCGCGCCCGCAGCGCCGGCAGGTGATCTTGGGAATGACGCTCATAGGAAGCCTCCAATATGTAAAGATCTGATACGCATTTGTTTTTTCTATCATACACTGTTCGGGTTTTTTCGTCAAGAGGGAGAGCTTTCCGCTCCCCCTCCGCCAGAACGCATCAAAACTGCAGCTGCATCCCGCCGGACACATCCGGGATCTGGATGCGTTCCTGCTGCCCGGTGCGGGCATTGACGGCAATGACGCAACGCTGCCCATCGTCCGTTTCGCACAGGTATTCATAGCACAGCGTCTCTCGCGCGCCGTAAAGCTTGAGCAGTGATGTGCGCGTATCCAAAACCTGCAGCGAACCGGGCACAGCTGCCTGCCACGCCTCGGCGCCGATCGTATCCGTCGGGAATGTGCGCACCCGGTGCGTGTCCAGATACGACGCCGCCGAAAAACCACAGACCGCACCGTTATCGAGCCGGACGCGCACACGGAGCTGATCCGCCGTGCACAGGACATCGTCCTGCACATAGCAGAATGTGCAGATGAGCGACTGACCTGCGTCCTCCGTGTCGATCAGGCGCATACGCTCATAGCCGCGCGCACGCAAAAACGCCGCAGCGGCTTCTGTCGCCTCATCGCCGGAAAGCACCGCTTCGCCGCCGGCGCAGGAGGAATAATAGCGCAGCACCTCCCCGCCGGACACCGTGACCGCGATATAGGATGTGTCGTCTCCGTCGTCGATGTCAAAATTCCAGCACGGTACAGCTCCCTCCGAACGGCCGGTCGCCTGCAGACGCGAAACATCCATGTCCAGAAAATCCGCAGCCACCGTCTGCGCCTGCTCCTCCGTGACCTCGTCGCGACCTGCCAGCATGGCATACTCCGCCGCCGTGCGCACCTGATAGCTGCCGTCCGCGATCGGGAGCGGCAGTTCCTCAAACGAATCGGCCAGCGCCGCGAGCTCTTCCTCAAGCGTGTCGGACAGGTCCGTCTCCAGGCCCAGATTCTCCAGCGACTCCGTGCTGCGCAGATGTGCCGTCGTCGTGACCGCGCCGTCGTAGAGCGACTGGCCGAGCGCCGCGAGCTGTGTGCTCAGCTGCGATGTAGCATCGGAAAAAGCGCGCAGGTGCTCCAACTCCTCGGACGTGAATGTTCTGCCCTCCGCCGCGCTGCGTGAGAGCGTGCGCGCATAGTCACCGGCGAGGGCGATGTTGCGCGCGATACGCTCCAGCGCGTGCGAGTTGACCGGCAGCACGCCGAGCGCCATCTCCGCCGTCTGCGCATTGCTGTAGATGTCCGTGCAGACCGTGCACTCCATGGCGGACGTCGTTGCATACAGGCTTTTTTGCAGGGAACTGTCAAGCTCCTGCACGGCGTTAAGCACCTCGCCGTAAGCGTGGCGGTAATTGGCGTCCATGGCCGTCTGGCGGCGGTTGGCATCCGTGCGGCAGGCGATCAGGCCGATCGCGAGCGCTGCGATGAGCGCTGCCGTGTAGGAAATGATGAGCACACGCGTTTTTTTCTTCATAGCAAACCACCCCTTCCGGACTAGTATTACCGGAAAGGGTGGTTTTGATGTGCAATTTTTCTCAGCCGGTGATCTGCAGCGTCTGCGCCGAGGCCAGCAAGCTCTCATACCAGCCGGCCGGAGCCGTCCCCGCCCGGCAGAGCACGACCGAAATGCAGCCGTCCGCCGTCGGGATCAGATATGCCTCGAGCTGCTTTTGCACCGTGGCGCCTTTGACACCGTAAGCATTCAGGTCGCCAAGATTGATCTGGCCCAGCGTCTCCATCGCCGCAATCGTACCGTAGTCATTCAGAATTGTGGCTGCAAGCGTCTGCGCATCCGCACCCGGATGATAGCCAATCTCCAGATAGGCGTCCATGCTCGCATCGTCCGCGCGGGCAAAGCAGCACCTGCCGTCCATCTCCGTGCTCAGAAACACGGACGTATCCAGATACAACGAGAAGTCCGGTCCGCCGCGCTGCGCGAAGGAGCCGGTGACGAGCTGCATGGTCTTGTCCTCGCCGCCGACCGGCACGGTCTGCTGCGCGTCGCGTGACGGGGTCTCACCGCTGCCGAGAATCAGCTCCGGCTCGTCGGAAAACGGAAACTGCGGCAGATTCGTGGCGACCGGGGTCTCCGGCGCCGGCTTATGGATACGGATATCGGCCACATTGACCACGATCAGCGCGATCGCGAGCAGCACGACCACGGCGGCCATGACAACGACCGCCCGCTCCACGCCCGTGCGTTTTTTCATGCCGCTCATCCTTCCAGTTTCGCGATGCCGGCGTCGATCCGGCGCAGCGTCTCCTCGCGGCCGAGGATGCGGCAGATCTCCACCGCGCCGCCGGGTGTCACCGCGCGTCCGGACACCGCAATGCGCACCGGCCACATTACCTTCGCGTTTTTCACTTCCAGCCGCTCGGCCAGATCCTTCATGGCCGTGAGCAGCGTCTCATCATCCCACGCCGGGAGCTCGGAGAGCAGAGGACGCACCGTTTTGAGCATCTCAAGCGAGGCGGCGGGATCGGTCTTGGACTTTTTATTGGTATAGAGCGCGATGTCATACTCCGGCAGCACATCGAAGAAATCCACCTTCTCCGGAATATCCGTGAGCACCTCGCAGCGCTGCTGCAGCAGCGGCGCGATCTGCGCAGGGTCGATGGCCGGGTTTTTCACCGTCCGGCGGATATAGGGCGCAGCCACGGCGGCGAACCGCTTCGGTGTCATTGCGCGGATATACTCGCTGTTGAAATACTTCAGCTTATCCATATCGAAGATGGCCGGGGATTTGGAGATTCCCTTGATATCAAACGCGTCCACCAGCTCGGGCAGAGAATAAATCTCCCGCTCGCCGCCGGGTGCCCAGCCGAGCAGCGCCACGTAGTTGACCACCGCCTCTGACAGGTAGCCCTGCGCAATCAGGTCCTCATACGATGGGTCGCCATGGCGCTTGGACATCTTGTTGTGCTGGTCGCGCATGACCGGCGAGCAGTGGATATATTTCGGGATCTCCCAGCCGAAGCCCTCATAGAGAAGGTTATACTTCGGTGTGGACGACAGATACTCCGACCCGCGCACAACGTGCGTGATGCCCATGAGATGATCGTCGATGACATTGGCAAAGTTATACGTCGGCAGACCGTCGCGCTTGATGAGCACCTGATCGTCGAGCGTGTCGTTATCGACCGTGATGTCGCCGAAGATCTCATCGTGGAATGTGGTCTTACCCGTGCGCGGGATCTTCTGGCGAATGACATAGGGCTTGCCAGCTGCGAGATTGGCCGCGATCTCTTCCTCGCTCAGGCGCGAGCAGCGGCCGTCGTATTTGTGGATGACCGCGCCGTCGGAAACATTTTCTTCGGCGGCGTCGTCTTTATCGCAGAAGCAGCGGTAGGCGTGGCCGCGTGCGATGAGCAGCTCGGCGTATTCTTTATAGAGCCCCCGCCGCTCGGTCTGGATATATGGGCCGACCGGTCCGCCGACGTCCGGCCCTTCGTCATGCGTCAGGCCGCAGGCGCGCATGGTGCTGTAGATCACATCGACCGCACCCTCTACATAGCGGCCCTGATCGGTGTCTTCGATGCGCAGGATAAATTTACCGCCGGCGTGCCGTGCGATCAAATACGTATACAGCGCCGTGCGCAGATTGCCGACGTGCATATACCCCGTCGGGCTCGGCGCAAAACGGGTGCGTACCTCGCCGTGCGGGATGCGCCGCTCCATGTCTTCAAACCACTTTTGATCTTTCATATTCTCTGTATCCTCCGGATAGACAATCCATAATTATTTATATCTTATTTTACATCGCATGGATTGTCAAGGAACTTTCTGTGTTGTATTCCACCACCGGTTGTGGTACAATATTCAAACAAATGCGAATTTTCAGCACAATAGCTAAGGAAGTAATCAAAATGGAAGAAAAAACTGCAAAAAAAGTCATGCTCTCCGGCATCCAGCCTTCCGGCGATCTGACGCTCGGATCCTATCTGGGCGCGATCAAAAACTGGAGCGAGCGCGCCGAGATCTTTGACTGCTATTATTTCATGGCCGACCTGCACTCGATCACCGTGCGGCAAAATCCCGCCGACCTGCGCCGCCGCACCGTCGAGCAGCTCGCGCAGTACATTGCCTGCGGCCTCGACCCGGAAAAGAACACGCTCTTCATCCAGAGCCATGTGCCCGCGCACACCCAGCTCGGCTGGGTGCTCAACTGCTACACCATGTTCGGTGAGCTGTCACGTATGACGCAATTCAAGGATAAGAGCGCCAAAAACGCCGAGAACATCAACGGCGGTCTGTTCACCTACCCCGCCCTGATGGCAGCGGACATTCTGCTCTATCAGCCGGACTACGTCCCTGTCGGCAGCGACCAGAAGCAGCATGTCGAGCTCTGCCGCGACGTGGCCACCCGCTTCAACAACATCTACGGAGACGTGTTCAAGATCCCCGAGCCGTACATTCCGAAAGTCGGCGCGCGCGTCATGAGCCTCGTCTCGCCGGAAAACAAAATGTCCAAGTCCGACAAGGATCCCAATGGTACCGTTTACCTGCTCGATCAGCCGGACGTTATCATGCGCAAGTTCAAAAAGGCAGTCACGGACTCCGATACCGAGCGCTGCGTGCGCTATGATCTGACCGGAAAACCCGGCGTTTCCAACCTCATGAGCATCTACTCCGCCTGCACCGGCAAGACCTTTGCGGAGATCGAAGCGGAATTTGACGGCAAGGGCTACGGCGCGTTCAAGCCCGCCGTCGGCGAGGCCGTTGTCGAGACGCTGCGCCCGATCCGCGAGGAGAGCGAACGGCTGCTCAAGGACAAGGCCTATCTCGAGAGCGTCTACAAGGCCGGAGCGGAAAAAGCGTCTTACATTGCCAACAAAACGCTGCGCAAAGTCTATAAGAAGGTCGGCTTCGTCGCCAAATAATACTTACATTATTGGAGATCAGTTCTCATGTTTCTTAACACTGCTGTCTGGATCAAAGTCATGCTCGCGATCCTCATCGCGTTCGTGGTCAGCTTCGCGCTGACGCCGGTCGTCAAGATCCTGGCGCAAAAACTCGGCGCCATGGACGTACCGGGCGAGGCCCGGCGCGTGCACGACCACCCCATCCCCCGCATGGGCGGTCTGGCCATCTTTCTGGGCTTCATCGTGTCGATGCTCCTGTTCGTGGACATCACACAGGAGGTACGCGGTATTCTGCTCGGATCCATCATCATCGTCATCACCGGCGTGATCGACGACATCATCTCCCTGCGCGCATGGACGAAGTTTTTGATCCAGATCCTCGCCGCCGTTATCGCCGTGCTGCACGGCGTAGTCATCAACGTCGTGTCGAACCCGAATGTGTTCAGCAGCCAGGAGGCGATCGTCCTCGGCTGGCTCGCCATTCCGCTGACCGTACTGTGGATCGTCGGCATCACCAACTCCGTCAACCTCATTGACGGACTCGACGGTCTGGCCGTCGGCGTGTCGACCATCAGCTGCGTGACGATCCTGGTCGTGGCACTGCTCGTGTCGGAGCCAAACGTGGCGCTCATCGTCGCGGCGCTCGCCGGCGCGTGCATCGGCTTCATGCCCTACAATCTTAACCCTGCCCATATTTTCATGGGCGACACCGGCTCCCTGCTGCTCGGCTACGTGCTGGCAACGGTGTCGGTACTCGGCCTGTTCAAATTCTACGCGATCGTCACGTTTGTCGTGCCCGTGCTCGCGCTGGCGGTGCCGCTGTCCGACACGCTCTTCGCGTTCTGCCGCCGCATCCTTCACGGGCAGAGTCCGTTTCACGCAGACCGCGGCCACTTCCACCACAAGCTCATGGATCTTGGCCTGAACCAGAAGCAGGCCGTCGCAATCCTCTACGCGATCAGTGCCACGCTTGGCCTCGCCGCTGTCGTGCTCACAACAAAAGGCACCATCCGCATCGCACTGCTCATCCTTGCGCTGCTGATTGGATTTGTCGTGTGTGCCTTTATCCGCAAGAGCGTGCACAAGCACCACATCGACGTCGAACTGCACGAGGCACAGGCCGCCGCGGAAGCACAGGCCGAAACCGAAACAGCCGGACAGGCAAACGACACCGCAGCTGCCGAAGCGCCTGCGCAGGAGGTCAATGATGAGCAAACGCATTAAAGTCATGTCCGTTTTCGGTACCCGGCCGGAAGCAATCAAAATGGCGCCGCTCGTGCTCGAGCTGCAAAAGCACTCCGAAATCGAGAGTGTCGTGTGTATCACAGCGCAGCACCGGGAAATGCTCGACTCCGTCATGGACTGCTTCGGCATTCATGCAGATTATGATCTGAATATCATGCAGCAGGGGCAGGATCTGACCGCGATCACAACGCGCGTACTCGAGCGTATGCGCGAAGTGCTCAGTGAGGTGCAGCCGGACATCGTGCTTGTCCACGGTGACACCACAACAACGTTTGCCGGCGCACTCGCCGCGTTTTACGCCAAGATTCCTGTCGGCCATGTAGAGGCCGGCCTGCGCACGTATGACCGCTGGTCCCCCTTCCCGGAAGAGATGAACCGCTCGCTCGTTGGGCGCATTGCCACGCTGCACTTTGCGCCGACTGCAAACAACGCCCACAATCTCGAACGTGAAGCTGTAGAGGGCGACATTTTCGTCACCGGCAACACCGTGATCGATGCCATGGCCTACACCGTCCGCGGGGAACAGTTTGTCTCTGCCGAGCTGCAGCAGGTCGATTTCTCCCGGCGGGTCATCGCCATGACCTGCCACCGGCGCGAGAACTACGGTCAGCCCATGCGTAACATCTTCACCGCCGTGCGCCGACTGGCTCTGGACTATCCGGATGTGCAGATCGTCTATCCCGTGCACCTGAGCCCGGTCGTTCGCAGCACGGCGGAGGAGCTGCTCGGCGGCGTGCCGAATATCCGGCTCATCGCGCCGCTCGACGCCGTGGATATGCACCGGCTCATGGCACGCAGCTACATGGTCATGACCGATTCCGGCGGCATTCAGGAGGAAGCGCCCGCGCTCGGCAAGCCCGTGCTCGTGCTCCGGCGCGAGACGGAGCGGCCGGAGGCCGTCACCGCCGGCACCGTCAAGCTCGCAGGGACAGACACCGAGGATATCTACCGTCTGGCCGCTGAGCTGCTGGATGA
>DBFWVW010000021.1:0-3085 GCA_048217285.1 Oscillospiraceae bacterium
CTGCCACGCCTTCTATTCTCTGAACGATTTCGCAAAGCAGCTTGCGGTCCACAACCGTCGCTCCAACAGCTTACCTATGAGGCCCCTCCACTGGCTCTCCCCTGCAGAGTTCTCTGTCCAATATGTTTGACAAACCTACAAAATACAAACTTCGTGCGGCGGTACAAACCGCAGCCGCTCCGGCGGCTGCTCCGCACGCGAACACACTGCGGCCACGCAGCCGGGAATATCCGCATACACGCGGCAGAGTGTCCCCGCCTCCGGCGGGATAATGACACCATCCGTGCGCCGAAACGGGATCGTGCGCAAATCGCCCGTGCCCGTGAGCTTGAACCAGCTCTCGCGCAGTGTCCAGAGCTCAAACGGCTGCAGATCGCCGCAGTCCGCCTGCGCGAGCCGCCGCGCCATGACCGGATGCAGCGGACGCACCTGCTCCACATCCGCGCCGACCGCCGCGTCCGACACGGCCACGAGTGCTGCCGTGCGCGTGTGGCTGACGGAAAAATGCAGCTGCGGGCACGCCGGAAAATACGGCTTGCCACCCGGCAGCTCCGCTGTCTCCGGCAGGTCGATGCCCCAGACTGCGCGCACGGCATACGCCAGCAGCGACACGCCCCATGCGCTCCCGTGCGCCTTCGTGCGCGCCGGGAACACCGGCTGCGCGTCCGTGATCTGCGTCCAGAAAAGTTCCATGCTGCCCACCTCATTTCCTGTGTCACAGAATAACACGATTCGTAATTTTTTGCTACCACTATTGTAAATTGTGTGCTATACTGAAATGAATATTTCTGCAAATCTCCTGCTTTCCCGGAAAGCAGATGCCACAAACCGCAAAGGCGCCCACACACCGCCTTTGGAAAGGATACAGATTACATGAAGAAAATTCTCGTACTTGAGGACGAGCCCAGCATCCGCAGCTTCGTCGTGATCAACCTGCGCCGGTCCGGTTACGAGCCCATTGAGGCGGCCACAGGCGAGGAAGCGCTCGAAAAGCTCAAGCAGAATCCGGACACGCTCGTCGCTCTGCTCGACGTGATGCTGCCGGACATTGACGGCTTTGAGGTCTGCCGCCGCATCCGCGCGACCGGCTCGAAGATGGGCATCCTCATGCTCAGCGCCAAGAGTCAGGAGATGGACAAGATCACCGGCCTTATGACTGGCGCGGACGACTATGTCACAAAGCCCTTCTCCCCTGCCGAGCTGCTCGCGCGCGTGGACGCGCTCTACCGCCGCATCGGTGGCAGTGAGAACACGGAGGACGTGCTCTCGAGCGGGCCGTTCGTGCTGCATCTGCGCTCGCGCACGCTCGACAAAAACAACGAGCACATCCGCCTGACGCAGACGGAATTTGCGATCATGAAGCTGTTCATGGAAAACCCCGGCCGCGCACTCTCGCGCGAGGACATTCTGCACGCCGTCTGGGGCGCGGACTATAACGGCGAGGTCAAGATCGTCGACGTGAACATCCGCCGTCTGCGCATCAAAATCGAGGACGACGCGACTGCGCCCGAATACATCACCACCGTCTGGGGCTACGGCTATAAGTGGGGCTACTGAGACCATGCAGGACGTTACCCCAACCCCCGCAGACGAACAGAACCCGGAAAGCCGCTTCCGCGGCCTGTTTTCGCGCATAGCCATCGGCCAGTGCGTGCACGCGGCCCTGTGCGTCACTATCGGCGCGGCTATCGGCCTGAGCGCCGGACGCGTCAGCACAGCGCTCGGCATCGTGCTGGGCATTCTCGCAGCAGCCGCCGGTGCCGTGGTCTGCGCGCTGTGGTTTCGCCGGCGCGTGTCGCGCCCGGTCGAGCAGATCACGGAGGTCACGCGCACGATCGCCGGCGGGCGCTATGGCACGGAGCTTCCGGTGCAGCGCGACGATGAGCTCGGCCGCCTTGCGACCGCGATCAACGAACTGTCGCAGGAGATCAGCCGCAGTGAAAAAATGCAGTCGGAGTTCATCTCGTCGATCTCGCACGAGCTGCGCACGCCCCTGACCGCCATCACCGGCTGGAGCGAGACGCTCATGTTCGACACTGCCATTCAGGGTGACTCCCGCCGCGGCATCGCCATCATCTCCAAAGAAGCCGCACGCCTGACAAGCCTCGTCGAGGAGCTGCTGGAGTTCACCCGCATTCAGGACGGCCGCTTCAACCTGAGCATGGAGCTGCTCGACATCGAGAGCGAGCTCGAGGACACCATCTTCACCTATCAGGAGCTGCTGCGGCAGGACGGGATGCAGCTCATCTACAACCCGCCCGAGGAGGAGATCCCGCTCGTTCCCGGCGACCCGGAGCGCCTCAAGCAGGTGTTTCTCAACATCCTTGACAACGCCGCCAAGTATGCCCGCGACGGGAAAACGATTGAAGTGTCCGTTTTTTCGGACAGTGAAGCTGCTACCATTCAATTTCGGGACCACGGGCCCGGCATTCCGGAAAACGAGCTGCCGCACGTGAAGGAGAAGTTCTTCAAGGGTGAGAAGCACAAGGCCCGCGGCAGCGGCATCGGCCTTGCCGTGTGCGACGAGATCATCACCCGCTCCGGCGGCACGCTGACGATCGCCAACGCCCCCGGCGGCGGCACGCTCGTGTCGGTGCGCCTGCCGTTTGCGCCGGAGAGCAGCACCTGAATTCGTAATTCCATTTTAACCGAGGTAACCATATGAGCAAAACCAAATCCGCAAAACCCGATACCAACGTCTCGTTCCGCACGTCCATCGGCGGGCAGGCGCTCATCGAGGGCATCCTCATGCGCGGGCCGAGCAAGCAGGCCATCGTCTGCCGTACGCAGGACGGCATGGTCGAAAAGGTCGAGGAGCTGCACCTAGTCAAGGAAAAGCACCCGATCCTCGGCTGGCCGCTCATCCGCGGCGTCGTCGTGTTTCTCGACTCGATGGTCAAGGGCATGAAGGCGCTGACGTATTCGGCCGACCTGCTGCCCGAGGACGAGCAGGAGGAGCCCGGCAAGATCGATCTCTGGATCGAAAAGCATTTCGGCGAGGAGAAGGCCAAGGACATCATCATCGGTACGGCTGTGGTGCTTGGCATCGCGCTGTCGATCGTGCTGTTCATCCTGCTGCCGACGC
>DBFWVW010000022.1:0-9403 GCA_048217285.1 Oscillospiraceae bacterium
CCGCGCAACAAAAACAACACAAAGGATGCTTCCCATTATGGCAACACTCAAAGACATCGCGGATATATGCGGCGTCTCCACGGCGACCGTCTCCTATGTCCTGTCCGGCCGCGGCACGGAAAAGCGCATCACCGCGCAGACACAGCAGGAGATCCGAAAAGCGGCGGAAAGCCTCGACTATGAATATAAAGGACGCAACAAGGCCGTGCTCAAGTACCGTGTCACGGTCTACTTCCCGCTCTCGGGGCTCAAGATGCTGCTGCCGACGTTTCTTGACGCCTTCAACCGCATCGTGGACGCCGAGACCTCGAACATCGACATTCTCCTGCGGCCGTACACGCAAAATCAGCTCCACCTCCAGCGGGAGCTGTGGGCCGAACGCAAGGGCTCTTCCGCCATCGTCATCTCCCCCGGCGGAACGGATCTGGCAAACCTCGCCGAGAAGCAGACGCTCGTGCCGGTCATCCTGCTCAACCGCACGCTGCCGAACTACTCCTACGTCGGCTTCGACCAGCTCGAGTCCGGTCGTCTCGCCGCCGAGCACGCGCTCAAGCGCGGCGGGGACAGCATCCTGCTCGTCTCGCCGCCGTCCCTGTTCGGCACGGCGTGGCGCAGCGCCGCCTTTTCCGACTACTGTCTGCAGCACGGCGTGAATCTTGAGCACAACACCATCAGCGCCGACACGAGCATCCGCGCCGGCTACGAGCTCGGCAAGGCGCTCGTGCGCAGCGGCCGGCTCAAGAAGGTCATTTTCTGCACATATGACATGACGGCGCTCGGTCTCTCCACCGCCCTGTCGGAGGAGAACATCGTCGTCGGCAAGGATGTGGAGATCCTCACCACGAGCACGAGCGACGGCGATCTGCTCGCTTACAACAATCCGCCGATCACCATGGTGGATCTGAAGTTTGGCGACCTGTGCTACATGGCCATGCGCCTCGGCATGGACATTGCGACCGGGCGAGCGAGCTATCCGCAGGAGATCTCGCTGCACCCGACGATAATCTATCGGAAATCGTGCCCGGCCTGAGCGCAGGGCGCAAAAAAGAGAGCTTGTCACAAGCTGTGACAAGCTCTCTTTTTCGTTATAAAATGCGGTTTAGTTCCAGAAATCCGTTTCGGTGATGCCGATGTCGGCAGCGTGGAACTCGGGGTCTTTGCCCTCCTTGCGCTGGCGCAGGTAGTCCTTGAGCACGGCCACGCCCTTGTTGCCGAGGATGAGGATGGTGGGGATATTGATGATAACCATCGTGCCCTGGAGCATATCAGCCGTATCCCACGCGAGGCCGGCGCTGACGATGGCGCCGACGAACACGAGCGCAGTAGCAACCAGGCGGAAAGTCATCATACCGCCGCGGCTCGGGTCGCGCCGGAGGATATACTTCAGGCAGCCCTCGCAGTAATAATAGTTGCCGATGAGCGTCGTGAATGCGAACAGGCTCATGGACACGGCGATGAAGATGGGGCCGAAATTGCCGAGTGTCTGCTGCATGGACGCCTGCACATAGGCCGCGCCGGCCGCTTCCTTCGTCGGCACGACGCCGGAGCACAGGCACATGAATGCCGTGGCCGAGCAGATGAGCAGCGTGTCGATGAACACGGACAGCATCTGCACCAGACCCTGCTTGGCCGGGTGGGAAACATCCGCCGTGGCGGCCGCGTTCGGCGCCGAGCCCATGCCGGCCTCATTGGAGTACAGGCCGCGCTTAATGCCCCACATGATGCACGAACCGGTGAAGCCGCTGAACGCCGCCTTGAAATTGAACGCATCGCGGAAGATGTTGGCGATGACGCTCGGGAAGATCTTGATGTTCATGAAAATGACGATGAGCGACACGAGGATATACAGCACGCCCATGACCGGCACAAGCACGCCCGTGATATCGGTCAGGCGCTTGCCGCCGCCGAGCACGCACATGGCAAACAGCACCGCCAGGATCGCACCGATGACATACGGCGTGCGGGACTTGCTGTAGAAGCTGAAGCCGCTGAAAGCGTCCTGCAGGTTGTAGGATGCGAGCATATTGTAGCCAACGGCATAAGTGAGGATCAGCACAACGGCAAAAATGATGCCGAGCCAGCGCTGGTGCAGCGCCTGCTCCATGTAATACGACGGGCCGCCGACGCAGCCGCCCTTGCCGTCCTTCTTCTTATAGACCTGCGCAAGCGCGGACTCGATAAAGGCACTCGCCCCGCCGAGCAGCGCCACGACCCACATCCAGAACACGGCGCCGAAGCCGCCGAGGCAGATGGCCGTGGACACACCGACGATGTTGCCGGTGCCGACACGGGAAGCCGTGGACACCATGAGCGCGCCGAACGAGGAAATGCCACCCTTCTCCTTCGGCTTTTCCGAGACGACGTGAATGGACTCGCCAAACAGGCGAAACTGGATCAGACCGGTGCGGATCGTGAAATACAGGCCCGCGGCGATCAGAAACAGCGGCACAATGTACGGCTGGTACAAAAAGCCGCTGATCGCATTGACCACACTGTCAATTTTCTCAATCATGATTTGTCTCCTCTGCAATGTTTCATTTTTCCGGCGGCAAATCGGCCGCGCAAGGGATAGTATATAAAAGATTTGCCAAAAATGCAACCATGATTCGGCAATGTGACAATAACCCCGAAAATAACAGGGTTTTCTCGATCGTGCCGGGCCTTGCGCGGGCGGATATTTCGGCGTAAGATAGGGATACTTTCCATGCAGAGACAAGGAGCGAAACACATATGTTCACTGGTTTTTCCGACGCAACAATCGACTTTCTCTGGGAGCTGCGCTTTCACAACGAGCGCCCGTGGTTCCTGGAGCATAAGCAGACCTTTCTCGACACGCTTGACCGGCCCATGAAGGCGCTGGCCGCGGACGTGACGGCGGCGCTCGAGCAGGCGCACCCCGACCGGAAGTGGTACCTGCACGTGGCGCGCATCTACCGCGACGCGCGGCGGCTGCACGGCAACGGGCCGTATAAGGAAAACCTCTGGTTCACGCTGCGGTGCGACAGCAGCCGCGGGCCGGAGATCCCGGCATTTTATTTTGAGATCACGCCGCACAACTACAGCTACGGCATGGGCTTTTACTGGGCGAAGGCAAACACGATGGCGTGCTTCCGCCGCGCGATTGATGCCGATCCCCTGCCGCTGACGGAGCTGGCTGAGCGGCTGAACGCGCAGGACACCTTCGTGCTTACCGGGCAGGACTACGCCCGGGCGAAGGGCGACCCCGGCGCGCTGCTGCAGCCATGGTACAACAAGCGCGTGCTCGACCTCTCGTGCGTGCGCGCGCATGACGATCTGCTCTTCTCCCCCGCGCTGACGGAGGAACTCGTGCGCGGCTTCGGCTTTCTGCTGCCGTACTATGACTATCTCGAGGCCGTGACCCGGCGGGAGGACGCATGATGCGCTGCTTTGACGGCCACTGCGACACGCTCGCGCGCTGTCTGGAAACCTGCGAGGGGCTGCGGCAAAACACCGGCCACGTTGATCTCGCGCGCTGCGCGGCCCTTGGGCAGCACGCGCAGATCTTCGCCGTGTTTGCCGACAGCGCGGCGGTAAACGAGCCGCTCTATGCCGTCGCACAGCGGCAGCACGCGCTGCTGGAGCGGGAATGCGCGCGCAATGCCGATCTCGTCCGCCGCTGCCGCACGGCGCGGGACGTGCGCGCAGCCTGGGCAGCCGGAAAAACAGCCGCGCTGCTCGGCATCGAGGGCGCGGAGCTGCTCGACTGCGACCCCCGGCGGCTGGATGACGCGGCGGCGTGGGAGTGCGTGTACGTGACGCTGACGTGGAACCACGCCAACGCCCTCGCAGGGTCACACTGCGACGCACCAACACAGGGGCTCACGGCGCAGGGGCGCGACTTCGTGCGCGCGCTGTACGCGCACCGGATGCTGCCGGACGTGTCGCACCTGTCGGAGACGGCGGCGTGGGACGTGGTGCGGCTCGGGCTCGGCCCGGTGATCGCCTCGCACGCGAACAGCCGCGCCGTCTGCGCGCATTCGCGCAATCTCCCGGATGACCTCTTTCGCGCCATCCGCGACAGCGGCGGCGTGGTCGGCCTGAACCTCTACCAGGACTTCCTCGGCGGCGACAGCATGGACACCGTCGTGCGCCACGTCGAGCACCTGCTCGACCTCGGCGGCGACGAAACACTCGCGCTCGGCGGCGATCTCGACGGGTGCGACACGCTCGTCGGCGGCATCACCGGCGTGCAGGACTATCCGAAGCTCTATGCCGCACTCAAAGCCCGCGGCTATGATACCGCGCTGCTGCAGGATCTCTTTGCTGGCAACTGGCTGCGCGTACTGCCGGAGAAATAAAAACAAACAGCCGCTCGCAGCGCGCAGCGGCAGATCAACATGGAGTGTATCAGCATGGAAAACTTCAAGCAAGAGGCTTACAACGTCTTTGAGCTCTTCGACCGGCAGTGGGCGATCGTGACAGCCGGCTCGATCGAGCACTACAACAGCTGCACGGTCGGCTGGGGCAGTCTGGGCAACCTCTGGGGCCCGACCGGCAGAAGCCGCCCGGCCGTCACGGTCTATGTGCACCCGGCGCGCTACACCTGCGAATTCTTAGAGCGCGGCGGCACGTTCACCGTCAGCTTCTACCCGCCGGAGTGCAGACGTGCGCTGGGCTACATCGGCTCACACTCCGGCAGAGACGGCGACAAAGCCGCCGCAGCCGGACTCACGCCGGTGGCCTTCGGGCAGGGCGTGACGTATGCCGAGGCAAACCTGACCTTCCTGTGCAAAAAGCTCTACCAGCACCAGTTCACCACAGAGGATCTCGCGCCGGAGGTGCAGGCATACTACGCCTCGATGCCGCAGGTCTACCCCGACTTTCACGGCGGCTGGCAGCCGCATCTCGCGTTCGTGGGCGAGATCATCGACGTGATCGACAAGCGCTGAGCGCAAAACAAGAAAACGACGTGACCAAGACGGTCACGTCGTTTTTTGCAATATCGGGGAACTTACGCAAGCGGTTTGAAATCGGACTTCGGGTGGTGGCACAGCGGGCAGACATAATCGTCCGGCATATCCGCGCCCTCGTACACGTAGCCGCAGACGGTGCAGACAAAGCCGACGCGCTTTTCCGCAGGCTTGGCCTCGTGCTTGACAAAGTCGGACGCCGGGTGCTTGCACAGCGGGCAGATGAAATCAGCCGGAAGCGTCTCGCCCTCGTATACATAACCGCACACGGAGCAGACCCAGGTCGCCTTCTCGGCGGGGGCGAGCTTCGGCGGCGCGGGCTTGATGTGGCTGCGGTAGTAGTCGTAGGTCACGGTCTCGTCGTTGCTGAAGAGCTTGGACTCCGTGATCTCGGCAATGAAGAGCCGGTGGCTGCCCTGGTCATAGCTCTCGACGACGCGGCAGGAGAACATGGCGTTCGTGTAGCGGTTGATGTAATACAGGCCGTTGTCACTGCGGGCGCAGTCCGTCCAGTCTGCGAACTTGTCCACATCCGCGCCGGACTGGAAGCCGAAGTGCTGGAAGAAGGCAAAGGGCACTTCCTTCGTCAGCAGGGAGAGGTTGAACACGCCGGTGCGCTCGATCATGCCGCAGGTGTAGTTGGCCTTGATGACCGAGATGGAGATACGCTCGGGCTTGTTGGCCATCTGGATGGCGGTGTTGATCACACAGGCGTTGTCCTTGTCCCCTTCGCGGGCGGAGAGCGCAAACAGGCCGTACTGGAACTTGAAGAGCGCGGCGGGGTTCTGCTTGCCCTCGTTGACGATCGGGCGCGGCTTCGGCATGGAGGCCACGAGCGCGTCCGCGATCTCGGCGAGCGCAGCGATCTGGTCGTCCTTGAGCGAGGACTTGATGGTGAGCGTCTCGTTGAGGATGGTAACATCCTTGAGCTTGGAGAGGATGCCGCGCATGAGCTTG
Source organism: Oscillospiraceae bacterium (assembly GCA_048217285.1). GTDB lineage: Bacteria > Bacillota > Clostridia > Oscillospirales > Oscillospiraceae > CAG-103. Next base: position 5,889 of record DBFWVW010000022.1, read on the forward strand.
CCGGCAGTCGGCGCCCAGGAGCCGTTTTCGATCAGGGCGATCGTGCGGTTCTGGAGGTTGTGCGCCGCGATATCGAGCAGAGCCGTCTCCATGTTGCAGAATATGCCGGCGTTGTACGTTGTGGACGCGAACACGAGGTGGCTGCAGCGGAAGGCCTCGGCCACAACATAGCTCGGGTGCGTGACGGAGACGTCGTACATGGCGATGTTGCGCACGCCGCGCGCAGCGAGCATGGTTGCGAGCACCTGCGCCGCATTTTCCGTGTGGCCATAGACAGAGGAATAGGCGATGAGCACACTGCCGTCCTGCTCGGGCGTGTAGGAGCTCCACTTGCTGTACTTATCGACAAACCAGCCGATGTTCTTGCGCCAGACAGGGCCATGCAGCGGGCAGATCATGCGGATGTCAAGCGTGGCGGCCTTCTTGAGCAGGGCCTGCACCTGCTTGCCGTACTTGCCGACGATATTCGTGTAGTAACGGCGGGCATCCGGCAGCCAGTCGTGCTCAAAGTCGTACTCATCGGCGTAGAGATTGCCGTTGAGCGCGCCGAACGTGCCGAAAGCATCGGCGGAAAAGAGCGTGCCGGTCGTAACGTCAAAGCTGACCATAACCTCCGGCCAGTGGACCATCGGCGCCATGACATAGGCAAACGTGTGCTTGCCGAAGGTGTATGTATCGCCCTCGGCCATGAGAATGGCGCGGGCATCAATGTCAAACGTGAAGTAGTTGCGGATCATGTCGCGGATCTTCGCGTTGCAGATGATCTTCGCCTCGGGATAGCGGCGCACGGTCTCTTCGAGCGTCTTGGCGTGGTCGGGCTCCATATGGTGCACGACGATGTAGTCCAGCGGACGGTCGCCGAGAACATAAGTGAGATTTTCAAAGAACTGACCGGCGACGGACTGGTCCACCGTGTCGAGCAGGACGGTCTTTTCGTCGAGCAGGACATAGGCGTTGTACGACACGCCGCGCGGGATGGGATACACGCTCTCAAACAGGGCCAGACGGCGGTCGGACGCGCCGACCCAATACAGATCCTCGGTCATTTTCACAGTGCAGTGCATACTTGTCTCCTCCTTCTCTTTCCCCGGTCTCAGCCGAGGAGTTTCAGCAGCTCTTCTTTCGGCGTCACGCCGACCTTCACGGCCGCGGCCTGCCCGCCGCGGAACACCATGAGCGTCGGGATGCTCATGATGCGATACTCGCCCGCAAGCTCCGGCTGCTCGTCCACGTTGACCTTGCCGAACTTGTATTCCGGGTGCTCAGCATCCAGCTCCTCAATGACGGGAGCCATCATGCGGCAGGGGCCGCACCACGTCGCCCAGAAATCCACGAGCACGGGCTTATCCGACTGCAGGACCTCCTGCGCAAAGTTTTCTTTTGTGAGTGTTATCATATGGATCTTCCTTTCCGGAGTGGTTGTCTGTGTTTGTATGTGCTGATTTTAACAGATTTTACACCCGCGTTCTGTGGCAAAGTCACATTCCGGCGAGCTTCCTCAGTTTTTCGGCGTCCGTGACCGTGACCGTGCCGCGGCCGAGCGAGACGATGCCGTCATCGGCGAAGTGGCGCAGCATACGCGTGACGGTCTCGCGCACGGCGCCGGTGTCGCGCGCGATCTGCTCGTGCGTGGCGCGCACGGGCGCGCGGGCGTGATCGGATTCGTCCCAGAGATACTGCGCAAGGCGCTTGTCAAAGCTCGTGAACAGCAGCTGCTGCATCGCCCACATGACGTCGGAAAAGCGCTCGGTCGCCAGCCGGTACATACAGCACTCAACATGGATATTCTCCGCCGTGAGCTGCTGAAACACGTGCGCGCCGAGGATGAGCAGCTCCGTCGGTGCGTCGGCCACGAGCTGCACCTCAAACGTGATCTGCCGGATCACGCACGCCGCTGCCAGGACACAAGCGTCCCCGTCCGTGAGGCGGTAGAGCGTGATCTCGCGCCCGTCTTCCGAGAGCATACACGCGCGCAGACGGCCGGTCTGCACCCGGATCATGCCGAGACACTGCCCATCGCACCCGTGCACAAGCGCGCCGCGGTCATACTGCGTCAGGCGCGCGCCGCGGCGGGCCATGTCGCGCTGCGGCTCGGTCAGATTTGGCCAGAACGGCAGCTGGGCCAGCGCTGCCTCCAATCGTTCGTTCATATCCGTTCCCCCATCGCCGCCGGACACACGGCGGCGCTCTTTTTTGACCAGCCTAGCACAAATCTGCCGCCGATGCAATCCCCACCGCGACGGTTTTGCGCAAGTTTTTTCCACGCCACGGCGCACCGGCACGTTGACAAACCAGCCGCCGAACGGTACGATAGCACCAGAGGATATTCAGCATAGGAGGGATGCGCGATGCGGGCGCTGTGTTACGCGCAGACGAATATCGGCTCCGGCCGGAACAACAATGAGGATAACTATTACTGCAACGGCACATTCAAACGCGACCCTGCCATCCCCGTCGCCGAGGCAGCGGCCGAACAGGAGAGCAAACGCCTGATCTACAGCGTGTTCGACGGCATGGGCGGTGAGGCCAATGGCGAGCAGGCCGCGCTCCTGTGCGCGCAGACGCTGCACAAGTGCAGCAGCGATGAGCCGTTTGATGCGCTCGATTTCTTCCGCCGAGCCAACGGCGCCGTATGCGACATGATCGCGGCCAGTGGCCAAATCAGTGGCTCGACCGCCGCGACCGTGCACCTGACCGGCAATCACGCTTTCTGCTGCAATGTCGGTGACAGCCGCATCTACCTGCAGCGCGGCGGCGCGCTGCAGCGCATCTCGCGCGACCACACAAAGTATCAGGAGCAGCTCGATGCCGGCGCTGCCGCCGCCGACGCAGCCGACAGCCCGGACAAGCACGTGCTCACGCAGTATTTGGGTATGCTCGGCGCGCGCCAGCGGCTCATGCCGTACTTCGCCGCCAGCGTGCCGCTTGCCGTCGGCGACCGGCTGCTGCTGTGCACCGACGGGCTGACCGGCAAGCTCAGTGACAGTCAGCTTCAGGCCGCGCTGAGTGCCGACCTGCCGCTGCCGGAGCTGGGGCAGTCGCTCATGGCACAGGCGCTCGCCGCCGGCCCGGGCGACAACATCACGCTCGTGCTTATCGAGATCACGGCGCTCGATGCCGAGACCGTCGTTTCCCTGCCGCAGCCACCGGCCGAGGAGCTGTCACAGACGCGGCGGTTTGAGGTTTCGGCCGCGCGGATCGCCGAGCAGGAATCCCAGCGCAAAAAGCACGCGCACGCGCGCCGGCGCGAAATGATCCTGACCGTGGCCGTCGTTCTGACTGTGCTCGCGGCCGTGATCACGGCGCTGTGGCTCGCGGTCGGCAGCATCCCGCGCAAGCGTCCGGCACCGGCGCCCACGCCGGTGCAGACCGTGGCCCCTACGCCGACGCCCACCCCGGCCAACCCGCCGCAGGTGATCCTGCCTCCGCCGCCGACGCCGGAGCCCGAACCGTCCCCGGAGGTCACACCGGAGCCGTCGCCTGACGCGACGCACGTGCCCGAGACCACAGCGCCG
>DBFWVW010000023.1:0-2968 GCA_048217285.1 Oscillospiraceae bacterium
GTCCCGCCGCTATCCCTTTGTCGGGTTCACGCAGGAGCGCGAGGTCGGCAAGGACATCCTGTTTGTGACGGACGTCTCGAAGACCGTCGACGGCGTGAAGCTGCTGGACAAGGTCTCGTTCATCGTCAACCGCGGCGACAAGATCGCTTTTGTCGGCGAGAACGAGGTCGCGCAGACGACCATGTTCAAGATCCTCATGGGCGAGCTGGAGCCGGATGAGGGCACGGTCAAGTGGGGCGTTTCCACGTCGCAGAGCTACTTCCCCAAGGACAACAGCGAGTATTTCGACGGCCACGACGAGACGCTTGTCGACTGGCTGCGCCAGTTCTCCGAAAAGAAGGATGACGTGTATCTGCGCGGCTTCCTCGGGCGGATGCTGTTCTCCGGCGAGGATGTGTTCAAATCCGTTAAGGTGCTCTCCGGCGGTGAGAAGGTCCGCTGCATGCTCTCGCGCATGATGCTCTCGGGAGCGAACGTGATCCTGCTCGATCAGCCGACGAACCATCTGGACATGGAGTCCATTCAGGCCGTGAACAAGGGCCTCATCGCCTTCCCGGGAAATATCCTGCTGGCCAGCCACGACCACGAGATGCTGCAGTCCGTGGCGAACCGCATCATTGAATTCCGCCCGGACGGCACGATCTGCGACCGCCTCGGGACGTATGACGAATATCTGGAGTATCAGGCGGCGCTGAAAAATTCATAAATCCGTCACCGATTCTTCGCCGCGCCGTGGTACGATAGGAATATCAGAAAGGAGCCGCTGGAAGGATGCGGCCCCGAAAAAGAAAGAGGCGACGCATATGGCCATCCGTCTGAATGAAGACAAGGAGCTCGTTGCGCAGATCCGCGAGGGGCTTCGCCGCCGTGGGGGCTACTGCCCGTGCAGGCTCGAAAAGACCGAGGACAACAAGTGCATCTGCAAGGAATTCCGCGAGCAGATGAAGGATCCCAATTTCGAGGGGTACTGCCATTGCATGCTGTACTATAAAACAAAAGATCCCATAAAGGAGGAAGCATCCCATGCTGAAGATCACAGCGACCAATTATGATGAACTCGTCGCGCGGGCGGACAAGCCCGTGCTGCTGGATTTCTGGGCGGAGTGGTGCGGCCCGTGCCGCATGGTGTCCCCGGTCGTCGAGGAGATCGCCGCGGCCCATCCCGAGATCGCAGTCGGCAAGGTCAATGTCGACGAAGAGCCGGCGCTGGCGCAGGCCTTCCGCGTGCAGAGCATCCCGATGCTCGTGCTGCTGCGGGATAATGCCGTTGTCGCTGCCGCCGTCGGCGCGCAATCCAAAGAACAGCTCGAGCAGAAGCTCGGCCTGTAAAACAGCGCAAGAAACCGGGACGGTTAGATGGGTGTTCATAAAACAGTCAATGGAGCGTATCGATACAGATACGCTCCATTTCTCATATCAACATACTATGTAATGGGGTACAGTCCCTTGGCTCTCCCTTTGGGAGAGCTGTCACCGCAGGTGACTGAGAGGGCCCTGCAGCCTTTTTCGAATGATAAGATCAATTTGTGCGCACACACCGCGAAAATCCTTGTCGATATCCCGGTTGGAAAATCGCAGAATCTCCAGCCCAAGAGACATCAGAAATTGAGAACGTTCCGCATCATAAGCAAGCCCCTGAGGTTCATAATGCTGAGAGCCATCCAATTCAATGACCAGTCTGGCCGAAGCACAGTAAAAGTCCACGATGAATCTGCCGATAATCCGCTGTTTGTAAATTTTTACTGGATATCTGCGGAGAAAAAGATACCAGAGCTTACGCTCGTGGGGTGTCATCTCCCTGCGAAGCCGTCGGGCATTTTCTAATTGGGTGTTGTCTTTTGGTATGGTCATGGTTTGCCCTCTCCGTCCTCGCTATGCTCGGCCACCTCTCCCAAAGGGAGAGGCAAGGGATGCTCGCACGGTACACCGAAAGGTGTATAGAAGTGCGCCCTTTATCAGTTCGGCAAATTAAGTTTACCGCTCGATACGGTAGTATTTGAATGTTTCATCTTCTCCGACAAAGCGAAAGCCTACCTTTTCCAGCACATGCTGACTCCGGGTGTTTTTTCTGATGGTATCTGCGTTTACCGCAGCCATTCCAAACTCGTCAAAGGCGGTCTTTACTGCCAAACGTTCTGCCTGCGTTCCATATCCTTTTCCCTTCACCGCGTCGTTTTGCATATGGATACTCAGGGAACATTCTTTTTTATCATGGTCAATCTGCTTCAATTGCAATTCCCCAATCACCTTATCTCCAAGCATGATCGCAAACAGTCTGCGTGAAGCATCCTGCCCCTTCATATCAAAATATCGATTTACCGCAGCTTCGTCATAAACATAGGGCTGAAACAGGTGCATATCCATATAGATAGACGCATCATTCGTCCAATGCTTGTACAGTTCGTGACATAGTTCTCGCGTCATCGCCTTTAACTGAATTGTTGGCATGTTATACCTTACCTACCTTATCATTCCGATTTATTGCTTTATTTAATTCTATCATATGGCTTTAATATGTGCAAGAACAGTTCCGGCAGACATTACTGCCGGGACTGAAACTGTCTTACGACCACCCGCATTTCTGGGCGGCCGCTTTGTTATGTTCCTTATTTGCAGAGCTGCACGATCATATCGGCACAGGTGTCCACGCCGAGCGCGCCGCTGTTGAGGCAGATGTCATAATTCTGTGCCTGCCCCCAGACGCGGCCCGTGTAGTTCTTATAATAGACCTTGCGCTTCTGGTCCTTCTCGGCGAGACGCTTCTCCGGTGCCTTCTGCGTCTGGCCGTAGCGCTCGACGATGCGGCGGGCGCGGCTGGCCATGTCGGAACAGATGAACACATGCAGGCAGTCCTTCCGGTCGCGCAGGATATAGTCCGCGCAGCGGCCGACGATGACGCACTTGCCCTTTTCCGCCAGCTCCTCGATGATCTTGCTCTGCGTGATATAGAGCTGATCGTGCATGGAGA
>DBFWVW010000024.1:0-8040 GCA_048217285.1 Oscillospiraceae bacterium
GACACCCGGCGAGCCGGACGAGAAGGGCCGCCGCAAGCCCGTCGGCACCGGTGAATTTGAGACGATCGCCGTCGATTCCGTCATCGGCGCCATCGGTCAGACGGTCGACTGGGGCACGCTCGACACCGGCGCGCTCATCACGACCAAAACGGGCACCGCCGAGGCAGACGCCCTCACGTATCAGACCGCGCAGCCGGACATCTTCGTCGGCGGCGACTGCTACACCGGGCCGAAGTTCGCCATCGATGCCATTGCCGCCGGCAAAGAGGCCGCCATCAGCCTGCACCGCTACGTACATCCCGGCCAGACGCTCACCGCCGGCCGTGACCGCAGAGTCTACAAGGCGCTCGACAAGGCGCACGTGCTCATTGAAACGGCCGATTTCGACAAGGACCACCGCCAGATGCCGGGCTACAACGCCGCCAAGGCCAAGACGTTCTCCGACGCACGTGTCACGTTCACGGAAGAACAGGTGCGCAAAGAGTGTGCCCGCTGCCTCGGCTGCGGCGCCACGAAGGTGGACAGCTACCTGTGCATCGGCTGCGGATTGTGCACCACGAAGTGCAAGTTCGATGCCATCCACCTCAAGAAGGTGCGCGACTGGCACGCAGGCTCGTATGAGACCATGCCGATCAAGGTCGCCGAGGGCGTCGTCAAGCGCGCGGGCAGCATCGTCAAGAAGGCGGTCAGCAAGTAATGCACGAGCTGGCACTGTGCGACGCGATGCTCCGGATGGTGCGCGACATCTCCCGCGAGCAGGCGCTCGAGGGCGTGCGCAGCATCACGGTCCGCGTCGGGACGCTCTCGGGCGTTGTCCCGCGTTTTCTCACCGACTGCTGGGTCGCCGTGACCGACGGCACGGAGTATGACGGCGTGCCACTGCACGTCGAAACGGAGGCGGGGCGCGCCCGCTGTCTCGACTGCGGGGCGGAGTTCGTCGCCGACGTGGAGGCGCTCTTCTGCCCGGACTGCGGCGGGAAAAAGCTCCTGCCGCTCTCCGGCCGCGACATGACCATTCAGGAGATCGAGGCGTATTAACTGCATACGCAGCAGGCCCCCGCATCCGCGGGGGCCTGTTTTGGCAAAAAAAGCGCCCCCGGAAGCGATTGCTTCCAGGGGGGTGTTCTCGATCAAAATCAGAAGTCTGCGTTGCCGACCGTGCGCGGGTGCAGCTCCACGTCGCGGATGTTGCTCACGCCGGTCAGGTACATGACCATGCGCTCAAAGCCGAGGCCGAAGCCGGCGTGGCGGCAGCTGCCATAGCGGCGCAGGTCGAGATACCACCAGTAGTCGGCCTCGCGCAGGCCCAGCTCCTGCATACGCTTGGTGAGCAGGTCGAGCCGCTCCTCGCGCTGGCTGCCGCCGATGATCTCGCCGATGCCCGGCACGAGGCAATCCGCTGCGGCGACGGTCTTTCCGTCGTCGTTCATACGCATATAAAACGCCTTAATCTCCTTCGGATAATCCGTGACGAACACGGGCTTGTTGAACACCTGCTCGGTCAGGTAGCGCTCGTGCTCCGTCTGCAGGTCGATGCCCCACTCCACGGGGTAATCGAACTTGTGGCCGGAATCTTTGAGCAGCTCCACGGCGTCGGTGTATGTGATGCGGCCAAAGTCGTTATCCGCGACGTTGTGCAGGCGCTCGAGCAGCCCCTTGTCCACGAAGGAATTGAAAAATTCCATCTCCTGCGGGCACTTTTCGAGCACGGTGTTGATGATGAACTTCACCATCGCCTCCATGCACTCGAGATCGTCGTCGAGGTCGGCAAACGCCATCTCCGGCTCGATCATCCAGAACTCGGCGGCATGACGCTGGGTGTTGGAGTTCTCGGCGCGGAACGTGGGGCCGAAGGTATACACATCGCCGAAGGCGAGCGCGAAGTTTTCGGCGTTGAGCTGGCCGGATACGGTCAGGTTCGTGCTCTTGCCGAAGAAGTCCTTGGAAAAATCGACCTTGCCGTCCGCCGTGCGCGGGAGATTGTCGAGGTCGAGCGTCGTGACGCGGAACATCTCGCCCGCGCCCTCGCAGTCGGAACCCGTGATAATCGGGGTCTGGACGTAAACAAAGCCGCGGTCCTGGAAGAACGTGTGCACCGCCTGTGCGGCCACGCTGCGGACGCGAAACGTCGCGCTGAAGAGGTTCGTGCGCGGGCGCAGGTGCTGGATCGTGCGCAGGAACTCCACGCTGTGGCGCTTTTTCTGCAGCGGGTAGTCCGGCGCGGACGCGCCCTCGACCGTGACGCTGTCGGCCTTGAGCTCGAACGGCTGCTTGGCGTCCGGCGTGAGCACGAGCTCGCCGTGCACAATGAACGCCGCGCCGACATTCTGGCGGGCGATCTCGTCATAATTTTCGAGCTTGCCGCGCTCGAGAACGACCTGCAAACTCTTGAAGCAGCTGCCGTCGTTGAGCTCGATAAAGCCGAAATTCTTCATGTCGCGGATCGTGCGCGCCCAGCCGCAGACGGTCAGGCTCTGGCCGCCGAAGGTCTCCGGCGCGGCATAAATGCCGGCGATGTGCTGTCTTTTCATATCATCAGCCTCGTTTCCGATGGATTTTTAGAAATAACTTCTTTATTATACGCACTCGGCGCGGTTTTTTCAACCGGTTCTTGCGCACGCAAACGCAAAACCGGCGGAATTTCCGCCGGTTTTACGCATCTTTTCCCCGCTGTTAAGTGATGATGTGGATCGCCGCGTGGTTGTTGCGCAGCGTCACGTCCGTCGTCACGCCGCCGGCCTCGCCGTCGCGCGTCCAGGCCACAGGCTCTTCAAACGTGAAGCGCAGCGTCTTGGACTGCACGAGAATGACGTTCTCATTGTCATAGTTCTGGTTGAGCACGCCCGAGATGATGCGGCTCAGGTCGCCGAACTGCAGCGGGCGGCGGATGAGCAGCGTCTCGAACAGGCCGTCGCCCAGACTCACCAGGTCTTTGCGCAGGCGCACCATGCCGGCCACGGACGTCGAGTTGGACACACCGCCGAAGATGAAGTCGCCGTCGACCGTACCGCCGTCATATTCCACGTGCGCGCGGTAATGGTCGATGCTGTTGAGCCGGCCGATCGCCTCAAGCACGTAGGCCAGGTGACCGAGCGCCTGCTTTTCGTTTTGCGGCGTTTCATAGCTCACGGCCGTGAACGCGCCGAACGCCGCCACGTAGGTGAAAAAGCTCTCGTCGCCAAAGCTGCCGACGTCAAACGCCGTCGGCGTTCCGGTCACGATGCGAAGAGCCGCGTCCGTCGCGTTTTTCGGCAGGCCGAGCGTCGAGGCCACGTCGTTCGTCGTGCCCATCGGGATATAGCCCAGCGGGGGCGGATTCGGCACCTGCATCAGGCCGGACACGACCTCACTGAGTGTGCCGTCGCCGCCGATGCAGGCCACGGTGTCATACTCCGCCGCGTGCTGCGCCGCCATCAGCGTCGCGTCGCCGCGTCCCTGCGTGAAATACACCGTCGTCAGGTACCCGCCACTGTCAAGAATGTTCATCACCTCGCCGAAGCCGGTCTTGTAACCGCTGCGTCCAGCCATGGGGTTGATGATCAGCATCATGCGTTTTTTCATAGTCAGCCTCCTGTCGGGATAGCAAAAAGGGCATGGCAAACTGCCATGCCCCCGAGATCGTATGATCAGCCAAGCTCGTTCATTTTCTGAGCCATCGCAGACTTCTTGTGCGCTGCGTTGTTCTTGTGGATCAGACCCTTGCCGGCCGCGCGGTCAACAGCCTGGACAGCAACTTTATAGGTACTGACGGCTGCGTCACGGTTGCCTTCGGCAACAGCCGCATCAAACTTCTTCAGGTTGGTCTTCAGGGCAGATTTCTCAGCCTTGTTTTTCAGATTCTGCAGCTTGGACTTTTCGTCTCTCTTCATTGCGGACTTGATGTTCGGCATTTCTCAATCGCCACCTCCTCCTATAAAATTCAGTCATGGATATGACCGTGCAATGTTCTGCAAGTGTTGATGATATCATCAAACCCTTCAAATTGCAAGCCTTTTTTTCGATTTTCATTATAATTGTATCCATTTGTGGCAACGCTTCCTGTGAGCCACAAGATGTGGCGTCAGAAAGGAGCCTGTTATGCCGAATTTTCCCCGTACCGACCTCGCCGTCGAGGCGGAAGCCATCCACCGCAGCGCCGCCGCCGTCACGGAGCTGCCCGGCGTGCGCGCCGAAAAGACGAACCGCCGCGGCTTTGCCGTGACCGAGGTGCACGTGCTCGACGTCGCCGGCGAGAATGCGTTATGTAAACCAATCGGAGACTACTACACCCTCGCGCTCGACCCATTGCTGCGGCGCGAGGATGACGCGTTTGAAAACGCGGCGCAGACGCTCGCCGAGCTGCTGCGCGGCGTGCTGCCGCTGATGCCGGACGCGTCCGTGCTCGTCGTCGGCCTCGGCAACCGGGCGATCACGCCAGACGCCGTCGGCCCGGATGCGATCGACAGCGTCATGGTCACGCGGCACCTGCGCGAGCATCTGCCGGAGCATTTCGGGCAGTTTCGGTCCGTGGCAGCGCTCGCAGCCGGTGTGCTTGGCACGACCGGCGTGGAATCCGCCGACATGATCCGTGCCCTGGCAGACCGTCTGCACCCGGACGCCATCATTGCCGTGGACGCGCTTGCCTGTGCGGAACTCGACCGGCTCGGCCGCACCGTACAGCTCACAGACACCGGCATCACGCCCGGCAGCGGCGTCGGTAACGATCGTGCGGGGCTCAGCCGCGGCACACTCGGCATCCCGGTCGCAGCCATCGGCCTGCCGACCGTCATCGATGCGGGCGGCTTTTCGGACGATCCCCGCGCGGAGCAGATGTTCGTCACGCCCCGTGATATCGACACCGTAGTCCGGGACGCGGCAAAGCTCATCGGCTATGGCATCAATCTCGCGCTGCACGACGGGCTGACCATTGGCGACGTGGATATGTTCCTGTCCTGAGGCAATGTTTCACGTGAAACACACCCGCCGGATTTCGCATTGTTTCACGTGAAGCATCACAAAAATTCGCCGCAGGGCCTCCAAGCGGTTGAAAACATCGCCGCTCGCTGTTATAATAGCTGCAATCACAATTCAGGGAGGCAAACCATGGGCAAAATCATTGCCGTCGCCAACCAGAAAGGCGGAGTCGGCAAGACAACCACGTGCGTGAATCTGGCCTGCGCGCTCAAAAAGCGCGGGCGGCGCGTGCTCCTAGTCGACTGCGACCCCCAAGGCAACAGCACCTCCGGCATGGGCGTGGACAAAACCGCGACACCCAACTGCTATGACCTGCTGATCAACGGCGCGGCCGCCGCCGACTGCATTCGCAGCACGAAATATGGCGACGTGCTGCCGGCAAACATGAATCTGTCCGGCTGCTCGGTCGAGCTGGTGAGCTCCGAACAGCGGGAATACATTATGAAAAACGCGCTGGCCACAGTGGAGGATCACTATGACTTCATTCTCATCGACTGTCCGCCGTCGCTCGAGCTGCTGACGATCAACGCGCTCGTCGCGGCCGACAGCGTGCTGATCCCGGTGCAGTGCGAATACTACGCGCTCGAGGGCATTGCCGACCTCATGCGCAGCATTAAAATGTGCAACAAGCGCCTGAATCCGGAGCTGACCGTGCAGGGCATTGTCATGACCATGTACGACAGCCGCACGAAGCTGTCCGACCAGGTCGTGAACGAAGTACGCAAGTTCTTCGGCAAAAAGGTCTACAAGACCATGATCCCGCGCAACGTGCGCCTGTCCGAGGCGCCGAGCCACCGCAAACCGGCCATTGCCTACGACAAAGAGTCCAAGGGCGCGCGGGCCTACCTGCATCTGGCGGGCGAGCTCATCAAGCGCGAGGACAAGGCGGCAAAAGCGGCGCAGGAAGCAGCCGCAGCCGCCACAACGGAGGTGAAACATGGGTAAAGACGGAAAGAAAGGCCTCGGCATGGGCCTCGGCGCGCTCTTTGGCGAGGAATATCCTGCACCGCAGCCCGAACGCGAGGAGAACACGCCGGATCTGCTGCCGATTGAGAAGATCGAGCCGCGTGCCGACCAGCCACGCAAACGCTTCGACCCGGAAGCGCTGGAAATGCTCGCGGAATCCATCCGCACCTACGGGCTCATTCAGCCGATCACGGTCCGGCCGCTCGACAGCGGGTTTTATCAGATCATCGCGGGCGAGCGCCGCTGGCGCGCCAGCCGCATGGCCGGGCTCAAGGAAGTACCGGTGCGCATCCTGACTGCGGACGAGCAGCGGGCAATGGAAATGGCGCTGGTCGAAAACCTCCAGCGCGAGGACTTAAACCCCATCGAAGAGGCGAAGGGCTACCGCGCCCTGCAGGATGTCTACGGTATGACGCAGGACGATGTGGCGCAGAGCGTGGGCAAGTCGCGCCCCGCTGTCGCGAACGCGACCCGGCTGCTGGCGCTGTCAGAGCCAGTGCTCAAGCTCGTCGAGGACGGCACACTGTCCGCCGGACACGCGCGTGCGCTGCTGCCGCTCAGCAACCCGGAGATGCAGCTTGCCGCCGCAAAAACCGTCATCGAAAAAGGCCTGTCCGTGCGCCGGGCAGAGGCGCTGGCCGCGCAGCTGCTCAAGGACACAGAGGATAAACCGGTCAAAAAGTCCAGCGGTGTGGATTATCTTGGCGAATGCGCACGGCATTTGGAGCAGGTGCTCGGCCGGAAGGTACGCATGACGCAGGGGCGCAAGACCGGACGCATCGAGCTGGAATACTACGACGCGGACGACCGCGAGGCGCTGCTGCAGGCACTCGAGGGCCTCGGCCGCAGAAACTGATACACAACTGATACATATAGAATATTGGGGAGACAGAGACACCATGATTGACATTCGACTCATTCGCGAAAACCCCGATCTCGTTCGGGAAAACATCCGCAAGAAGTACCAAGACGCCAAGCTCACGCTCGTCGATGAAGTGATCGAGCTCGACAAGGCCAACCGCGCCGCCATCAATGAGGCGTCGAATCTGCGCGCCGAGCGCAACAGCCTGTCGAAAAAAATCGGTATGCTCATGGGCCAGGCGAAAAAGGACCCGTCCAAGCTGGAAGAGGCCGAGGCCGTCAAGGCGCAGGTCACCGCGCAGGCCGCGCGTCTGGCCGAGCTCGAAAAGCAGGAGGAGGAGCTCGAGGCCAAGATCCACAAGATCATGCTCGCCATCCCGCAGATCATCGACCCCAGCGTGCCGCTCGGCCCGGACGACAGCTGCAACGTCGAGGTGCAGCGCTTCGGCGAGGCCGTCGTGCCGGATTTCCCGATCCCGTACCACACGGAGATCATGGAGCGCTTTGACGGCATCGATCTCGACGCCGCGCGCCGCGTCTCCGGCAATGGATTTTACTATCTCATGGGCGATATTGCCCGCCTGCATGAGGCCGTGCTGGCCTACGCGCGCGATTTCATGATCGGCAAGGGCTTTACTTACTGCATCCCGCCGTTCATGATCCACGGTAACGTGGTCGAGGGTGTCATGAGCCAGACGGACATGGACGCCATGATGTACAAGATCGAGGGCGAAGACCTCTACCTGATCGGCACGAGTGAGCACTCCATGATCGGCCGTTACATCGACCAGATCCTCACCGAGGATCAGCTGCCGCAGACGATGACGTCCTATTCGCCCTGCTTCCGCAAGGAAAAGGGCGCGCACGGGATTGAGGAGCGCGGCGTGTACCGCATCCACCAGTTCGAAAAGCAGGAGATGATCGTCGTCTGCCGTCCGGAAGAGAGCATGGACTGGTACGAAAAGCTCTGGCGCTACTCTGTTGAGCTCTTCCGCAGCCTGGACATCCCGGTGCGTCAGCTTGAGTGCTGCTCCGGTGATCTTGCCGATCTGAAGGTCAAATCCTGCGACATCGAGGCCTGGAGCCCGCGCCAGCAAAAGTATTTTGAGGTCTGCTCCTGCTCAAATCTCGGCGATGCGCAGGCCCGCCGCCTGCACATCCGCGTCAAGGGCAAGGATGGCAAGAATTATCTTGCCCACACGCTCAACAACACCTGTGTTGCTCCGCCGCGTATGCTCATTGCATTCCTCGAAAACAACC
>DBFWVW010000025.1:0-27265 GCA_048217285.1 Oscillospiraceae bacterium
ATCCCTGTTTACATTATTCTTTTAGGTTAAAAGGAGGGCAAGCTTATGCCAATTTTATCTAATTTCCCAGGCGGCTCTGGTAGTGGCGGCGGTCTTGCACTTGCCGCCGTTTCTAATATTCAGACGCTTGTTTCATCTGGCAAGGTGTATGTGAAATGGACAGACCCGGACGACCTTGTGGTTGCAGAATCGACCCTTGCATCATGGGGCGGTACGCTCCTGGTTCGTAAGGCCGGTTCTATGCCTACAAGCCGTCGGGATGGAACTATCGTTATCGACAGTGTAACCCGCAACCAGTATTCTGACGCTTATTTTTGTGATAGCGGCCTGTCAAACGGAACCACTTACTATTACAAGTTCTTCCCATATACCACAACTGGAACTTATACAGAAAGCGAAGACAACGAATTTACAGCGACACCCACTGTCCAGGTTCCCGGAATCGATAGTTGGAATGTAACCAATATTGTTGTGTCCAATGAAGCCGGCAATGGGAAGATGACTATCAAGTGGTCTGACCCATCTGCTACGATTGCCTCCGATGGAGTAACCTTGGCCACATGGGCAAGTACGACTGTTGTTGTCAAGACTGGTGGATATGCAACAAGCAAAGATGATGAAGATGCTGTCTATACCTTAAAAGTTACCACTCGGAACCAGTATGCAAATACGCCCCTGACTGTTACTGGGTTGGCTAACGGAACTACATACTATGTCAGCTTCTTCCCCGAGACTACAGATGGTGGACTCAATGATTCCGAGGCGCAACGCGGGACTGGTGTTGCAAACCGTATTACGATTGCAAACATTCCTTCCCAGAGCGGTTCGCTTACTTATAATGGCGCTGTTCAATATCCAAGCTGGAGCAACTATAACACCGCATATATGACAATTGGCGGAACCACTTCTGGTACAAATGCTGGTGCTTATAGTGCCACGTTTACGCCGAAGGACGATTATCGTTGGAGCGATGGAACGACTGCGGCAAAGACTGTTCAGTGGTCTATCAATAAGGCGACTGGTACCCTGACTGTGAATCCGTCAACGGTCAATCTGAGCCCAAGTACGCCAAATGGAACTTTCACCATCGGCGGTAATCATGATGGAACAATTAGTGTTGTGTCAAATAACACTGGTATTGCAACTGTTTCCAGAAGCGGCAATACCGTTACCGTTCAGAATGTGAATGAGACAACTGGTAATACCACAATCACTGTTAGCTGTACTGCTGGCACGAACTACACTGCACCCTCAAGCAAGACTGTTAATGTTGTTGCTCAGTTTGTCAACGCCGTCCTGAACGACAATGAGTGGTCTGTCATTAAGGGTGTTGCTGACGACAGTGAGGGCCCAAACTACTGGGCTATTGGTGACCGCAAGGCAGTTACCGTCAATGGTACTGTCGGGACACAGGCAGTCAATGGAACCTATTATGTGTACATCATCGGTTTTGACCACAATAGTTCCCGTGAGGGCACTGGTATTACCTTCGGTACATTTAAGACGGCCTTAAGCGGTGGCACCGATATTTGTCTGGTAGATAGCCACTATAACGACTATTCTACTGGTGGTCAGAAGTGGTTCAACATGAACCATAGCTCCAACACGAACTCTGGCGGTTGGAAGGGTTGTGACCTTCGGTACGATGTGCTTGGCAGTACGAATTCCAACAACAACGACGCTGGCACCACGACCGCAACATCTCCTGTTTCTGGAACTCTGATGGCCGCTCTCCCAAGCGACCTGCGTGCTGTCATGAAGCCGATGAACATCTACACCGACAACACGGGTGGCGGCAACAACACAGCGTCTTATGTAACAAAGTCGGTTGACTATCTTCCTCTTCTGGCTGAGTTTGAGATTTTTGGAACACGAAGCTACGCCAACTCTGCGGAGCAGAACTATCAGCAGCAGTACCAGTATTACAAGAACGGCAACTCTAAAGTTAAGTACCGCCACAACTCAACTGGTTCCACTGCTCGGTGGTGGGAGCGTTCCCCTTATTCCAGCTACTCCGACTACTTCTGCATTGTGAACACCAACGGCAACGCCAGCAGTGTCAGCGCATGGAATTCCTATGGGGTCGCCCCGGCTTTCAGAGTCTAATCCTGAATCTACCAAAAAGCAAGCCCACGAAAGTGGGCGTGTTCAAACCAATTAAATAACTTGCGGGTGGGGATGGTACACCCTTTGTGGTCAGGGATGGGGGCCATCCCCCCACCCCTACTTTAATTATAAATTTGAAGGTACACCCCTTGTGGTTAGGGACGGAGATAACAGCTCATTGAGTACGATTATCTCTAAATCCAAAAAGGAATGAAAGGAGAGTTTATGTCAGTTCTAAAGGCGCACCGGTCTGAAAGCAAAGCGGAATACATCAATACTGCAAACAAGATTTACGTTCAGACCATCGGATTCTTATCCCGATTATCTTCAAGGTACTCAAGATTATTAGCAACACCAGTTTCTATGCTTGCATCAGAGGTATTAGACCACGCAGAAAAAGCGAATAGTATTTACCCGTCTGATGAACAGAGGAAGGAGCTAAGAAAGCATCACCTTCTTGAATCACGAGCAGCACTTATGGCCCTTGACGTTCACTTGCTTCAATGCTATCTGATTATGCTCACTAACCCAGAAGGTTGTTTTACAACTGCAAGTGGTAGAAATGTTTCATCTTCAGATGCTATGAAAAAATTAGACCATATGTCGCAAGAGCTCGGTGAGTTAATTGACCTTGAAGACGCTCTTTTAAAGAATGTTCTCAAGAGTGACAAGAAACGGTAAGTAAAATCTATGGGTGCATTTCTGTAAAACCTTGTCGCGGGGTTCTTTGTAGACTCCGGTGTTCCACTGCTTGGTGGTGGGAGCGTTCCCCTAATTACAACAACTCCAACAACTTCTGCAATGTGAACACCAACGGCAACGCCAACAATAACAACGCAAGGAATTCCAATGGGGTCGCCCCGGATTTCGTAAGCCAGAAATGGTTTGGGTCAAACGCAGTAGCTCGAACCAGAGTGAACTACGACCTTTACGAAAGGAGAGATACTTCCCGTGACACAAGTCCAAAACTGCCCTTTGATGCTCAGACACGAACGCCGCCGGGAAACCGAGCGTGCATGGCGGGCGATGTATCTTACCCCGTTTCATGTGTGGGAGCAAAGCATATTAGACGATACCCTACAAGACATATGTACGGAGGGCGAATAATTTTATGAGTAGACGGAACGGTCGTTACGAGCGCCGCAAAGCAAAACGAGAGTCGAACAGATTGCAGCGCAGTTTGGACGTTGGTGGTCTAAATGAGGTGTTCACTTACCATGATTTGTATAAAGCAGGTAAGCAGTGCTGTAATGCCGTGCGCTGGAAGAATAGCACACAACGATTTGAGCTACATCTGTTTTCTGGTACTGCCCGGAGACGGAAGCTCCTCTTGGAGCACAAGTGGATTCCTGGTGGGTATGTCCACTTCGTGATTTCTGAACGCGGGAAAACAAGACCTATCGATGCACCGCGTATTCAAGACAGACAGGTACATAAGGTGTTTACGCAGAAAGTCCTGTTGCCGCTTTACTTGCCAAGTATGATATGGAACAATGGCGCAAGCCTTCCCGGAAAAGGATTCGAGTTCTCCAAACAAGAACTGCGAAAAGATTTGCGCTACCATTTCCGACGATATGGAAGGGACGGGCATGTCATCCTACTGGACTTTAAGCAGTTCTTTCCTTCTGTGTCACACGAAATGATATTCAGACGGCATAAGCAACTCTTACACAATAATGATTTGAGAGCACTTGGCGACAGCATTGTAAATACCGTACCCGGTGGTGCGGGACTCCCGCTTGGTGTTGAACCGAGTCAAGCAGAAATGATAGCATTTCCTTCTGCGCTGGACAACTACATTAAATGCCAGCTATCCATTCAATGTGCTGGACATTATATGGATGACTACTATGTCATTGTGCCACCAGATAGAGACCCAAAGGAAATCATGAATTTGGTTGTAGCCAAAGCGGAAAGTTTACGATTGACCATAAGCCGTTCGAAGTCAAGGGTTGTACCACTGACAAAGCCATTCAGATATTGTAAAGCAAAATATCGGTTGACGGAAACTGGGAAAGTTATTGTTAATGGCAACCGTGATGGAGTCAAAAGAGCGCGTAGAAAGATAAAGGCTTTCTATAAGAAGATTCAAAGCGGTGAAATGTCCTATGAAGATTTGTGGACATCAGTCAATGGTATGCTGGCTTACTTTGAATCGTATAACGACCACAATCGAGTTTTGCGGCTTAGAAGGCTGTTCTATGCAATATTCGGGTTCTCTCCCGAACGAATTGAAAACTTCAGAGAAAGAGGAATCAAAGGTGAAATACATTGTTCATAAAAGATTTAAGGACAAAGCGATATGTGGAGATGTGAATTTACCTGCTCTTACCGAATGTGAGAGCCATGATGGATTCATTACATGCGGCGGTAAGACTATCTGTTGCGAGACCAGTGAGAATGCGCATCAATTCTTTTCTCGAAATGATGATGGTATGGGCGTGGTTCGCGGTTTTCTCACACAAGCTATTCAAAAAACTTTATCCAAACGGGATAAGAATTATCAGGAGCGATGGGATAGAGTTTGGGACGATGAGGTCAGCCAAAAGTATAGGCGTACCGACTATGAAGATTTCTGGCTGTGGAACCATAATTTCTTTAATGCCGACATTGATGACCTGCGGCATATCGCTCAATTAGTTGGTGCAAAGGAGGGCTCATAAATGTATCGTATTATCAAAATCGATGGTACAGAACTCGGTATCACTGATTCTGTAAATTATATCAAGATTGGTGCAAGTGGTGATTTTGCCAATGCTACGGAGACAGACGCCATTGGAGTCGCATTTAACAGCGAACCCTATAATCTGATTGGTCATGATGATATTGACGGAGCAGACACCGTTGTCGTTTCTAAGATTGATGGTGGAAGTATGGCCTATGAACAGCGTGGTCTTGTGGATGAGCTGATTCTTGCAGCACTGGAGGTGTGAGCATGAAAGAAAAACTGATGGCAATGTACGAAGCGCAGATGATTGATGCGTCTGGCCTTCTAAAAGCAGTTGAGCGTGGCTGGGTTACTATTGAAGACGTTGTAGAAATCGTTGGTGAAGACAATGCCCTGTCTTTTATCATGGCAGCTAAGCTGGCCGAAATTTCTAATATGTGCAACGCTGTTATTGTTGCCGGTGTAGATATTGAGCTTGGTGAAGAGAGCGTTCATTTTAACCTGAGCATTGAAGACCAAAGCAATATCAATAACTTATTCCGAGTTGTAGAGTTGGGCGGTAGCGAGTTCCCCTATCAATCCGATGGTGGTGTGTGCCGTGTCTACTCCGCAAATGAGATTGTACAAATCTACATCGCTGCCCAGACTCTTATTACCACGCAGACCACTTACCACAATGAGCTTAAGCAGTATGTGCAGAGCCTTGATAACGCAGAAGCGATTTCCTCTGTGGAATATGGCATGACCCTTCCTGAACCTTATCTCACAGAGATGAACGAGAAGCTTGCCGTTGCACAGCAGCAGATGCAAGCCATTCTTACGAATATGGCGCAGGCCGCTTCTGAGGCGTAATATTTTATGACATTTCGTCATGTATTGAAGTCCACAATTCTTGCAGTCATTGGCGGTCTTATCTACATACTGATTGAACTTTTGTGGAGAGGCCACACACATATTTCAATGTTCATACTTGGTGGTGTGTGCTTTGTAGCGATTGGTCTTATTAACGAACTATTCCCGTGGGAACTCGGTATCGTCTGGCAATCGATGATAGGTGCCGTTATTGTAACGGTATGTGAATTCATTACCGGGCTTGTTGTTAATGTATGGCTCGGACTTAATGTGTGGGACTATTCCAATATGCCCTTCAACGTGATGGGACAGATATGTCTGCCTTTCTCACTTGCATGGGTAGTGCTATCTGCCATAGCAATTGTATTGGATGACTATCTCCGGCATTGGATGTTCGGGGAAGAGAAACCGCACTACAAACTGGTGTGAAAGTTAATATAGAAAAAGTGGGAGCCGGCTTTTGGTCGAGCTCCCACTATGTGTATCTGTGAATAAAATGATGGATTTATAAGGAGGTTCGCTTATGAGCGAGAAGAAAAATAAGCCAGAGCTGAATCTGCGCTACTACAACAAAGAGATTGACGATGACCTGCCATACGTCGGACAGCTCGACTACGACGAGGAAACCGGCTATTTCTATGATGAAGACGGTGACGTTGTTGATTTAGACACCGTTGCTGGCTTCTGCGCCGGTGACGGCAGGGGCGATGACGAAAAGGACTGACCTTATTCTTTATCGGGAGGAATCATGAGATGGCGAACGATGAAAGAATCTGGCAGTTTCTAAAATCCTATGGGTTGAATGACTATGGTGCGGCAGGGCTGATGGGAAACCTCTATGCTGAGAGCGGCCTGAACCCGCAGAATCTCCAAAATACTTATGAGAAAAAGCTGGGATATTCCGATGCCTCCTATACGGCGGCTGTAGATAACGGCTTTTATTCTGATTTTGTGCATGACAGTGCTGGATATGGATTGGCTCAGTGGACATTCTGGTCGCGCAAGCAGGCTCTCCTGAACCACTGTAAGGCCGCAGGAGCGTCCATCGGTGACCTGGATACCCAGCTTAGCTTTCTTATAAAAGAGCTGTCAGAGGGCTACAGCGGCGTTCTGAACACGTTGCGGAACGCTACGTCTGTACTCGAAGCATCCAATGCGGTTCTGCTCCAATTTGAACGTCCGGCCGACCAGAGCCAATCCGCCCAATCCAAGCGAGCTGGTTATGGACAAACCTATTACGACAAGTTCGCTGGAACAACTACGGAAGGAGTGAGTAATGGAATGAGCAATAGTTCACTTGTAGCATATACGAAAATTTCACCGAACCGGTCAAGCCCCCGAAACCACAGCATTGATAGAATCTCTATCCATTGCGTAGTTGGTCAGGTGAGCATTGAATCTCTGGGCGCAATTTTTGCACCGTCTTCAAAGCAGGCATCTTCCAATTACGGTGTGGGATATGACGGCAGAATCGGTATGTACGTTGAGGAAAGAGACCGCTCATGGTGTACATCATCTTCAGCGAACGACAACCGGGCTGTCACCATTGAGGTTGCCAGTGATACATACGACCCGTACAAGGTCACCAGTGCAGCATATTCTGGTCTGCTGGACTTGGTTACAGACATTTGCCGGCGAAACGGCAAGTCAAAGCTTGTGTGGTTTGGCGACAAAAATACGACTTTGGCTTATACTCCGAAGTCCAATGAGATGGTGCTGACTGTTCACCGTTGGTTTGCCAACAAGTCATGCCCCGGTGATTATCTTTATAATCTCCACCCGCAAATCGTCACTGAGGTGAACCGGCGTCTCTCCGGTGGTACTGTCAACACTGGAACTGCCGTTAGCTATCAGGTTAAGGTCACTGCAAAGGACGGTCTGAACTGTCGTACTGCACCTATCAGCGGTTCTGTTGTAACCGCCTATGAGAATGGTACTATCCTCAACATTTCCAAGGAACAAAATGGTTGGGGATATACTGGTGTCGGCTGGGTGTCCCTTGAGTGGACGGAGAGAATTGCATCTACAACTGTTACAGAGGAGGATGAAGATATGACTTTGGACACTTTCAAGAAACTGATGAACGAATACCGCGCAGAGCTGCGCGACAATGACTGTGGCGACTGGAGCAAGGATGCTCGTGAGTGGGCGATTTCAACTGGCCTGTTTGCTGGCAGTGGTAATCTGCCTGATGGTACGCCGAACTACATGTGGGCAGACATGCTGACCCGCGAGCAGGCTGCACAGTTGTTCTACAATTACGCAAAGAAAATGGGTGTCGCCTAATCGCGACACCAAATCTGTAAAAAGGGGTGGTGTCCGTGACCATCAAGATTGAGCGTAAGAAAAAGACACAGGCGAAGCATGTGAAGAAAAGGCCCGGTCATTTTGCAAGGCTCGGATTCACTAACCGCCTCGCAATTTATATCATGTTGTTCTTAGCTATCGGTCTTGCCGGTGGTTTTTATCTTGCTCTAAAAAGCATCACGACCGGGTACACCGGGGCATTGATGTGCTGGACAGTCGTATTTACCCCCATTGGGACAGCCTGCAGCATTGTGTTGAGCAAAATTGTCCATAAGAGTGAGGTCGAAAACTCCAGCGCACAAGGAGAAGGTATTAAGTACGCAGTGGCAAAGGCTAATAACTTCTCCACCAATTCGAGCGAGTCGAGCAACATTGATAGTCCACCAATCTAAACACATTTAGGAGGCCATAAAAATGGAAAATGTTTTTAATATCCCCGTTCTTCTGAGCATTATTGGTGCTCTTGTGGTAGTAACCAATATTATAGTTCAGGTGCTGAAGAATCTAACTTGGGATAAGCTGCCTACAAATATTCTTGCCGTGATTGTATCTATGGTACTGACGTTAGTAGCGTTCTTCGCATACTGTCAAATCTGCAGCATTGCTGTTGAATGGTACATGGTTGTTGCGGCGGTTGTAGTTGGGTTCCTTACTTCTTATGCGGCCATGTTTGGATTTGATAAACTGAAGGAATCCATTACTCAGATGAAGCAACTGAACAGCAAGTAATTGTAGGCGCTTGCGTGTAAGCTTATATAGGGGGTGAGCAAGCCCTATGATTAACTACATTGAATTTCTGAACGTGCCGGCGAAGATTGCTATTGTCCTCGTCGGCCTGTTCCTTGTTATTCAAGTAATCGGGGAGCTTTTGGAATTCAAGGGAAAGGTCGTTCCTGAGTTTGCAAAAATCCGTAAGGTCTTTGCTCGAAGGAAGAAAGAACGGATGTTATTGCAGAAGATGGAGAAGACCATTGACCAAGTCCAGCTTACTCTTGATGATTTGAACCAGCATTACAGTACAGATAACATACGGATGCGCGATGAATGGATGCGCCTTGTCAATTCGAAGCTGGAACAATACGATAAGAGCATAAGTGAACTTGGAGTAAAATTAGGTAAGAATAATAGCGATACCCTGTCCATCCTAATAGACAGCAAACGCAACGCTATTATTAGTTTCGCTTCGCTGGTAATTGACGAAAGCAAACCAGTGACTCGCGAACAGTTCAATCGTATTTTTAAGGTTCACCAAGAATATGAAAGTATTATCGAAAGTAATGGGATGAC
This sequence comes from Oscillospiraceae bacterium, assembly GCA_048217285.1. Lineage (GTDB taxonomy): Bacteria > Bacillota > Clostridia > Oscillospirales > Oscillospiraceae > CAG-103. Next base: position 9,221 of record DBFWVW010000025.1, read on the forward strand.
CAACGGCGAGGTAGATATCGCCTTGAGCATCATCAAGGAGTCCTATGAGAAACATATGCGGAACCATACCTTTGTGGAAGACGCACGTGGTTATCCGACTCCAAAATAACGAACTACATTTCTGATATTTTGTGGGTGTAAAATTCAGAAACAAAAAAAACGGGAGCCACAAAATAGTGGCTCCCGCAAATGAAGGAATGGGTATTATATGGGAAAATCCAATTCAGAAATAAAAACGGAAACATATGGTTTGATTTTGTCAGACAACTCAGAAAGAATCTATTATCCCGAAAGTCTGATGCCTCCAGATGACCGCTTCTTTGCTTGTGAATTTGCTCTTCGAGGAGATTATATCGAAATACTTTACAGCTATTACAGGGAGGGAAACAGTGCCAAGGTTGTCATGGGCGGCACTTATGGCAAGACTGAGTAAAATCTCTTTACATTCTGCTTGTTCCATGTCGTATGGTTCTAAAACAGACGCTACAAAATTCTCTGGGATAATCCGCTCAAGCACTTCTATCTTTCCAGAGCTCTCCCAGCGAATAATTTGTGGAGTATGTCCACTAAATCCAACCATAAGAGCTGAGACATGATTCATTTCTTCGTCCGGATACTGGGCTTTGGAAATATGCGCTTGATATATATCATCCAAAACTTTAGGAAGCTCGTCAAAGGTAAGCCCACTGACTATATGTGCATTCCTATGACTTTCTAAAGTGCCTATTATAGCCTTCGCTATGTTTCCGGAGCCAGCAAATCCAACAGCATATTCATCATTGATGACGGTCTGTTTCACCGCTGGTTCAAGCTCGAACCCCGTATCGCGGTCTACTGCTTTGGTGTCAGATGCTAAGCAGATTTCATTGCGATAAATCATAGCAATAACTGAACTCATTTGAAAACTCCCGTAGTATATCCGACTAAAAGCATTTGACATTGCCCCCATAAGGGGCTATAATAAAGACACAGGGAGATGCCTGCTGGTAACAAGCTCTCCCCGTGGTGGAGACCCAGACGGTCGCCACAATATATAAACCACATAGGACGAGTGAAGCTATGCTTCACAAACCCGTGAGCCGTTCTGTTGAGACCAGACGGCTCACTTCTTTTTGCCACGGAACATGTTCCACGCCTGGATGATAATCCAGCCGATTGAAACGAGCCAGAACAAATCTTGAAGTGTTATATGTACCACCTCCCAAGGAAATAAATTTCCCGCGAGGCTATACATTCACCTGACTTTCCGCTCTCGCGGGATACCAGGCGACCGTCCTTTTAACCGCACACCGTCTCTGACTGTCATATAACGGTGGGTTCCACGGCATTATTATAGTTACTTCGACTTCAAAAGTCAATTGTTTGGAGAGTCTCCTGCTATTTGCGGGTGGCTCTCCTTTTTTTTGCGCCGTAAATCCACGGCATGCTTTTATTACCACGAGAGAGGCCGTGTACGAACCTTTATGCTGCAGACATCTCCCAGCATGGGTAGGCGTGCAAAGTCGCTTACAGCGCATCCTGACGCCCGTGGCAAGCATCTGTGTGTTTATAACATTGTTGCAGTCCAACTACAGCACTCTTATAAACATGCAGAGAATATGTATGCCGCCTTTGTCTCAAGGCGGTAAAAATGTGCAAGAAAAAACACCCTTGCTCGAAGCAGAGGTGTCTTTTCAGGAGTCGTTATTGCGGGCTCATGAAATGAAAAGGTGTAAAACAGGTGTAAAACAGCTTTTCAAAACGGTATAGAAACCGTAAACCCGTTGTGCTACAATGGTTTTATCAATCAAGAGGCTTCATCGTCGGGAAGAGGATCACGTCGCGGATGGAACTTGCACCGCACAGCAGCATGGCGCAGCGGTCGATACCGAAGCCCAGGCCGCCGGTGGGCGGCATACCATATTCGAGCGCCATGACGAAATCCTCGTCCATCATGTTCGCCTCTTCGTCGCCATGCGCACGCTTTTCGGCCTGCGCCTTGAAGCGCTGGTACTGGTCGATCGGATCATTGAGTTCAGAGAAGGCATTGCCCATCTCGCAGCCGCAGATGAACATCTCATAGCGCTCGGTGAGCGCGGGCTGCTCCGGGCTGCGCTTGGCCAGAGGGCTGACCTCGACCGGGTACATCGTGATGAATGTCGGCTGGATGAGCGTGGCCTCAACCTTCTGGTCAAACGTCTCATAGAGCGCGTTGCCCCAAGTGTGGGCGACATTTTCCATGTCCACGCCCACGCTCTTGGCAAGCGCGACCGCTGCGTCCGCATCGCCGAGGACAGCCATAAAGTCGGCCCCCGTGACGTCCTGAACGGCATCGGCCATCGTTACACGACGCCAGCTCGGCGTAAGATCCACGTCGTGGCCCAGCCACTGGAGCTGATACGTGCCAAGAATCTCCTTGGCCGCACCGGAGAGAATGCCCTCAAGGATATCCATCATACCATCGAGGTTGGTATAGGCCTGATAGAGCTCGCAGGTCGTGAACTCCGGATTGTGCTTGGTGTCCATACCTTCGTTGCGGAAAATGCGGCCAACCTCATACACGCGCTCAATGCCGCCGACAATCAGCCGCTTGAGGTGCAGCTCGGTCGCAATACGCATATACATATCGATGTCGAGCGTGTTGTGGTGCGTGATGAAGGGACGCGCCGTCGCGCCGCCGGCGATGGGACTGAGCACGGGGGTCTCGACCTCCATGAAGCCCAAACCGTCCAGATAGCGGCGCAGGTAGGCCACAAACTGACTGCGGATCTGGAAATTACGCTTACTCTCGGGGTTCATAATGAGATCCACATAGCGCTGACGGTAGCGCAGCTCCATGTTCGTCATGCCGTGGAACTTTTCCGGCAGCGGGCGCAGGGACTTGCAGAGCAGCGTCACCTGCTGCACATGGATAGAGATCTCCCCAGTTTTGGTCTTGAACGCATAGCCGCTCACACCGATGATATCGCCGATGTCATACTTGCGGAAATCAGCAAATTCCTGCTCGCTGACGGCGTCCTTGCGGACATAGAGCTGAATTTGACCACGGTCATCCTGAATATCGCAGAAGATGGCCTTGCCCATACCGCGCTTGGACATGATGCGGCCGGCGGCCTGCAGCGTTTTGCCGTCATAGGCCTCGAAATCGTTCTTGATGTCGGCCGAATAGGCGCTGCGCTCGAAGCGCGTCTGCGCAAAGGGATCACGGCCGGCGTCCTGCAGCGCCTTGAGCTTGTCGTGGCGCACCTGAAGGATCTCGGACAGGGACGGCTCTGCCGCCGACTGCTGGTTCTTTCTCTCTTCGTTCATGATGGGCTCCTCAGTCTTCGTTTTCGACGGCAATGATCTTGAACTGCAGCTCGCCGACCGGAGCTGCGACCGTGACGGTCTCACCAACTTTGTGACCCTTGAGCGCAAAGCCGAATGGACTGTCGTCCGAAATACAGCCTTCCATAGGATTGGCCTCCTGCGAGCCGACGATCGTATACTCCTCTTCCACGTCCTCATCGACATCGAGCACACGCACACGGCTGCCGATGGTCACGACGTCTGCCGCGACTTCGACCTTTTCCACGACCTCGGCGTTCTCGATCAGGTCCGTGATCTCGGCAATGCGGGAATAGAGCTTGCCCTGCTCCGTCTTGGCCTCGTCGTACTCGCTGTTCTCCGACAGGTCGCCGAACGAGCGCGCCTCTTTGATGAGCTCCGCGACTTCCTTTTCGCGGGTCGTTTCGAGGTAATGCAGTTCTTCCTTGAGCGTATCCAGACGCTCCTGACTCATCTTATATCTGCTGTCGATCGCCATAATCCGTCTCCTTATATCATTGAAATTTCCGTGTATACTTGTTCATTCAGCGCAGCGCGGCAATGGCCGCCTCAAGCTGCGCATCGACATCGCTGTCCGCGGCCGGAGCCACAACAACATCCGGCACAAGACCGCCCTGCTCGGACAGATCCACGCGGTTGGGCGTGAGGTACTTTCGGCTCGAAATGTGCACGGCACTGCCGTCCGGAAGTGCGATGGTCGTCTGGCTGCGGCCCTTACCGGTCGTGTTCTGGCCGACGATGGTCGCCCAATCGTACTCCTGCAGCGCGGCCGCGAAAAACTCCGCCGCACTGTAGGTGTTGCCGTTGACGATGACCGCCATCGGCACCTTGACGCAGACGCTGTCGCTCTGCGTGACGGTCTCTTTCCCGTTGCCGTCGACGCTCACAAACAGATCCCCCTGCGGCAGCAGATGATCCAGGATCGTGATGAGCTCCGAAAGCAGACCGCCGGGGTTATCGCGCAGATCGAACACAAGCGACTTGGCACCGAGGTCGAGCAGCTTATCGACCGCCTGCACGGCACGGCTGCCGCCGCCGGTCTCAAAGTTGCGGATCTGCACATAGCCAACGCCGTTATTCAGAAGCTTATACGTCACAGGATCGGTGTAGATGACCGTGCAGTCGAGCGTGACAGTCTGGCTCTTGCCGGCAGCGTCCTGAATGGTGAGTTTGAGCGTCTTATTGAGCTTGGCACGAATGGTGCTCTGCACGTCCGAAAGCGTCTTACCCGTGACATTCTCTCCGTCGATTGCCGTAATGATGTCACCCTGCTTGAGGCCGGCTTTTGCCGCGGGCGAGTCGCTCGTCACGGCCGTGATGCGAAAGCCCTTCGTCTTGTCATCGAGCTGGATGGTCACGCCGATGCCGGCGTACTCATTGTTGGAATACATCTGGTAGGCCTTGTATTCCTCGGCCGTCATGTAATAGCTCCACTTGTCGCCGATGGCGCTGATGATCGCGCTCGACGAAGCGTCGCTGATCGCCGTATCGTCCGCATCGCCGATGTAGTCTTTGTCAACGACCTGTTTGACCTGTGCAAACTTCAGCGCGAGCTTATAGTTGCTGCTGCCGCCGAATTTGCCGACAAAGATCCATGACGTGACCAGAGCGGTCACCAAAATGCAGATCATACAGGCAAGGATACTCGCCTTCCAGCCGTGCATTCTGCCGCTTTTTCTGCGGGTGGGCACTTTTTCCGGTGCCTGCTCCAGTGGCTTGTGTTCGTCCATGCTATCCCTCCGGATCCGTTTGCTGTCCACATTGGGCAGCCCCCAATGCAGCAGATGAGCCGGGCAGCCATTTTCCGGCTGCCCGGCAGTTGCACTCAGTGAAAATACATCCGATCAGCTCGCATAGTTGAGCGGGTTCTGGCGCACTCCATTGACTGTGACTTCCCAGTGCAGATGCGGACCGGTAGAATTGCCGGTCGAGCCGACATAACCGATCGTCTGTCCCTTGGAAACCTTCTGGCCGACAGACACCGCAATGGAACTCATGTGGCCGTAGAGCGTGGTGAGGCCGTTGCCATGGTTGATGACAACACAGTTTCCGTAGCCGGACACAGAACCGGCCGTAATGATCGTGCCGCCGTCGGCCGCGACGATGGTCGCGCCGTAGCTCGCGCCGATGTCCACACCAGAGTGATACTTCTGCGTCTGATAGATCGGGTGGTAGCGCCAGCCGAACTGTGAGGTGATGTAGTGGCAGGACGGGCACGGCCACATCATAGAGCCAGTAGCGCCGTTGGCTTTGCCGGCATCATAGCCGGGGTTCTGCTGCTGTTGCTGCTGCTCCTGCTTTCGCAGCTCCGCAACCTGCTGATCGATCTGAGACTGCACATTCTTCTGCTGCTGCTCGTACTGATCATAGACACTCTTATACGCACTGATGTCCGACTCGATGCTGGCAAGCAGCGCGTTGGCCTCCGAGACCTTCTGCTGCAGCTTAACCTGTTTGGTCTCCAGCTCGGACTGCTTATCCTGCAGCTCGGTGCGGGCATCCTCGAGCTCCGCCTTGACGGTCTCGACCTTTTCGCGGGCAGCCGTCATGTCGGCCTGCACCTGTTTATTATATGCAATGACCTCACCGACCATGTCCATGCGGGCAAGAAGGTCGGACAGGCTGGTCGCCTCGAGCAGGATGGCAATGTAGGACATCTGACCATACTCCTCAAGGTGGCGAATGCAGCTGCGGAAGCGGACCGTCTGGGCCTCCTCTTCCTGCTTGGCAGCCTCGAGCTCAACACCCTTGTCCTCGATCTGCTGGTCATAGGCCGTGATCTGCTCCTTGACGAGCTCGATCTCCTGCTGGGCCAGATCGTTTTCTTTATCCAGCGCGGCCTTCTGGTCCACAACACTGGCTTTCTTGGAGCGCAGATCGTTAATGGTCTTCTGCTGTTCTTTCTGCTTGGCCTGCAGCTCTTTGCGCTGCTGCGTGAGCTGGTTGATCTCCGACTGAGACGCCGCGCTGGCATTGGTCGGGATCAGCGCTGTCATGAGCGAGATGACAAAGATCAGCGCGAGCAGCACGCAAATAACGGAACGAACGACTTTGCGGTTCATCTTCATTCGATTTCCTCCTTAGACTTTCAGATAGTTGCGAATGGCCGTGAGGCCGCCAAACACGCCGACGAGCACACCCACGCCAAGGAACACCAGCAGCAGCGGCAGCGACACGGACGTAAACGGGAGCACCGTGATGATGCCAGCCGCCATGGTAGACATAATCTTGCTGACGATCAGGCTGTAGAGTCCCCACTGGAGCAGGAATGCAACCAAGCCGCCGGCCAGACCAAGCACAAGGCCCTCGACCACAAACGGCAGGCGGATGAAGCCATTCGTCGCACCGACCATCTTCATGATGGCAATCTCTTCACGCCGGCCGAACGTAGCCAGCTTGATGGTGTTGGTCATAATAAACAGGGACACCGCAATGAGGATCACGATCAGAACGACGGAGACAACGCTCACAATGTTCCGGAACGTGATGAAATTTTCCGCATAATCCAGATGCGCCGTGACATCGGCAATGCCGTCAACATTTTTGAGCGCGGCCTGCGTGTCCTTCATGAGCGACAGATCATCAAGCGTCACAACATAGCGGTGACGGAAGACCGACGCGTCAATATTGTCAAAGAGGTCGGAGTCGTACTCGGCCTCGAACGTCTGCATAGCCTGTTCGCGCGTGACGAATTCGACCGTGGCGACATTCGACACTGCAGCGACCTTGGGCTCAATGGCCCGGGCCTCGTCCTCTGTGAGCGTCTCATCGACGTAGGCGATGACCTCATTCTGGTTTTGCAGGCGGTCGATGTTTGCGTCAATGTTGAGCGTCAGCAGCGAGAAGCTGCCCATGATGAGCAGGCAGGCGATGATGATCGTGATCGACGCGAAGGACATGAAACCGTGCGTGAAAATGTTTTTCACGCCCTGCGCCATCAGGTAGTTGAATCTATTCAGCTTCATATCCGTAGTACCCGTCCAATCCGTCACTGATGACTCTTCCGGCGTCGATGGAGATGACGCGCTTGGAAAAAGCGTCGACCAGTTCCTTTTCGTGCGTCACCACAAGGACCGTGGTGCCGAGCTCATTGATCTTCTCCAGCAGCAGCATCAGCTCCAGACTGCGCACCGGGTCGAGGTTGCCGGTCGGCTCGTCCGCGATGATCATGCGCGGATTGTTCACGAGCGCGCGGGCAATCGCCACGCGCTGCTGCTCGCCGCCGGAAAGCTCCGCCGGGAAACGCTTTTCCCGGTCGGCCAGACCGACCAGCTCGAGCACCTGCGGCACACGGCGGCGGATCTCCTTATTGGATGCCCCCACCACGCGCATGGCAAACGCAACGTTTTCATACACCGTCATCTTGTCGATCAGGCGGAAATCCTGAAAAATGACGCCCAGTGTCCGGCGCAGCTTTGGCAGCTTGCGGCGCTTGATGCCCTGCATATCAAAGCCGTTGACCGTGATCTGTCCGGATGTGGGGCTCAGCTCTCCGGTGATCAGCTTGATGATCGTCGTCTTGCCGGAGCCGGACGGCCCGACCAAAAACACGAACTCGCCCTCGTTGATCGTAAAACTGATCCCATTGAGGGCCGCAGCCTCCGTATTTCCGTAGACCATCTTCACATCGTTCATTTGAACCATAAGATGTCCTCCAATATGTTGGGCTTACGCCCGCCTGGGTGCGCGGTCAGAACTTGGCAGTGTTCTGAGAATCGAGGTATTTCTTTACCATGACCGCGACCTTGAAGAGGATCGCATCCTCAAACTCGCGCAGATCCAGGCCCGTGATCTTCTTGACTTTCTCCAACCGGTATACCAAAGTGTTTCGATGGACGTAGAGCTTGCGCGCCGTCTCCGAAACATTGAGGTTGTTCTCAAAGAAGCGATTGATCGTGTCGAGCGTGTCCTCATCGAGTGCCTCGATGGGGTTTTTCTTGAACGCTTCCGACAGGAACATCTCGCACAGCGTTGTCGGCAGCTGATAAATAATGCGGCCGATGCCGAGGTTATCATAATGAATGACCGGCTTTTCGTTTTCAAACACTTTACCGACCTCGATGGCGACCTGCGCCTCCTTATAACGGTCGGCCAGCTCGCGCAGGTGATTGGCCGTAGTGCCGATGCCGATGACCGTCTGCACGCGCAGCTCCGTGTGTACGGCGCGCTCAATGCTCTCAGCCAGCGCACAGATATCCTCCGAGGTTTCGTCCGGCGTCATTTCCTTAATGACGACAATGTCCGACTCACTCACACTGAGCACAAAATCATGCTGCCGGTCCGGGAACATGTTCTGGATCAGCTCGAGCACAGCGATATCTGTCACGCTCACCTGACGCACCAGCAGCACGGCGCGCGGCACGTCGGTGGTAAAATGCAGCTCCTTGGCGCGCACATATACGTCGCCGGGGAGAATGTTGTCCGAAATGATATTCTTGACGAAAGCTGCCTTATTGTGCTTTTCCTCAAAGTTCGTGCTGGCCTCCGTCATGCCGACGGCCGCAAGAATGCAGATGCTGCGCGCCGTCTGATCATTGCCCTCGACGAACACGGCATACTCAAAGCGCGCCGTGCTGGCCGACAGGATCTTATACGTGCGGGTGTCCGTTGCAAACAGCTGCTCCTGCACTTCGCCCACTGAAGCCTGAAAGTCATCCAGGCGCGAGCCAATCATCGAAAGCTCACTGCAGGCGATCACAAATCCCTGCTCGTCCACAACTCCGATGCAGCGCGTGGTGGCATCTTTCATCTGAACAATCACGCCCTGAAAAATTCTGCTCGACATATCTTTTCCTCCTACGAACGGCCGCCGTAGTCTCCCACAGCACCTACCAATTTCCTACTTTACATAATAGACGATTTATGTGCATTTTTCAATAGAAAAATGGTCGTTTTTTGTGAATAATTTTCGAAATTTCGTGAGATAGTCGGATAATTTCCAGAACTTTTGTAAATTATCACGAAGTTGGCAGTGCAAAAGCGAGCATTGCCTCTGCAAGGCTCAGCTCCCGGTAAGTACCCGGGGACAACGCAGGATCGAGCGTCAGCGCCCCGATCGACAGCCGGTGCAGCTGCAAAACGGGCGTCCCGCAACCGGCCAGCATCCGCTTGACCATGTGGTATTTTCCCTCATAAACCGTGACGAGGCAGCCCTCCTGCTCCGGCAAAAGCTCGAGCTGGGCGGGCAGGCACTGCGTCCCGTCGCCAAGGACGACACCCTGTGCAAAACGATCCACATCCGCGCTTGTGGGCTGGCCGGCCGTGCGCGCGAAATAGACCTTCGGCACGTGCTTTTTCGGCGTGATGACGCGGTGGACATAGTCGCCATCGTCTGTGATGAGTAGCAGACCGGTCGTGTCCTTATCGAGCCGTCCGGCGGGCACGAGCCCAAAGCGACGCAGCTCCGGCGGGAACAAATCCAGCACTGTCGGCTGGCTGCGGTCGGCCGTCGCGGTGAGAATGCCGGCGGGCTTATGAAGCATATAGTAATGATATGCCTGATAGCGCAGGGGCTGTCCGCGCAGGCAGACAACCGCCGTTTCCATGATCTTCTGCTCAGGCGCGCGTGCGGGCACTCCATCGACCGTTACCTCGCCGCGGCGGATATATGCCTTGGCTTCGCGCCGGGAAGCGACGCCGGTATCAGCCAGGTATTTGTCCAGACGGATCACGCGCTCCCCCTCCTTTGTGGACATTTGGGTTTATTATAACATATCCGGCGGTAAATTTGAATAGGCTTGTTCCGAGGTGTGGTTATGAAGATCAAATCCCTTCACTGGACAAGACGAACCGTCGTGTTTGCACTCATCGGTCTGGCCGTGTTGCTGGCACTGGCCGTCATCTGGCGCAGCAATGACGGCGTACTCTCAGCGCACTATAACGTCACAACGACCGACGGGCGCATCGCCTATCTGCAGGCGCTTGGCTGGGCGGCGGACCCTGCGACCGAAACCATGCAGGAGATCGTGATCCCGCGCGTGTTCAGCGGCGTATTCAGCGATTACAACACCCTGCAAAAGCAGCAGGGCTTCGACCTGTCCACTTACGCCGGCGAGATGTGCACGACCTATACTTATCGCGTGACGAACTACGAGGGCTCGACGGACACCGTGCTCGCGCAGCTGTTTATCTACCGCAACCGCGTCATCGGCGGCGACATTCACGCGACGGCCATGGACGGTTTCATGCACGGGCTGCGGTAAACGGGCAAAAAAATCCCGGCACATAGCGTGCCGGGATTTTTTGCATTGTTTGCCTCAGGCGAGCGCCGTCCAGCGCTCGATACCGGCCAGTTCCGTAAAGGCGTGGCCCGCCGATGCCTCGATGACATCGGCATAGTACCAGGCGTCCGGCGTGACATCCGCAAAATGCAATGCCGCCTGCGCATGGGCCTGCACAAACGTCAGGTCACAGCTGCGGCCGAGCACACGGTTGAGAATGGACACCGCCTCGGCGCGTGTGATGGTCTGGTTCGGGCGGAATGTACCGTCCGTGAAGCCGCTGACCCAGCCGTTGGCATAGGCCGTGGCGACCGCATCATAAAACCAGCCGCGACCAACATCGGAAAAAGGTACGCCGCTCGACGTATTCACACCGTAGATCCCGGCGAGAATGGTCACGAACTCGGCACGGCTGATTGGCTTGCCCGGCTGGAACGTGCCGTCGCCGCAGCCATTGATGGCGCCGGCATTGGCCAGCGTGCTGACCGCGACCGTGTACCACTGGCCGGCCGGAACATCACTGAAGCTGTTTCCGCTGCAGTTATACTGCTTGTGCGCCTGCTCGGTCATGAGCTCGTAGAGCATCTGAGCCGCCTCGGCGCGCGTGAGCGTGCCGGTCGGCGCGAAGGTAGTTGCAGTACGGCCGGAAACATACGCGTTGTGGTTGGCGGTATCCAGCAGACCCGTGGACTGTGCCGGCTGCGGCTCCGTGCCGGAACCGCTCTGGCTACCGGAACCACCCTGGCTACCGGAGCCGCCCTGATTGTTCGCCATTTGGGTGATATACTTTTCCAGCAGTGTCATAGCCTGCTGGAGCGTGATGGTGCGGCTGTTATAGAGCGCGCAGATAATGGTCACAACGTTCTTCAGGCTCATGTTCGCCGAGGAAATCAGCTGGGACAGAAGCTGCGCGATCTGATCATTGGTCAGAATGCTGCCCGCAATCCCCGTCAGGATGGCATGGATGCCCGTCTGCGTCACACCGAAAGCCTTGAGAATCTCGGCAAGTGCCTGCTGGGCGGCATCACTGTTGGCACCGCCGGCAGCAATATCGCCGATGACCTGACCAAAGTTGATGTTCACCGTGTTGCCGGTGATGGTGATGATGCCGTGCATATAGTTGTTGTTGCTGGCAATATCCTTGAACAGATCGCCCACGTCCACGTTCACAATGCCGTGGATAAAGTTGCTGTCACTGGCAATGTGGTCGACAAGGTCGTTGATGTCCACACCAACAATACCGTGAATGAAGTTATCCCCGTTGACGATACGGAGCTGGTCAAAAATGTGGGAGAGGACCGTGTCATTGTCCGTAAGAGCGATCGTCGCCGTGTCGGCCGCATCCTGATCGACTACCAGCGTGGCGGCAGTGGATTTCATGAGTTCGACCGCAGTACCGTCACGGATGGTCTGGTCGCTGTCAAGCGCACAGATCACGGATGCCATACCGGTCAGATCCAGCGCGCCGGTCTTAGCAAGCTGCGTAGTAAAGGTCTGCGCATCGTCTGCGGACAGGCTCTGCTGCGCGATACCGGAGACGATCACGTTCGTCTGGTCATCCGGGATACCGGCGGCCTTGCAGATGTTCGTCAGGATTGTGCGCGCATTCTCACCGTCCAGGTCATCCGCCTTGGCGTCCGCAATGGCCGCGCCAAAATTGATGTTGATGACGTTGCCGCTGACAGTCACGATGCCATGCGTATAGTTGCAGCCGCTGGCGATGTTATCAAACAGGTCGCCGGTCTTGACGCCGACGATGCCGTGGATAAAGTTGCTGTTGCTGACGATGTGATCAACGAGGTCGTTGATATTCACGCTCACGATACCGTGGATGAAGTTATCCCCATCCACAATGTGAATGCTGTCCAAAATGTGCGAGAGTGCGGACACGTTGCCCTTTCCCTGGAGCGGCTGGATGCCTAGCGCCGCCGCAACGGTCACTGCCGCATTGCGGAACAGTTGCGCCGCCGTACCGACATCGAGGAGACCGCTGTCCGTCAGGCTGCCGAGCAGGGTTGTGATGTCCGTCAGGCTCACCTTTCCGGTCGCAGCAAGCTGATCGACCATGGCAGACGCCTGATCATCGCCGAGCGTGCCAGCTGCGATGGAATTGACGATGCTGCTGCTCTGGATCTGGGTCATGCCGGCGTCCGTGAGCAGATCCGTGAGGAACGCACGGGATGTCTCACCGCTCGCATCCTGCTTCTGCGCGTCTGCGAAGGCGAGTCCGAAATGGATGTTGATGCGGTTATCGACCACCGTTACGATGGCGTGTGTATAGTTACTGTTGCTGGCGATGTTCTTGAAGAGGTCGTCAACCGTCACGCGCACAATGCCGTGGACGAAACTGCTGTCACTGGCAATATGGTCGACCAGATCCTTAATATTCACGCCGACGATGCCATGGATAAAGTTATCGTCATTGGCGATGTCGATCTGGCTCAGGATCTCGCTGAGCAGGCCATTGTGCAGCTGGCCATAGGCCGTGTCGGATGTGCTGCTCTCGGCTTCCGTGTCTGCCGCAAAAGCAGGTACCGCAGCGAGACTGAATGCCAGTACCAGGGCCAGTATCAGACTCAGTGTCTTGCGCATTTTCTTCATAGGATTTTGCCTCCTTATCGTTCCAAGCTAACATACATGGAAAGGTGCCGGCAAAATGTCGGACACAGGCGCCCGCATCCCATCGGTGCGGAGCCCGGAGCCTTTTTCTGCCACAAAATATAGGCCGTAATTCTTAAAAACGCATTAGAAAAGTAAATAAAGTTCCGTGCGCGAAACAATTTTATCGTAAAAGCAAAAAAACTCCTCTCCGGCTGAAGCCGGAGAGGAATTCGAAAAGCGTGAAATTACTCGTTGATGGCGATGACAACACCGGAACCAACGGTACGGCCGCCTTCACGGATAGCGAAGCGCAGGCCAACCTCGATCGCGATCGGGGTGATCAGCTCGACGTCCATGTCGACGTTATCGCCGGGCATGCACATCTCAACACCCTCGGGGAGGCTGATGACGCCGGTCACGTCGGTGGTACGGAAGTAGAACTGGGGACGGTAGTTGTTGAAGAACGGAGTGTGACGGCCGCCCTCTTCCTTGGACAGGACGTAAACCTGACCCTTGAACTTGGTGTGGGGGTGAATGGACTTCGGAGCAGCGAGAACCTGGCCACGCTCGACGCCCTTCTTGTCGATGCCGCGGAGCAGGCAGCCGACGTTGTCGCCAGCCTCGGCGAACTCGAGGGTCTTGTGGAACATCTCGGTGCCGGTGACGGTGGTCTCCTGGGTCTCCTTGATGCCGACGATCTCAACCTTATCGCCAACCTTGACGGTGCCACGCTCGACACGGCCGGTAACGACGGTGCCACGGCCGGAGATGGTGAACACGTCCTCGATGGGCATCAGGAACGGCTTGTCAGCGGCGCGGTCCGGAGTCTTGATCCAGGTGTCAACAGCGTCCATGAGCTCCCAGATGCAGGCATACTCGGGGGCCTTCGGATCGGTGGACTCGGAGATCAGAGCGTTCAGAGCGGAGCCCTTGATGATCGGGGTGTCGTCGCCCGGGAAATCATACTTGTCGAGCAGCTCACGAACTTCCATCTCGACGAGCTCGAGCAGCTCGGGATCGTCAACCTGGTCAACCTTGTTCAGGAACACCAGCACGTACGGAACGTTAACCTGACGGGCGAGCAGCAGGTGCTCACGGGTCTGAGCCATCGGGCCGTCGGAAGCAGCGATAACGAGGATCGCGCCGTCCATCTGAGCAGCGCCGGTGATCATGTTCTTGATATAGTCGGCGTGGCCCGGGCAGTCAACGTGCGCATAGTGGCGGCCCTTGATCTCGGTGCCGTCGGCGCCGATGCGGTCGTCGGTCTGATACTCGACGTGCGCGGTGTTGATCGTGATACCACGAGCCTTTTCTTCCGGAGCCTTGTCGATCTGGTCGTAGGCAGCGAACTCAGCGGAGTTCGGGTCAGCCAGGGACAGAACCTTGGTGATCGCGGCGGTCAGGGTGGTCTTGCCGTGGTCGATATGGCCGATGGTGCCGATATTGACATGGGGCTTGCTTCTATTGAACATCTGCTTTGCCATTAGAATATCCTCCTAATTCTAAAATAATGTCGTGACTTACTTCTTATAAGGCACATTGTGCCGGTTGCGCAGGTCAGTTGCTGCCGTGGATGATCTTCTCCTGAAGAGACTTCGGCAGCTCTACGAAGTGGCTGGGCTCCATGCTGTAGGTCGCGCGGCCCTGCGTTTTGCTGCGCAGGTCGGTCGCATAGCCGAACATGGATGCCAGCGGCACGTTTGCAGTGACGATCGCCGCACCGTTGCGGATGTCCGTACCGGCGATCTGGCCGCGGCGGGCATTGATATCGCCCATGACGTCACCCATATAGCTTTCCGGCGCCGTAACGACGACCTTCATGATGGGTTCGAGGAGCGTCGGGCCAGCCTTCTGGCAGGCCTCCTTGAATGCCATGCTGCCGCAGATCTTAAACGCCATCTCGGACGAGTCGACCTCGTGATACGAGCCGTCGAGCAGCGTGACTTTCACGTCCACGACCTCATAGCCCGCAAGCACGCCGGCCTGCATCGCGCCCTGGATGCCCTGATCCACACAGGGGATAAACTCTTTCGGGATCGCACCGCCGGTGATCTGGTTGATGAACTCGTAACCCTTGCCGGGCTCGTTGGGTTCCACCATGAGCTTGACGTGTGCAAACTGGCCTTTGCCGCCGGTCTGGCGCGCGTAGCGCGTGTCCACCGTAGCGGCCTTGGTGACGGTCTCCTTGTAGGAAACCTGAGGTCTGCCGACATTCGCCTCGACGCGGAACTCGCGCAGAAGGCGATCGACGATGATCTCCAGATGGAGCTCGCCCATGCCGGCGATGATGGTCTGGCCCGTTTCCTCGTCCGTATAGGCCTTGAAGGTGGGGTCTTCCTCGGCAAGTTTTGCGAGGGCGATGTCCATCTTCTCCTGCCCGGCCTTGGTCTTGGGCTCGATTGCTACGCGGATAACCGGTTCCGGGAACTCCATCGACTCGAGCACGATCGGGTACTTTTCGTCGCAGAGCGTGTCGCCGGTCGTCGTATTCTTGAGGCCGACCGCCGCCGCGATGTCACCGGAATACACCTGCGTGATATCCTCGCGGTGGTTGGCGTGCATCAAAAGGATGCGGCCCAGACGCTCGCGCTGGCCCTTCGTGGAGTTCAGGACGGATTTGCCGGCCTCGATCGTGCCGGAATAGACACGGAAGAACGCCAGGCGGCCGACGTAGGGGTCGGTCATGATCTTGAAGGCCAGAGCGGAGAACGGCGCGGAATCGTCCGCAGCGCGGTGCTCGACCTCATCCGTCTTGGGCACCGTGCCGGTGATCGGCGGGATGTCCAGCGGGGACGGCATATAATCGACGATGGCGTCCAGCAGCTTCTGCACACCCTTATTCTTATAGGACGTGCCGCACACGATCGGGACGAACTTGACCTGCGTCGTGGCCTTACGGATGGCCGCCTTGATCTTTTCGGTGGGAACTTCCTCACCTTCCAGATACATCTCCATGATCTCGTCGTCGAAATCAGCGACGGCCTCAAGGAGCTGCGTGCGGTACTCTTCAGCCTCAGCGCGCATATCCTCAGGGATCTCCTCGACGCGCATATCCTTGCCAAGATCGTCGTAGTAGACGTCCGCTTTCATCTCGAGCAGGTCGATGATGCCGCGGAAGTCCGCCTCAGAACCGATTGGCAGCTGGATCGGAACAGCGTTGCAGCGCAGGCGCTCGTACACCATGTCGACAACGTTGTAGAAGTTTGCGCCCATGATGTCCATCTTGTTGATGTAGATCATGCGGGGGACATTGTAGTGGTCAGCCTGTCTCCAGACGGTCTCGGACTGCGGCTCCACGCCACCCTTGGCACAAAGAACCGTCACGCAGCCGTCGAGCACGCGCAGGCTGCGCTCGACCTCAACGGTGAAGTCAACGTGGCCCGGGGTGTCGATGATGTTGATGCGGTTGCCCTTCCAGAAGCAAGTGGTCGCAGCGCTCGTGATCGTGATGCCGCGCTCCTGCTCCTGCGCCATCCAGTCCATGGTGGCGGTGCCTTCATGGGTCTCACCGAGCTTGTGGTTGACGCCCGTATAGAACAAAATGCGTTCCGTCGTGGTCGTCTTACCGGCGTCGATGTGCGCCATGATGCCAATGTTTCTAGTGTTTTCAAGGGAATATTGTCTGGGCATAATTGATAGCTCCTAGTCGGAAGATTACCAGCGGAAGTGTGCGAACGCCTTGTTGGACTCGGCCATCTTGTGCGTGTCTTCGCGCTTCTTCACAGCAGCGCCGGTGTTGTTGCAGGCATCCATAATCTCGCCTGCGAGGCGCTCCTTCATGGTCTTTTCACTGCGCTTGCGGGCATAGCCGGTCAGCCAGCGCAGGCCGAGCGTCTGGCGTCTCTCAGGACGCACTTCCATAGGAACCTGGTAGGTCGCACCGCCAACGCGGCGGGCCTTGACTTCGAGGCTCGGCATGATGTTGTTCATGGCTTCGGTAAACGCGTCAAGCGGTTCCTTGCCGGTCTTTTCCTTGATGATGTCAAAAGCATCGTACACGACCTTCTGAGCAACACCCTTTTTGCCGTCGAGCATCACGCTGTTGATGAGCTTCGTCACCAGAACGCTGTTGTACATCGGATCCGGCAAAATTTCTCTTTTGGGAACGTTACCTCTTCTGGGCACTATACTTCCCTCCTTCATTAAAAAATGACTTCACAGGTACTCGAAGATGCGGTGCATCTCCGTCTGCGCCCCGGGGTTAACGAATACATATATATCAGTTAACAACAGGGCAAAATTTGCTGTTGGAACTTACTTCTTTCCTGCCTTCGGCCGCTTGGCACCGTACTTGGAACGGGCCTGCATACGTCCGGAAACGCCCTGCGTATCGAGCGTGCCGCGGATGATGTGGTAACGAACGCCAGGAAGGTCCTTGACACGGCCGCCGCGGATCATAACGACGCTATGCTCCTGCAGATTGTGACCGATGCCCGGGATGTAGGCGGTTACCTCGTAGCCGTTGGTCAGACGCACACGGGCGATCTTACGAAGCGCGGAGTTCGGCTTCTTGGGGGTAGAGGTACGCACGGCAGTGCAGACGCCTCTCTTCTGAGGTGCACTCAGATTGGTCTCGCGGTTCTTCAGGGTGTTGAGACCCTTCTGCATGGCGGGAGACGTGGACTTGTAGGTGACTTTCTCTCTGCCCTTTCTCACCAACTGGTTAAAAGTAGGCATGGTTTTCCTCCTTTCCTCGGAAATTTGATATATTTATACGATGCCAGAAAACAGCATCGGGTAAACCGTGATTCTGCCGGAATTTTTTCGGGAAATCCCGGCCAATTTTGTGCTTTTTACACAGGCATGACAAATCCGTGGGCGCACGCCCACACAAAATAGGATTTTAGCATATTGCACAAGATTCGTCAAGCATTTTTATTCAAGTCGGAAGTGAAAATTTCACCGGGATATGCAGGCA
>DBFWVW010000026.1:0-19738 GCA_048217285.1 Oscillospiraceae bacterium
GCCTTCATCCGCGCAGGAATGAAGCCGACAGACATCGCCAAAGAGCTCGGCGTCCATCATACGACAATCTACCGGGAGCTGAAGCGGTGCACCTATGAGCACCTCAACAGCGACTACACCACCGAGACCAGATACAACCCCGAAGGCGCACAGGCCCGCTATGAGGCCAACCTCCGCGCCAAGGGGCCGGAGCTGAAGATCGGCAACGACTACGAGCTGGCCGACTACCTGATCGCCAAGATCCGCGACGATAAGTACAGCCCGGAGGCCGCGATCGGTGAGGCCGAGGTCAAGGGCTGGCCCTTCAAGACCCACATCTGCGCGAGCACCGCCTACAACTACATCCGCGGCGAGATCTTCGGCGACGAGCTGACCGTCTCCATGCTGCCGCAGCACGGCAAGCGCCACAAGCCGGAGCGCCCGGCCGGATCCATGCCCCGCAAGCCCGCCGGCCGGAGTATCGAGGATCGCCCTGAGCACATCAACGACCGCAGCACCTTCGGTCACTGGGAGATGGACAGCGTCGAGAGCTGCCAAGGCGTCAGCAACACCTACATCGTGATGACCGAGCGCAAGACCCGACGCGAGATCATCATCCCCTCGCCGGATAAGACGAGCGCCAGCGTCGTCGCTGCCCTCGACACCCTCGAGAAGAAAGTCGGCTCCAAAGTGTTCCCGCTGATCTTCCAGTCGATCACCTGCGACAATGGCTGCGAGTTTGCCGACGCCGCCGGGATCGAGCGCAGCATCACCGGCCGAGGCCCTCGCACCGAGGTCTACTACTGCCACCCGTACCGGCCGAGCGAGCGCGGATCCAATGAGAACCAGAACGGCCTCATACGTCGGCACCTGCCGAAGGGCACCGACCTGAGCACGATCTCCTACGAGGAGACCAAGCGGATCGAGGACTGGCTGAACAACTACCCCCGCAAAATGTTCGGTTATCTGTGCTCCGAGCAGCTTTTCCGGGAAGAAATCGCCCTCATTCTGGCCTCATAAAAAAATATTTTTGCTTTTTTGTGCATTTACTCTTGACAAATGGCCCGCTGTCCATTATCATTAAACGCACAGAGACTCAACTGAGTCGGCTGTGCGTTTTTTTCTTTACTACAACCCCATAGGACGGAGGTGAGACTGACGGGAAAGTACCGCTACCTGACCTTCGAGGACAGGAAGAAGATCGAGGCGTGGCATCTGCTCGGAGATCGGCCGGTCGATATTGCGGCCCGCCTGAGCGTCCACCACACCACGATCTACAAGGAGCTCCAGCGAGGCGCGACCGGCGCGCTGGACGCCAACCAGCGCGAAGGGTACAGCGCAGAGCTCGCCGAGAGGCGGCTGCGTGAGAGCTTCAAACGCAGAGGTAAACGAGCACCGGCCGCACAGTAGCCAAGAACACCCGGCAGCGCCGGGCCGAAGAAAGGAGAGCCCAATATGAAAACGATCACACGACCCCGACGCTGAAAATGGACGAGCTGCGCACCCCCTCCGCGCTGCTCTCTGAAGCGATCCGGCGGTCGTGTTTCTGCTTTTCAGGGACTCGACACCACTAAGATCCCCGGCTCTGGCCGGGCCAAGACGAAAGGAGACCACCATAGCGACTACGCGCTGAGCGAACCCTTTGCAAGCCTGACGCTAAGCGAGTTCGGGCGCCTGAAGGAGCTCCAGCAAGAAGCACGCGAAGCCGCCAAAGCTGCGGACGACGCTCGGTGCTGGCGGCTCAAGGAGACGATCAACTGGGCCGACAACAGCGTCGAGGAAATCTACGAGGGCAAAGACGGTAACACCAAGCACGTCACGGTCGTCGGCCCGCACGGCGACGCCTGCTGAGGAGGTGCGGAACATGAACACCAAAGCCATCCGGCAGCTCGCCGACGTCACGCTGGACAAGTACCGCAGCTCGATCCCCCGCAAAGCCTTCGAGGAGTTCGTGAAGGACATCATCGCCGGCGAGAACCGCGCGACCGCCTTCAGATACGAGGCGGCCCCAATCTGCCGGGCCTCGTTCCCGTCCACGCTGGACAAGGACGACGCCCGCTGCACCGTGGAGGTCACGGTCTACCGGCTGAACGCCGTGGCCGTCACCGCCTTCCTGCTGGATGGGCCCGAGACGCTGCTGCGGCACATCGGGCTCGACGAGCGGGACACATACACCACCAAGCACGAGATCGACGACCTCGTCACCGTCGTGCACATCACCAGAGAGGAGGCAACAGCATGGCAGCACTGAGAGACATCGCCCGGGACTTCGCTGCGGAGATCCGCGACGGCATCGGCTGGACAATAGTGTACCGCACCGGCCGCTCGTGGAACGCTCTGACGATCTGGAGCGACATCTGGAACGGCGAGTGGGAGACCGACGACCTCAACGACGCCATCGGGATCCTGAAGGCAGACCCGGACGCCGTCATCGTCAACGGATACTACTGCGGCCACTTCGGCGAAGACATGACCATCGACGAGATCGCCGCCGGGATCCGCTGGCACTACGAAGGCGGCTGCAACCGCCTTGCGGACTATTGCGAAGTCACGCAAGGTCGGGACGCCCTCGAGGAGGGCCGCAAGGCTGCCGAAGCTGCTGGCCTCCCGTTCTGTGAGCGGCTGGCCGACGGAGGCGACGACGAGCTGAGCCCCTACGTCTACGACGGCAGCATGGCGCTCGCCGATCGTGAAAAGATGCAGCAGGCCCGCGAAGCCTTCGAGAAGCTGGCCGACGCTCTGCGGGAAATCGCCGTCAAGCTGGCCGAAGCCCTGAAGCCGGTCATCAACGCCGTGCTCTCTACCCTCAAAAAGCTCTGGAAGGTATCGGCCAAGGCCATCGGAGTGCCGCCGAAGTGGCTGCACCTCGCAGCTCACGCAAAGAAAGCCAGAACCCGGAAGAAGTACCGCAACCGCATCCGGCGCTATGTTTTCGAGGCTCTGGCTGCGGAAGGAGGTGGAGGCCCATGACAGCCAAGTGCGTCGGCTGCGGGCTCGACTGGAACGTCAGCATCTACCAGAAGATCCCCCGCACCGGCTACATCTGCCCGCACTGTGAGAGCCGGCTCCGCGCCGGCGAGACCCTGCCAAACATACAGGCCAGCCAGAAGGCTCGGCCGCAGAGAACGAAAGGAGCAACCCTATGAAAAAAATCGCACTCAAGAACGCCGCCCGCGGCACGGCCTTCGACTATGCCGGACAGAGCTGGATCCTGCTGGAAAACGACGACGGCCGCGCCCTCTGCCTGAGCAAGGACATCATCGAGGCCCGAGCCTTTGACGAGGGCAACTGCAACAACTTCGCCGTCGCCAGCAGCAAGGAATACCTCAACGGCGCCTACCTCGACAACCTGCTCGAGGACGTGAACGGCCCCAACGCCTTCCTGACTACGGAGCTCGACCTGACCACGGACGACGGCCTGAAGGACTACGGCACCTGCACCGTCACCATCTTCCTGCTGACGGTCGACCAGTACCGGCGCAACCGCGACGTCATCCCCAACGCAGACGACTGGTGGTGGCTGTCCACCGCCTTCAGCACGAAGTCTAACGGCTACGAGTCACTCGCCCGCTTCGTCTACACCGATGGCACTCTGAACTGGGACAGCGCCTACGTCGGCTACGGCGGCCTGCGCCCCGCTTGTTATCTGGACTCCGATCTCCTGATCTCTGCCGAGGACGACGAAGCCACCGACGACGTCACGCCGGAGCACGCCGGCGAGATCATCGCGGCGCTGGCCGAGCAGTTCGGCGGCACCTTCGCCACCGAGGATCAACTGACCACGGCCCTCTCGTTTATGCTCGGCACCCTGAGAGCTACCCGCGAGAAGGAGGTCAAGCATGAGTAACCTCTCCACCCTGCTCGACCGCTACAAGGCCCTCGTCGTGTTTGATACCGAGACCAGCGGCCTCGACTTCGACAACGACCAGATCATCGAGCTCGCCGCCCTGCGCGTGGAGCGCACGGCCACCGGCGGCCTACGGATCGCCGGCAAGATGGATACCTTCATCAAGTTGCCCGAGGGCGAGACCCTCCCGGAGAACATCGTCAGCCTGACCGGCATCACCGACGAGCGGCTCCAGACCGAGGGCGTGCAGCCTACCAAGGCGGCCAGCCAGATCGCCAAGCTCATGCAGAACGGCCCGACCCTGATGATCGCCCACAATGCGCAGTTTGACGCCTGTTTCCTCCGTGGCCTGCTTCGCGGCCAAAAGGTCGGCCGGATCGACTGGCTGGACAGCCTGACGGTCTACAAAGACCGCAGGGCCTACCCGCACAAGCTCGCCAACGCGATCATCGCCTACGACCTCACCGGCAAGGTACAGAACAGCCACCGCGCCATCGACGACGTGCTGGCCCTGTTCGAGGTGCTGAAGGCGATGGACGACGAGCGCAAGGATCTCGGCAGCTACGTCAACCTGTTCGGCTACAACCCCAAGTACGGCGTCAGCGGCCGCCGGATCGTGGGCGTCAGATATGAGCCGCAGAGCTTCAGCAAGGGCCTGACTCGCCCGGAGCAGACGCTCCCGGCCCGCGTGGCGCGGAGGTAACAGCATGAGCCCGGAGATCACGATCACGAGCGAGGAGCTGCGCGAGCGCGTCGAGGATCGCCTCGACCGCTGGATCCCTGACGACGTCTGGAACCGTGCCGAGCCCTACGCCCGCCACAAAAATGAAGTAAACCGGCAGCGGCACCCCGAGATCGACTACTACGACAACGACTACCTCGTGCTGCTGACCGCTGACACCGTCCGAGAGACCGAGTTCAGCGACCTCACTCACGCCCTCTGTGATCTGACCGTCGCACGGGCTCAGTGAAAGGAGAAACCAATGGAAACCACAAAAGAAAGGGCCGCCCGTTGCGACCGGGCGACCCATGCGAGAAGATCCAGCAGCCTGCCAGCATACGGATCCCGCACCGCAAGTATAACACGCCGGCGCCGCCGTGCCAAGAGGAAAGCCCTGAGAGCTGCCACGCTGGCCGCTGCCGTCCTTCTGCTGGGCGGCATCTCTGTGGCAATCTTCACCACCCCGGCCGGCAGCAAGCAGGAGGCCAACATCCTGCCGCCGACCACCACTGTCGGCACATACATCCCGGACACCCCTGCCCCGGCCACTGAGACCGTGGAGCCGACCGAGCCCGCCGCGCGCTACCCTCTGACCGACGCCGAGCGCGACGTCGTCGAGCGCGTGGTCATGGCCGAGGCCGGCGGGGAGTCCTTCGAGGGCCAGATGCTCGTCGCTCAGTGCATCCTCAACGCAGCCGAGAAGCGCGGCGTCGACCCCTCTGAGGCCGTCGTCCTTTACAGCTACACCAAGAGCCGGCCGGATCCCACACAGCGCGTCAAGGACGCCGTCGCGGCCGTGTTCGACCGAGGCGAGACCATCGTGGACGAGCCGATCCTCTACTTCTACAACCCCGCCCTCGTGACCAGCGACTTCCACGAGAGTCAGATCTTCGTCATCGAGGAAGGCGGGCACCGTTTCTTTGCAGAAAGGAGTACCAGATGAAACACATCACCGAAATGAAGCCGGGCGAGACCCTGCACCTCCGCAGCGGCCGCGACCTCGAGCTCGAGAGCGTCACCCCTGTCACCTGCGGCGTGATGCTCACCTTCAACGTCACCGAAAGAAAGGAGCACAACAATGAGCGATAAGACCACCGCGGCCCTCGCTGCCGAGCAGGCAGACGCAGAGGCCACCACCACGCAGGAGGCCGAGCTGCTGCCTGCTGCCACGCTGGACGAGCTGGAGCAGGTCGACCTCGGCACCGTTGCAGAGGGCGAGCGCGCCCCGTTCCGCATCACCGACGACCGCTGTGCCGACTGGGCCATCCGCAAGATCGCCGACGAGCGCAGCGAGTACGACCGCCTGAAGGCACTGGCCGACGAGCAGATCGCGGCCATCAACGAGAAAGTCGCCGCCGCCCGCAAGCGCATGGAGAACGGCACCTCGTACCTCACGAGCTGTCTGGCCGACTTCTTCGCCACCGTCCCCCACAAGGAGACCAAGACGACGGAGAAGTACCGCCTCCTCTCTGGCACCCTGACCTTCAAGAAGGGCACAACCAAGACCAAGCTCGACGAGACCAAGCTGGTGCCGTGGCTCAAGGCAAACGGCTACGGCGAGCTCGTAAAGGTCGAGGAGTCGACCCGCTGGGCCGATCTGAAGAAGCTGCTCAGCTACACCGGCGACATCGCAACTCTGACCGAGACCGGCGAGATCGTGGAGGGCGTCACCGTCTACGAGACCCCGGGCATCTTCACGGTCGACGTGTAAGGAGGCACCGATATGGCAGAAACCAAGAAAACCGAGGCGGCCGCTACTGCGGCCCCTCCTGAAGCCGCCTGCCTGACGCTCCGGCAGAAGCTCGTCGAAATGCGGAAAGCCTGCCCGGAGATCGTCAAGAAGCAGCACAGCGACGGCGTCAGCTACAAGTACGCCAAGATCTACGACGTGTGGGAAAAGATCACCCCCATAATGAACGAGCTCGGCGTCGACTTCGACGTCATCAGCGAGCAGGCCACGCGCCACGCCGAGAACGGCGACCCGGTCTACTGGATCACCATGCAGACCAAGACCCGCAACGGCGACAAGCTCATGTTCCTCTACGAGGCCGACCTGACGATCCGCTGGCTGAACCTCGACAACGACGACGAGACCATCGAGGCCACCGTCCACGCCGTCGGCTGGAACGATGACCCCGCCAAGGCCAAGGGCGCGGCCCACACCTACGCACTGAAATACTACCTTTTCGAGAAGTTCACCGTCGACCAAGGCGAGGACGACCCCGACAACAGTGACTTCGGCGCGCAGGGCAAAGGATCCGGCGCTGGAGGCCGCCAGCAGGCCACGCAGGGCCGTCAGGGGCAGAGCTCCGGCCGTCTGAGCGACGCGCAGCTCGCACGCCTCTACAAGAAGGCAGAGGCCGCGGGAATGACCAAGGAGCGCACCAACGCCCGGATCGTGGAGAAGTACAAAAAGCAGGATCCGGCCGCCCTGACTCGCCAAGAGTACGACGAGATCTGCACGTCCCTCGACAACGCGGCCGCACAGCATAACCAGCAAGGAGGAAACGCCTAATGTATAACCACACCGGCCTCCAAGGCCGTCTAACCGCTGACCCTGAGCTCAGGTACACGCAGCAGGGCACGGCGATCACCAGCTTTACCCTCGCCAGCGACACCGGCCGCAAGACCAAGGACGGCAAGAAGATCACCAACTTCATCGAGTGCGTCGCATGGCGCGCACAGGCCGAGTTCGTCTGCAAGTACCTGAGCAAGGGCCGCCTCGTCCTCGTCGAGGGCGAGCTCACGAGCCGCAGCTACGAGGACAAGGACGGAAACCGCCGCAAAGCCGTCGAGATCACGGTCGACTCCGTCCACTTCTGCGACAGCAAGAAGGACGGCGGCCAGAGCTCTGGCAGCGACTTCACCGATCCGGGCTATTCTGAGGGCTCCGGCGACTTCACGGAGATCGAGGACAATGGCGACCTTCCATCTTAACCTGACCGCCGGACGACCGGCAGACGACCAAAAGAAGGCCACAAACAAACGACCACAGAAAGGAGGTGACGACCGTGGCATGGCTGCAAGTGCATCAGACACTCAAGGATCACCGCAAACTGTTCGACGCTGCTGACCAGCTCGAAGTCGAACCGCCACACATGATGGGGCTGCTCGTCTCGTTCTGGCTGTGGGCCCTCGACAACGCCCCGACCGGCAGCCTCGTCGACATCACGCCGCGCATGATCTCGCGGGCTGCTCAGTGGGACGGAGACCCCGAAAAGCTGGCGAAAACGCTGATCCGGGCGGGCTGGATCGACGAAAAAGAGGACGGGACGCTCGAGATCCACGACTGGTACGAGTACGCCGGCAAGCTGATCGACCAGCGGCAAGCCGAGAAAGAGCGCTCCCGCAGTCGCCGGGCCGCTGCTGCGGCGTCTGCCGACGCCTCGCCGGACGACCCAACGCCGACCGCCGGACGACCGGCAAACAGCCGCAAGAAAGCCGGAGGCAGAGTAGACCAGAGTAGAGAAGATAAGACAAGAGAAGGTAATACACCCCCTTCCCCCTCTGACGAGGGGAGTGACAGCGGCACGAAGTCACTTGTCGAGGCCAGATTTCTCGAGTTCTGGAAAGCCTACCCGAAAAAGACCGGCAAGCAATACGCTCTGAAGGCGTGGAACAAGATCAAGCCCACCGCTGAGCTCCACGAGAGGATCATGCAGGCGGTCGACGCTCAGAAGCGGAGCGACCAGTGGCGCCGGGAGAACGGGCGCTACATACCGAACCCGAGCACATGGCTCAACGGCGGCTACTGGGACAATGAGGAGGTGAACGAAGGTGCAGAAAATCAGCGAGATCCTGAACAGCCCGACAGCTCCGGCCGAGACTGGGGCAAGGGCTTCAAGCCGGCCGACGACGAGTGACGCCGGTAACTGGATCTGGAGCAACGACGAGCGCCTCGCCGGCCGTCCCGGAGTCCCTGAGCCCGTCCCCTGCGAGTTCTGCGGCGCCCTGCGCTACCACAAGGGCATCCAGCTCGGCAACCGCATCCTCTGGCCTCCCTACGGAGCCGAGCGATGCACCTGCCCCGAGGCCGTGGCTGCCTATGAGAAGGCGAAGGCAGAGCGCGAAGCTGCTGAGGCCGCAGCCGCCAAGGCTGAGGAGGAGAAGAAAATGCGGGATCGCATCAAGCGCATCGTCGGCGAGTCAGGCATGGGCGACCGTTTCCTGCGGCGCACCTTCTCCACCTTCCAGCTCACCGACGACAACAAGCGAGCAGCGGCAGCCGCCCGGCGCTATGCCGAAGGCTTCGACGCCATGCTGCCGCAGCCCGGCCGTCAGGAACCAGGCCGCAACGGCTTGTTTATCGCGGGCCCGCCGGGCACCGGCAAGACCCACCTCGCCGCTGCCATCGCCAACCACCTGATCGCGCAAGGCAAGCCGGTCATCTGCATGACGATGATCGACCTGCTGGAGCGCATCAAGCGCACCTACTCCACGACCGGCGGCAGCGAGAGCGACGTCCTGAAGATCTACAAGACCGTCCCGCTCCTCGTGATCGACGACATCGGCAAGGAGCCGCCGACCGAGTGGGCGATCTCCACGGTCTACAACATCATCAACGGCCGCTATGAGGCATACCTGCCGACAATAGTGACCACCAACTACGACACCGAGGCCCTGATCGACCGCATGACGCCGCGGGAAAGCCACGACAGCATGACGGCCCGGGCCACCATCGACCGGCTCATGGAAATGTGCAGGGGTATCACCCTCACCGGCCAGAGCTGGCGCTCACGATAGGAGGAACAACATGAAAAAGGTTTACATCTGCTCCCCGTGCCGCGGGGACTACGAGAACAACATCCAGCACGCCAAGGAGTACAGCCGCGCGGCTGTGGAGAAGGGCGTCATCCCCGTCACCCCGCACATCTATCTCACGCAGTTCATGGACGACAACGTCCCCGAGGAGCGTGAGCTGGCCCTGAAGATCGGCAGCGAGCTGGTGCTCGGCTGCTCCGAGCTGTGGGCCTTCGGTATTGACCACCCTTCGGCCGGTATGGCCGCGGAGATCGAGCTCGCCAAGGCGCACGGCATCCCCGTCCGCAACGGCTTCGAGGCCATCAGCGAGCTGAAGCCTGACGAAGAGCCCGAAAGCGGCGAGGAGGACGATCCCGACATCGGCAGCGTGACGATCCACCTGCCTGCCCGCGGCGGCTCCATCCACGTCCACCTCGACGGTGCCACCATCCTCACGCTCGCCGACCGCCTGATCTCCGATCCGGGCGTCCACATCGAGATCGGAGGCTGAACGCCGTGACGAAGTACGACCCGAGAAAGAACGCGGAGGGCTACAACGACCCGACGCCATACGCAGCCGAAAAACACATGATGGCGCAGATCCGCGGCAAGCAGGCCAGAGTCGCCGGCGGCTACTTCGAGAATATCATCTCGGCCTCGTGCGACTACTACCTCAGCCGCGGCCTCGCAAAGATCGAAAAGACGCCGGAGCCCATGAAGCCCCTCGGCGCCAAGAACCGCAAGGGCCAGTTCCTCGCCTGCTATACCAAGCAGGCCCAGCCGGACTATGGCGGCACCCTGAAGGGCGGCCGGAGCATCTACTTCGAGGCCAAGCACACCGACGACGAGCGCATCGAGCAGCGCCGGCTCACTCAAGAGCAGCAGGACGACCTCGAGGCCCATCACAAACTCGGCGCCATCGCCTTCGTGCTCGTCTCCATGAGCCTGACGGACTTCTACCGCGTGCCGTGGCCCGTCTGGCGCGACATGGCCGAGATCTACGGCCGCAAGTACATGACGCACGCAGAGCTCTCCCGCTACGAAGTACCGGCGACGGCCGGCTTCATCAAGTTCCTGCACGGCATCGAGTCGGAAGTGCTCGGAAAGGAGGCAACAACGTGATCCCGTTCCCGGATAAGAAATACAGCATCATCTACGCCGACCCGCCGTGGAGCTACAGCGACAGCGGATGCTCGGGCGCGGCTGCCGCGCAGTACGCGACCATGAGCATCAACGAGCTGAAGCAGCTCCCCGTCAACCCTGCGGGGGGGGGTATAGCTGCTGACGACTGTGTGCTCTTTATGTGGGCCACATACCCGAAGATGCAGGAGGCCCTCGACCTGATCGAGGCGTGGGGCTTCAAATACAAGTCGATCGCCTTCCAGTGGATCAAGCAGAACCGCAGCGGAAACGGCTACTTTTTCGGCCTCGGCCGCTGGACTCGAGGCAATACCGAGCCCTGCCTGATCGCCATCAAAGGCAAGCCGAAGCGCATCAGCGCCGGCGTCGGTCAGCTCGTGTTCTCACCGCTGCGCAGGCATAGTCAAAAGCCTGCCGAAGTGCGCGACAAGATCGTCGAGCTGATGGGAGACCTACCCCGCATCGAGCTTTTTGCCCGAGAAGCCGCCCCGGGATGGGACGTGTGGGGCAACGAAGCGCCGACGCCTGAAGTCAAGGACGCGCCAGCCGACAGCGTCGAGCTGGCCGGAAAGGAGGAAACACATGAACCAGACAACCAAAGAGACCCGGCGCCGCAGCTATGACGCCGTACTCCCCAAGCGGGCCGCCCGCTGCCGCCTGATCCTCGAGACCCTCGGCAACCGTGAGCTCACGGCCAGCGAGATCACCGAGGAGCTCGTCGCAGCCGGCCGGATCCCGTACTTCAACCGCAACTACGTCGCCCCGCGGCTCACAGAGCTGAAGGAGATCGGGATCCTCACGACGGTCGGCCGCCGTAAGGCCACCCGCTCGGACGCCACCGAGGCCGTGTGGGCCAGAGCGGAGCCTTCAGACCCCACGGGACAGACGGCCGCAGCCTACGCAGACAACCCGACCGAGGCCGAGCAGATGACGCTCGGATCGGCCACCTGAAAAGAAAGGAGAAACCCCATGAACGAACAGAACCAGCGCGACAGCATCATGTCGATGGCTCGTGGCGCCTTCGAGGAGCGCGTCGACTATGAGATGGACAAGGTGATCCAGAACATCCTCGACCCCAACACGAAGGCCACGGCCAAGCGCAAGATCACCCTCACCATCGAGCTGACCCCGGACGACGAGCGCCGCACCATCGGCGTCTCCGTGACGGCCAAGTCTAGCTCGCAGCCACCAACCCCGTCGCCACGGCCCTCTATGTCACCTCTGACGGCAACGGCGAGCTCGTCGTCGCCGAGATGGTGCCGCAGGTGCCCGGCCAAATGAACATGGACGGCACGCAGCAGGAGGCCCCGAAGCTCCTGAAGCTCGTCCAGCACGGATAACCACCCACAACACAGAACAAGGAGGACAACACAATGCTCGCAAAAATGATCGACAAAATCGTCAGCCTGAAGGAGACCAAGATCTTCGAGATCGGCGGCCAGACCTACGCCGACACATCCCTCACCCGCATCCCGCCCCACGTCGACCGTCCCGACTGCATCAGCGTCAGCGGCCTCGATAGCATCTGCAAGCTGATCCGCACCGAGCTCGAGAAGGTCGGCACGACCATCATGGTGCAGGTCAAGAGCAACGACACCGTCGAGGTGATGACCACCTACCTGAGCGACTTCTCCCGCAACACGCTCTACCGCGCCAAGGCTGACGCCCCGGGCCTGCGCACCGGCTTCAGAGGACGTGAGGTGGCTCTGATCGAGCTGCGGAGCCTCTGCATCCCCAACGAGGGCACGGCCTACCTGCTCGACCTGCTGAGTCGCATGACCAACGAGAACAGCGTCAGCACCAACGACAACGGCGTCACGCAGACCGTCGAGGCCCGTCAGGGCGTCGCCCTCAATGCGGTCGTCGAGATCAAACCCCGCGTCATGCTGCGGCCGTTCCGCACCTTCCTCGAGGTGGAACAGCCCGAGAGCGAGTTCCTGCTGCGCGTGGATCCAGACGAGGGGATCGGCTTCTTCGAGGCTGACGGCGGCATCTGGAAGCTCGAGGCGAAGAAGAACATCGCCGACTACTTCCTGAAGAACATGGGCGATCTGATTGACGCCGGCAAGGTCGTCGTCATGCAGTAAATGGAGCGCCGGGCGGGCTCCGGCCCGCTCGGCTTTTCTGAAAGGAGCAGCACCGTGAAAGAATACGAAACCCTCACCCGCGAGAAGGTCGACGTCGTGCCCTTCGGCTGCGGTATGCCGGAGACCCACCTGATGCAGGACTGGGGCGACAAGATGCTCGACCTGATCCTGAACGGGCCCACCATCAACGGCATCAAGAAGGACGAAGTGCGCGCCATGCTGCGTGAGACATACACGGCCCTGAAGCAGTACGAGAAGATCGGCCCGATGGCCTCGCCCTTCATCAACGACCCGACGGCCATCGTGGCCCGGGCCTTCTCTGAGCTCTACCCCGGCGTCGAGTACGTCGTGCAGTACGTCCCCGACCTGCGGGACGAGACCAACGGCACCGCCTACGGCCTGACCATCTTTCCCGACGACGGCAGCACGCCGATCGTCTGCATCTCGGCCGAGGCGCCCATCAGCGCCGCCCCTGAGCTGCTGGCGCACGAGCTGGCCCACGTCGCCACCCCGGAGGACACGGAGCACGGCGAGAGCTGGAGCGCAGCGTCGGAGGCCATATTCAAGAAGTACAACGAGCTCCTCGACACCATGATCCCCGACGAGCCTGAGCCCATCCTCTCGCCCCACCAGCCCGGAGACGGCGGGATCCTCACCATGCCGTTGCGCGATAACGTCCCGGAGCCTCCGACGGACGACTGGCAGCTCACCACCTGCCCCGTCTGTGGCGCTGAGTGCTGGCAGACAGACACGGCCCGCCGGATCCTCGCACTGGAGCCAGACGTCCGAACCGCCTGCACAGCCTGCGCGCTGAAGGGGCTCGGAAAATAATACTGGAGGTAATACATGAACAACGAAAGAAACAACACGACGGCCGGCGGGATCGGCTTCTGCGGCCTTCTCGCCGTCGCCTTCATCGTCCTGAAGCTCACCGGCGTCATCAACTGGAGCTGGCTGTGGGTACTGGCCCCGATCTGGATCCCGACCGCCATCACCCTCGCCATCATCGTGATCGTGCTCGTGGCCATACTGGTCAGAGAGCTGACGAAGGGAGGCCGCCCGTGATAACCGCGGAGGAACGCCGAGCCCTGCTGGATCGTGCAATCACGACCTACGGCGCGCCGGCACAAATGGACATGGCCGTCGAGGAGATGGCCGAGCTGACCAAAGCCCTCTGCAAAATCAAACGAGCACAGGCTGGCTGCGAAGTGACCGCAGCGATCGGCAACGTGATCGAGGAGATGGCAGACGTCCAGATCATGCTCGACCAGCTCCGCATCATCTTCCACCGATCCACCGAGGAGGTCGAGGAGGCGAAACTGGAACGGCTGAAAAACCGTCTTGACGGCCGAAACAACTGGCAGGGCTCCAGCCTCCACAAATGGATCGAGAAACAATTCTCCACAGGAGGTGACAGCCATGAATAAACCGCAGCCGCAGACCGGCCCCGAGATCGAGGAGTACAGCACCACGGCCACGCCGAAGGCATACGCCGGCAGCGTCCCCGTGTTCTGTGCGCACGACGCCATCGTCCCGCTGAAGGATCTGCGGCCTAATCCAAAAAACCCCAATCAGCACCCGCCGGAGCAGATCAAGCTCCTCGCCTCTATCATCCGGGCGACCGGCTGGCGTGCACCGATCACCGTCAGCAAGCGCAGCGGGCTCGTCACCAAAGGCCACGGCCGTCTCATGGCCGCGCAGCTCGACGACCTGACCGACGCCCCGGTCGACTATCAGGACTACGCAAGCGAGGCCGAGGAGCTGGCCGATCTGACGGCTGACAACCGCATCGCGGAGCTCGCCACCACTGACAACAAGATGCTCGCCGAGGTTTTCGCCGACATCGACACCGGCGAGATCCCGTTCATACTCAGCGGCTACACCGAGGACGACTACGGCAACATCGTGACGGCACTCTCTGAGGCGCTGCACACCAATGAGCCGAGCAGTGACCCTGATGCAGAGATCCCGGCCCCGGCCGCGCCGGTCACACAGTACGGCGACCTCTGGATCCTCGGCCGGCACCGCGTCCTCTGCGGAGACTGCACCCGGCCGGAGGATCGCGCCCTGCTGCTCGACGGCAACAAGCCTGAGATCCTGCTGACCGACCCGCCCTACTGCTCGGGCGGCAGCAAGGAGTCACAGAAGTCGACCGGCAGCATCGGCACCGAGAGAAAGAACGGCAAGGCCCCGAAGATCGCCAACGACATCCTCAGCACACGCGGCTACCAAAACCTGATCCGCGGCGCACTCACCGACATCCCCTGCCTCTACGCCTACATCTTCACCGACTGGCGTATGTGGGTATATCTGTTCGACCTCGTCGAGGCGGCCGGCTTCGGCGTCAAGTCTGAGATCGTATGGGACAAGGGCACGCCGGGCATGGGCGTCGGCTGGCGCTCGCAGCATGAGCTCATTCTGTTCGGCGCCAAGGCTGCCACCCACTTCGACGGCCACAAGGGCTACGGCAACGTCCTGAGCATCTCCCGCTCCGGGAATGAGCTGCACCCAACACAGAAGCCCGTCGAGCTGCTGGAGAAGCTGGTCGACAACACGGACTTCGCCACGGGCGTCTATGATCCCTTCGGCGGCTCCGGCACGACGCTGGCCGCCTGCGAGGCATACGGGCAGCCCTCCTACATCATGGAGCTGACGCCCGCCTTCACGGACGTGATCGTCAAGAGGTACATCAGAATAACAGGAAAGACAACCGTGCGCTGCGTCCGTCAAGGCCGAGAGCTACCGCGCGAGGAGATCGCCGCGATCTTCGAGCCTGACGAGGAAGGAGGTGAGCAGGAGTGACGCCCTGACATAATGAGCGAGAAGCCGATCACACAACGGATCAAGGACAGGCTCGCGGCCTACACCGCCATGCTGAGGGACATCGACAACCAACTCGAACGCCTCGACCGCATGGAGATGACGATGGCCTCACCGCCCGGCCCTGATCTGACAGGTATGCCACGCGGATCCGGCACACCATCCGACCGCACCGGCATGATGGTGGAGCGGAAAATGGAGCTCGAGGAACAGATCGACCGGCTCAAGGCTGAGGAGAAGCAGGAGCGCAACGCCATCGAGGGCCTGATCCTCCAGCTCTCCGACCCCGACGAGCGCGCCGTCATCCGGCTGCGCTACTTCGACCGGGCTGACTGGGAGAGCACCTGCGGCGTCCTGTTCGGTGATCGGCGTGACTACGTCGACAGAGTGGACGCCTACCAGAACAGGACATACAAGATCCACGGCCGCGCCCTGCTCAACCTCGCCGCCGTGCTGGACGAGCTGGAGCCCCTGCCTGAGCTGCGGCAGTAAAACGCAGTAAAAGGAACAAAAGGGAAGTAAAAGGAATTGAAAAGCAGTAGCGCCCCGTGCTATTCTATATCCTGCAAAAGACCGCCGGACACACGGGCAACGCCGTGACAATTCCGAGCGGCTGACCAGAGGAAAACCAAATAACAACCGACGGCAAGAGGCCGACGGGCGAACCAACGCCCGCCGGTCTCTTTTTGCGTATAGGAAGGAGGCGACGGCCATGCCGCAGAACAGCATCTCGGCGCAGCTCAGCAACCTGCAACAGCTCGTCGCTGACCTCGAGGCAATCGAGAACGGCGGCAAGAAGGCAATCAGCAACACCATCAAGGACGTCAAGGCCAGAGCCCCGGGCTGGATCGCTCAGGAGGTCACGGCCGTCTACAACATCAAGAAGTCGGAGATCACGCCATCGGGCAGCGGCAAGCCGAAGAAGATGGCCGGCAGCATCCAGATCACCGGCGAGACCATCGAGGAGCTCGCCATCACCTACAAGGGAAGGCTCCTGACTCCCGTGCACTTCGGCATGACACCGAAGGCCCCGCCCCGTGGCAAGAGCTACACGCTGAAGGCGCAGGTGCTCAAGGGGCAGAAGAAGGTAGTTGGCCGCTATTTGAACACAAGAACCCCGGGCGGCCCGTTCTCGCAGCGATCGCACAATATTCTCATGGGGACAGGCAACACCAAGAGCGACGGCACGAGCTGGATCCCATTCCAGCGAATGAGCAAGACCCGCACCGACATCAAGAAGCTGACCACCATCTCGGTGCCGCAGATGATAACCAGCGACCGCACCAACGAGGCCATCATGCTCCGGCTCAACACCGAGACCAGCAAGCGCCTCGAGCACCACATGAAGCGAGCCCTCGGCCTCTAAGCCAGAGCCCACCAGAACGCCGCACAGCGCGTCCACAGTCGCACCCGACACCGAGCCCGGCCCACACCGCCAGACGCGCACAGAGCGCGCCACAGCGCCGCGCAGACGCCTCCACGGCCACGCACAGCGCCGCAAGGTACTGTGACGGGCCCCTCTGGCCTGCGGTGCTGGCGAGCCCAAAAAACGCGCAGCCGGGAAAAATTTTTTTCGGGCCGTTTCGTTTCGCCCGAGCGGCAGAAAGGAGGGAACGCCATGCCGAACCCAACCAACAATAAGCTCGTCGACAGCAAGACCATCGCGGCCCTGTTCGACATGACGCCCCGCCGAGTGCAGCAGCTCACCAAGGATGGCGTCATCGCCGCGGTCAAGGAAGGCAACGCCAACCGCTATGACCTGCTGCCGACGATCCAGAGGTACATCCGATACCTGACGGCCAAGGCCAACGGCCGGGAGCCGTCGAAGAAGGACAGCGAGATCGAGGGCCGACGTCTGGAGGCTGAGGCTGACCTCAAGCGCAGCAAAGCAGACATCGCCGCCCTCCAGCTCAGTGAGCTCGAGGGCACCATGCACCGCAGCGAGGACGTCGAGGCTGTGATGACCGACCTCGTCTACAATATCAGGTCGATGCTCGTGGCCCTGCCGGGCCGTCTGGCCGTCGACGTCACCGGCGCAGCAACACCCGCCGAGGCGTCTGAGATCATCCGCACAGAGGTCTACAAGATCCTAACGGAGCTGGCCGGTTATAAATACGATCCCGAGGTGTACGCCCGGCGAGTAAGGGATCGGGAAGGCTGGAGCGAGCAGCTCGCCGATGACGCGGACGACTAAAAAAGCCGCCGCGAAGCTCAATACCGCCATCGCCGGAGCGGTCAAACGCTTCGCCCCACCTGAGAGCCTGACCGTGGACGAGTGGGCCGACAAGCACCGCCGCCTCTCCCCGGAAAGCTCAGCCGAGGCCGGCCCGTGGCGTACCAAGCGCACCCCGTACCTCGAGGAGCCCATGCGGGCCTTTACGGATCCGAAGGTGCACAAAATAGTCATGGTGGCCGCCTCTCAGGTCGGCAAGTCTGAGCTCGAGCTCAACATCATCGGCTACATCATCGACCAAGACCCCGGCAGCATCCTCTACGTCCACCCGACCATCGACGACGCCCGGAAGTTCAGCCGCCTCCGCGTGGCCCCTATGATCCGCGACAGCAAGCCCCTGAAGGCGAAGGTGCACGACGTCAAGGCCAAGGACAGCGGCAACACAATCCTCCAGAAGTCGTTCCCGGGCGGGATGCTCACCCTGACCGGCTCCAACAGCGCCTCGGCTCTGGCCTCCACGCCTGCCCGCTATATCATCGGCGACGAGCGCGACCGCTGGGCGACCAGCGCCGGCACCGAGGGCGACCCGTGGGCGCTGGCCGAAGCACGTCAGGCCACATTCTACAACGCCAAGGCGGTCGAGGTCTCCACCCCGACCATCAAGGGCAACAGCAACATCGAAACGAGTTTTTACCAAGGCACGCAGGAACGCTGGTGCCACCGCTGCCCCGAGTGTGGGGAGTACAGCGAGATCGTGTTCGACAATATCCACTTCGACCCGGAGGTCAAGAGGATCCGCGGGAAAAAGTCGTGGAGCCTCAAGAGCGGCGTCTCGTGGAGCTGCCCGGCGTGCGGCTGCTTGATCCCCGAGGACACCATGCGAAAGCAGCCTGCCAAGTGGATCGCCGACAACCCGGACGCCTATAAGAAGGGCGTCCGTTCTTTTTGGCTCAATGCCTTCTCGAGCCCGTGGACTCCGTGGGAGAAGATCGTCCTCAAGTTCCTCGACGCCAAGGATGACCCGCAGCGCCTCAAGGTCGTCTACAACACCCTGCTCGGCCAACTGTGGGAAGATCGCGGCGACCTCGAGGACGAGGACACCATGCTCGCCCGCCGTGAGGACTACGGCACCCGCTCGGACGGCACCCCTGTGGAGCTGCCTGACGGCGTGCTCGTGCTGACCTGCGGCGTCGACACTCAGGACAACCGCCTCGAATACGAGGTAGTCGGTCACGGGAAGTACGGCGAGACGTGGGGCGTCGTCAAGGGCTACATCATGGGCCGGCCAGACACCCCGGAGGTCTGGCAGCGGCTCGATGACGTGGTCGACCACGTCTACAAGTTCAAAAACGGCCGCGGCCTGAAGATCTCCATCACCTGCGTCGACTCCGGCGGCCACTTCACCCAAGAGGTCTATGAGGCGTGCCGGGCCCGCGTCGGCAAGCGCGTCTTTGCCATCAAGGGCAAGGGCGGCGACGGCATCCCCTTCGTCTCGCCCCCGAGCAAGGTGCCGATCCGCGACAACAAGCGGATCACCTGCTGGCTCTACACCATCGGCGTCGACGCCGGCAAGGCGACGATCATGGCTAATCTGAAGGTGCAGGAGCCCGGGCCAAAATACTGCCATTTCAACCGGCACCCCGACGCCGGTTATGACCTCAATTTCTTCAACGGGCTCCTCTCCGAGAAGCTGGTGCTCACGCACACGCGCCGCGGCGACCGCTGGGCATGGGAGAAGCTGCCCGGGCACAACCGCAACGAGGCCCTCGACTGCCGCGACTACGCCAACGCCGGCCTCAAGATCATCAACCCCGACATGGACGCCATCGAGCGCCGCCTGCAAGGGCTGGAGGAAAAACCGAAGGCTCCGCAGCAGCGACGGCAGCGGCAACGGCACAACCGGGCCGACGCCTTCGACGACTGGTAAGGAGGACAGACCACAATGAGAAAGACACGCGAACAAATCGAGTACCAGCTCTCCATCAAGAGGAACCGGCTGGAGCTCTACCTGAAGCGAGAGGCCGAGATGCTGGACGGAGGCGTCCAGAGCTACGGCATCGGCTCGCGCAATCTGGCCCGCTACAACACCGACCTCGGATCCATCCGGGCCGCCATCAAACAGCTCGAGGCAGACATCGAAGCCCTCGAGGCCGCACTGAACGGCGAGAAGCCGCGAAAAGCTGTGGGAGTAGTGCCCCGAGACTGGTGAAAGAAGCCCCGAAAGGGGCTTT
>DBFWVW010000027.1:0-35016 GCA_048217285.1 Oscillospiraceae bacterium
CCAATTTATAGGCTGTTTGCCGCTTTGAGATAACCAATTTCAGGCTGCCGGAAAGCAGAGCTTTGCTTTCCGGCAGCCTTGTTTTGCGCCATTTCGCACATTTCTCTTTGACTGATCTGAGAAAAAATAGACAAATTGCACAATCCGTGTTCGTCAGATTCGTGATATTCAACGAAATGCTGCTTCTGCGTTTAATTATCGCCATTTGCGTAACAATTGGTGCAGTAAAGACGGCGAAATGCGCTATATTGATAATTGTCAAACGAAGTTGCTTCTTTTTTTTCGAGGCAAGTGTTAGTGACCATAACAGAAGAAACCGTGCAGAGGTATGCACAAAAAATACGGAAAACACACTATGAATGGGAGGTACACAGAATGTATTACAGCAGCGGTAACTACGAGGCGTTTGCGACGCCGAAAAAACCCGAAGGTATCGAGAACAAGTCGGCTTATGTCGTCGGTACCGGCCTGGCCGGTCTGGCGGCGGCCTGCTTCCTGATCCGCGACGCGCAGATGCCCGGCGAGAAGATCACGCTCTTTGAGCACCTGCCGGTGGCCGGCGGTTCCTGCGACGGCATCTATGACGCGACCAAGGGCTTCATCATGCGCGGCGGCCGTGAGATGGATAACCACTTTGAGTGTATGTGGGATCTGTTCAAGTCCATCCCGTCGATCGTGAATCCGGGCGAGACGATCTTCTCCGAGTACTACTACCTCAACAAGGAAGACCCGAACTTCTCCCTGTGCCGTGTCACCGAGAAGCAGGGCCAGGATGCGCACACCGACCGCAAGTATGGCCTGACGCCCGGCGCCGCTACCCAGCTGCTGAAGCTGTTCATGGCGACCAACAAATCCCTCGAGGACAAGAAAATTGACGACGTGTTCGATGATGAGTTCTACGCCACGAACTTCTGGACCTACTGGCAGACCATGTTCGCGTTCGAGAAGTGGCACAGCGCGCTCGAGATGAAGCTCTACCTGCAGCGCTACATCCACCACATCGACGGCCTGCCGGATCTGAGCGCGCTGCGTTTCACCCGCTACAACCAGTATGAGTCCATGATCCTTCCGATGTGCAAATACATCACTGACCACGGCGGAAAGGTTCTCTTCGACACCACGGTCACGAACATTGTCTGCGACTGCACCGAGGATAAGAAGGTCGCCAAGAAGATCGAGTACACCCAGGGCGGTGTGGAGAAGGTCATTGAGCTGACCGAGAACGATCTTGTTATCTGCACCAATGGCTGCCAGGGCGACGCGTCCGCTTACGGCGATCAGACGCACGCTCCGGTCGTTAAGGTCAAAAACGGCGAAGGCCCGTCCGTCGAGATGTGGAAGAAGCTCGCCGCGCAGGATCCGGCGTTCGGCCGCCCCGAGAAGTTCTTCAAGGACATCAAGGAGACCAGTTGGGAGTCCTGGACCGTCGATACGGCCAACAAGCAGATTCTCGACGCGATCCAGAAGATCTGCAAGCGCGACCCGCTGTCCGGCAAGGTTGTCACTGGCGGCATCGTCACCTGCCGCGATTCGAGCTGGCTCATCAGCTGGACCATCAACCGTCAGGGCCAGTTCCAGGAGCAGCCGAAGGATCACTGCCTGATTTGGGTCTACGGCCTCAACTGCTGGGATGACAAGGGCGACTTCATCAAGAAGAATATGTGCGACTGCACCGGCATCGAGCTGGCGGCAGAGTGGCTGTATCACATCGGCATCCCCGAGGATCAGATCATGGATCTGGCCACGAACGAATGCAACACCACGCCGTGCATGATGCCTTACGTTACCACGTTCTTTGAGCCCAGAGCCGAAGGCGACCGCCCGAAGGTCGTGCCTGATGGTTCCGTCAACCTCGCGTTCGTCGGCCAGTTCGCCGATACGCCGCGCGACACCGTGTTCACCACCGAGTACTCCATCCGCACCGCGATGGAAGCGGTCTACACGCTCTGCAATGTCGACCGTGGCGTGCCGGAGGTCTGGGGCAGCGTGTATGATATTCGCGACCTGCTCTACGCGACCAGCAAGCTGCTCGACGGCAAGAAACCGCTTGAGTTCCTGCTCCCGTCGGTCCTGCCGCTGCTCGACCTCGTCAAGGAGCCGCTGGTCAACAACGTTGTGGTGGATCTGCTCAAGAAGTATAACATCGTCTGACGTACCACCCGTTAGATGTCGCATCCCCCGGAAGTCCCCGGCGCTCAGCGCCGGGGACTTTTTGCGTAGTTGGGTATAACGGCTGCCCTCCGTGATCGAGCAGCGGGGGAGCGTAGGTGAGAGCTCGACATGAATCCAACCTGCGCAAAGAGCCAAGGTTGTCCGCCCGGTTTTTTGCCAGCAGGCGCTCGTCCTTGCTCTCTGCTGTCTGCGCCAGCTCCCGCTGCTGCTCCAGCCGCTTCGTCAGCGCCGTGTAGCGTCCCAGCTTCTCCTTGTATTCGCGCAGCATCTCCATCTCCCGCACCGTGTTCGCGTCGCCGTCCATCGCGTCTGCGAGGATGTCGCGCTCCGTGCGGGTAAAGTCGCGGATCCAGTCGCGGATCTTCTCGGCCAGGCTGCGGTTTTCCTTTGCCAGCTCCTGCACTGCCTCGCTGTCGCGCAGCATCATCTCGCAAGCGTCGGCCACGACCTCGTCCATCGCGCCGTCCATAGTCAGCGTGCCGGTCGTGTCGTTGTCCAGCTTCTGCTGCGCCAGCCGCTCGATGCTGTCGCCGCGCAGATGCTTTTACAAATGAAAGACGGCACCGCAATTTGCGGCGCCGTCTTTTAGCAGTGTCTTATTCTTTTGCTTCTATGATGGGGAAAGTGACCCGAATCTCGAACCCCGCGCTCCAGTCGGAAGCGGCGGTGAGCTTAAGCCCCAGATCCTTTGCAATTTCGCGCGCGAGATAGAGCCCCATGCCGGTAGCTTTACTTTTTTCGTGGCCGGAGTCCCCGGTGAAGCCCTTTTCAAACACATATGGCAGGTCGCACGCGCGCACGCCCGGGCCGTTGTCGCGGATGGACAGGACGGCTGCATGGCCGTCGCATTCTAGGGAAAAGGTCAGCACCGGTGTGTCGAGCGCATACTTCACGCTGTTGCTCACAACCTGCCCGAGCAGAAAGCACAGTCCGCGCCGGTCAGTATACACGGTCTCGTCAGCGAGCCGGAGCTCGATCCGGAAGCGCTTTTCCTCCAGCAGCGGGCGATAATCGTCGAGCACTTCATCGATGCAGTCACGGAGCGTCAGCCGCTCGAAGCGGTAGTCGCGCCGCGCGCCGCGCAGGCGCGCGTAGTAGAGCATCTGGTCGATGAATGCCTGCATCCGGTTGCGCACGTAGTCGAGCTTGAAGCCGACGGCCTCCGGCAGCGCGTCGCGCCGGTTGTCGAGTACGAGCGTCAGCAGCGCCAGCGGCGTTTTCACCTCGTGCGCCCAGAGCTCCACGTAGTTCTCGTAGTCGTCCATTTGTGTCTGTAATTGCTCGACAGCCTGCTGCTGTGCGCGCAGCGTCTCACCGAGCAGGTGCGCGCTCTGCACTTCGGCAGGGGAGAGCAGACGGCACAGCGCCTGCTCGTGCGCTGCGTCCGGCGTGGTCAAGAAGACCGTGAATGCCTGTTCTCTTTTTTTCGCACGTGTGCAGAGCACCGCGCACACGCCGGTGAACAGAAACACCGTTGCCAGCACGATCACGGTCAGCATGGCGGCAAAAGCTTTCACATCCGCCAGCCACAGCAGCAGCGCGGCGAGTGCGTCCACACTCAGCAGCAGCCCCAGCCACGGCAGATACTGCCGCAGGTAGCTTCCGTTACGTTTCATGCGGCACCTCCAGCCGGTAGCCAACGCCGCGCACGGATACGAGCTGCTGCCGCATACCGAGGGACGCCATCGTCTTTTTCAGCCGCGTGAGGTTGACCTGCAGCGCGTTTTCGTCAATGAATTCCGTCGTGCCCCAGAGTGCGCGGCTCAGTTCGTCCTTCGTGACCGTCTGTCCGCCGTGCGCCAGTAGGGTCTCCAGCAGTTTGCCCTGATTCGGCGGCAGGACGACGGACTGGTTGTGGATATAGAGCGTGTAGGTTTGCCGGTCGAGCAGAAAATCCGCTCCCTCAAGCAGGTTCGGTCGCCCCTCGTAGCGCTTGAGCACGTTTGTGATGCGTGCCAGCAGCCGCTCCTTCCGGTAAGGCTTGGTGAGGTATTCGTCCGCGCCGAGTTCGAGTGCGTGCACCTCGTCGCGCAGCTGGTCGCGCGACGTCAACACGAGTACAGGCAGGGCGCTGCGCTGTTTGAGATCGCGGCAGAGCTGAAACCCGCTCACCCCCGGTAGATTGAGGTCCAGCAGCACCAGATCGGGGGCGAGCGCGAGCAGCCGGCCGGTCACGTCTGAGAAATCGGTGACCTCCGTGACGGCATAGCACGCCCGGTGCAGCATATCCGCAAGCTCTTCGCGCATGAGCGCCTCGTCCTCCACGACGGCGATATGCTTCATCGCGCCGCCCCCTTTCTGTGTGCGCTATTCTTCGCGTTCCGGCGCCATCAGCCCCAGCAGAAACCGGCTGCTGGACCGCTTGACGGCGGCCATATAAATCCATTCTACCACACACAGCAGCAAAATCATAGCACCGGCGGTGATCATCATCTCCATCATGCGGCTCTTGGCGCTGGCGGTGAGGATGCCGGAAAAGAGCGCACGCACGCCAAACAGGCTGCTGACCGCCGCCACGCCGACCGGGAGTCCAAAATACCAGTTGATTTGCGCCCTTGCCGAGCGGCAGAGCGTGGCGTGCTCCGCGCCGAGGCGCACAAGCGTCCGGTATCGGCGTGCGGCCTTTTGCTGCCCCATGAGAAACTGCACACCGATGATGGTGTTGGCCACGACGAGGAAG
The DNA here is from genome assembly GCA_048217285.1 of Oscillospiraceae bacterium. Classification (GTDB taxonomy): domain Bacteria; phylum Bacillota; class Clostridia; order Oscillospirales; family Oscillospiraceae; genus CAG-103. The sequence continues at coordinate 4,853 of DBFWVW010000027.1, forward strand.
ATGATGGCCAGATAAATGGTCAGATAACTTGCCGCGACGGTGTAAAACAGCTCTCGGCCGATATTTTGCAGGTAGCTCTCATACTCCAGTCCGAGCGGGGCGAGCAGCTGGTTCATGTCGGCGATGGCGCGCATAAGACTCTTGCCCGCGGTCATGGACGGGGCGAGCACGCCGTCAAGATAGACGTCATAGTCGCCCTGCGTGTAGTCGTCGAATACCGCATCCGGCACGATGAGCGCGAACGACATGGTGATCGATCGGTCGGTGACCACGCTCATCATCTGTACCTGCCCCACGAGCGTGAACGGCGTGCCGTCGACCGTAATGGAGGAGCCCTCTGCGATCAGGCGGTTGAGCAGCGACGTGTGGCTGGCCGTGGAGACCTCACTGTCGCAGTAGACGGCGGCCTCGTCATCTGCGAGCGACAGCTCCGGCAGACCGGCTGCGGCCAGCAAATGGTTGTAGCTGCTGAGCGCAATCAGGTGCGGGTAGCCCACGGTATCGAGCAGGTATTGCAGCTGCTGCCGCTCGTCGGCGTCCGGGAGTGTATCCGCGGCACGCTCCAGCGCTTCATACCGGACGGCGTGGTCATGGTCCTCCGTCGTGCGGATGCGGCCGATGCGCATCTCGAACAGATCGGAGAACGCGCCGTCGAGCCCGCGCGCGGTCAGCGTCTGACGGACCTCGTCCGCGCTTTGGCTGTTGGCCGGGAAGGTGTAGTCGAGCACGTGCGTCTCGGCTCTGGACGAGCGTGCGGTTGCCACACCCGCGCCGAAGCAGCAAAGTGCGGCCAGAATCAGCAGGGAACAGATCGCGAGTGTGCCGGAGCGATGGATGACCGTCTCCTCCACTTGGCGGAAGTTAAAGACGCGCAGTTTGCCCGCGCGGTCTCCGCGCCGCGCCAGGCGGTCGATGCCGATGCGCAGCCCATAAAACAGCAGCAGCGTTCCCGCTACGCCGAGCACGATCGTGAGCGCCATATAGCGCAGAGCGCTCCATGCGAGCCCCCGGATGGCAAGCGTGTAGGCGGCGGCGAGCAGCGCGATGCCCAGCACGAGCGCGATGGCGTAGATGGCTGCGGGGCGCTGCTTTTTCGTGCCCTCGGGCGTTTCCGTCAGCAGCGCGCCGATTTCTTCCCGGACGATTTTGCCGCTGAGAATCAGCGATGCCAGCAGCTTGCAGCCAAGAAAGCCTGCCGCCGTCCACAGCATGGCGGACAGGGAACAGGTGATCTGGTGCTCGACAATGCCGAGCCCGACGAGCCGCGCCGTGACGAGACTGATGATCTCTGAGATCAGCAGTGCCGCCGGCAGGCCGATGGCCAGCGAGATGAGGCTGCTGCGCAGGTCCTCTGCCAGCAGCATACCGAAGAGCTTGCGCCGCTGCATACCGAGCATGAGATATACGCCGAATTCGTGCCGCCGCCGTGCCAGCTGAAAGCGGTTGGCGTAGTACACGAGGAAAAACAAAATGAACAGCGTCAGCCCGTATAGAACCGGAACAAGCGTCATCAGCCGGTTCACAGCGTCGCTCTCCATGGTGCGCAGGAACACCATCACGTCCTGGTGCGACAGGGAGAGAATGATGTAAAAGGCGATGATCGAGATGAGCAGGGAGGCGAAGAAGAGCCCGTTTTCCCGGCGGCTGCGCCGGCTGTTGCGTGCAACAAGCTCAGAGAACATTGGCACTGCCCCCTCCCAACTGCGCCATGACGGCCAGAATGCGTCCGTAGAATTCCTGTTGCGTCTCGTCCGGCACGTCGCGCCGCAGCTCGTGGAAGAGCACACCGTCCTGTATGAAGAGAATGCGCTTGCAGTAGCTCGCGGCGTTGCAGTCGTGCGTGACCATGAGGATCGTCGTGCCGGCATCCGTGTTCAGGCCGGCGAGCTTTTCCATGAGCGACCGGGCGTTTTTGGAATCGAGCGCACCGGTCGGCTCATCGGCCAGCACGATCTCGGGGTCGAGGATGAGCGCGCGCGCCGCCGCAACACGCTGCTTTTGTCCGCCGGACATCTGTGCCGGGAACTTGTCGAGCACGTCCGCCACTTCCAGATAGTCCGCCAGCTGCGTCAGCCGCGCGCGGCTCTCCGCCTCGGTCACACCGTGCAGCGCCAGCGGCAGGAGAATGTTCTCCCGGCCGGTGAGGTTGTCGATCAGCTCAAAGTTCTGAAATAGGTAGCCGATCTCTTTGCCGCGGTAATCGGCGAGTTCCTGGCTGCGCAGTGTCGTGATGCATTTGCCGTGCAGGGCGACGGCGCCGCCGGTCGGCGCGATGACGGTCGCGATGCAGTTGAGCAGCGTCGATTTGCCGGAGCCGCTGCTGCCCATGATGCCGAGAAACTCGCCCGGCATGACCTGAAACGAGATGCCATCGAGCGCGCGGGTCAGATTCGGTTCCTTGCCGTAATATTTCTTCAGGGCTGCAATTTCGAGGATGGGTTCCATTGCATATACCTCCTTTGCGTTCTGCTGCCATGGTACAACACCCGGCGCGCAAAATCCACTTACAGTGCCTGAAAGGTTTTGCCTGCCCGGCTTGACAGCTGCGCGGCGGCAGGATATGCTGAGATTATGGCTCCGCAACCGCCGGTTGACACATTTGACAGTCGCCTTGGTGGCGCGCAACCGGCCAATCTGGTATTCTGACCGCAGCCGGAAACGGAAAACCAACACGGGAGGAAGTCTCTTATGATATTGGCAGAGAAGATCATGACCTTGCGCAAGCGCGCCGGTTGGTCGCAGGAGGAGCTGGCGGCGCAGCTGGGCGTTTCGCGCCAGTCGGTGTCGAAGTGGGAGGGGGCGCAGTCCGTGCCCGATATGCAGAAGGTCGTGCAGATGAGCCGTCTGTTCGGCGTCACGACGGATTATTTATTAAAGGAAGAGCTCGGCGAGCCGGAACCGGCCCGGACTGAGCCGGATGCGCCGCTGCGCTGTGTGACGATGGAGCAGGCGACAGACTACCTGGCGCTGCGGCAGGCGGCCGCGCCGAAACTCGCGACGGCGACGCTGTTGTGCGTGCTCTCGCCGGTGGCGCTGCTTTTGCTCGCCGGGTTCAGCGATCGACCGGACGCAGCCCTGTCGGAAAATGCTGCGGCGGGCATTGGCCTGTGTGTGTTGCTGGTGCTTGTGGCGGCTGCGGTGGCGGTGTTCATCACGTGCGCCACGCAGGTGAAAGCGTATGCCTTTCTGGAGACCGAGCCGTTTGAGACGGCCTACGGCGTGACCGGCATGGTGCGTGAGCGTCGTGTGGCGGCTGCACCTGAGCACACGCGTGGAAAGGTCGCGGGCACGGTGCTGTGCATCCTGTCAGCGGTGCCGCTGTTTATCGCCGTCTGTCTGAACGGGTCGGATCTGCTGTATGTTGCGGCGGTCTGCCTGCTGCTCGTATTTGCGGGTCTCGGCAGTGCGGTGTTTGTCTATGGCGGCGTGTATCAGGCGGCGATGGACCGGCTGCTCGAAGAGGGCGACTATGTCCGGCCGCGCAAGCGGCAAAACGGTGTTGTTGGCGCAATCAGCAGCATCTACTGGCTCACGGTTACGGCGGCGTATCTGCTCTGGACATTCGGCCCGTGGTGGGATGCGCAGCCGCAGAATACGTGGATTCTTTGGGCGGCTGCGGGCGTGCTCTATGGCGCGGTCATGGCGCTCGTGCGTCTGCTCCGGAAATAACGCGCTAACGTGAATATGAAAAAGGAAAGAGCCGCAGGGTATGCCTGCGGCTCTTTTGCAGCTGTGTCCGTGCTGGTGTGACGCGTTCAAGGAATGTACGCCGGGAAGGATGCCGGATACGGCTGCTGTATGGACGAGTATGCCTGTTGAAAGAAGGGAGTGAAGGGGTGACGCGGTAGAGCGTGCCGTGCTGCGCCGTCAGCACGGCGGTCGTGCCCTTCGTGATGCCCTCGCCGACCTGCCGGGCTTCGAGCAGTACATTGTCGATGCCCTGCGCAGTCAGCTGTGCCGCGCACAGCACGCCCGCCATGCCGCCGCCGATCACGCACATCTCGGTGTGTACATCCTCCTGCAGCGGCTGGCTCGACGGGGGCGTTGTGCCGTCGGTCCAAAGAAAGTTCATAAGCTCCGGCTCCTTTTGCATCTTCCTTTAGGATTTGCCGTTTTGGCCGGGGTATGTGTGCACAGACGCAAAAATGCCGCAGGCAACCGCCTGCGGCATTTACTTATATGCTGTTTGAAATGTTACTGCATACGCTCGCCGGTCTCAAGGCCGATGACCTCGTCCACCGGCAGCGAGAGGATGATGCCGTGCGCATCCGTGCGCAGGCCGCAGGCATCGCTGATCGCGTTCATGACGGCGGCCTTCTTTTCGCGCGGCGTGACGATGACGACGAACTCCTCTTCCTCCTGCATGGAGATGCCGAGCTTCTGGCTGATGCGTTCGGAGTTCTGCCGCCGGCCCTTGAGGATCGTTCCGCCCATGGCGCCGGCGCTTCTGGCAGCGTCGATCGCGTCGCTGCTGTAGCCGTTGCTGAGTGCGACCCAGATGGCGGTGTAACCGCTGCCGGTTTGCATATCGGACATATCGCTATCCACCCTTTCTTCGATCTTTTGTTCTATCGTCTCTCGCATCTGATCATTCAGGAGCTGAAGCATCGGCCGCTGCAGTCCCGTGATCGGAATCGTCAGCACGATGCCGCCGCCGCGTTTGTGCAGCGGAATGCGCTGCTGCAGCGCGTCGAGCAGGTCACGCACGAGGAATTTCGGCAGCAGCCCGATCGTGAGCAGGCGGCTGCTGCCGCTCAGCCCGAAGATGTCGAGCATCTCCGACGGTGCGGTGCCGTACCCCTGGCATTGATAATAGATCGGAATGCGGAAATTCTGAAACGTCTGCTCGAGTTTGCGGCGGTATTCATGGTTCGTAATGATGAGCACCATGCGCGGTGCGAGTCGGTTTTCGGAATGTATCATATCTCTTCGTCCTCCAGGTCGATGACGCCGTCATCGGACAGCAGGTCAGCTTTGTTTTGCGCCACGGCTTTGGATTTATGTACGTAAAGGACGCCCATGATCTGGATCGCCACCGGCGGAGCGAGCGCGACGAGCGCCACGACGCCGAAGGCGTCCGTGACGACGTTGCCGCCGAGCGCGGTGCACGCGCCCATGGCCAGCGGCAGCAGGAAGGTAGAGGTCATGGGCCCGCTCGCCACGCCGCCGGAGTCGAAGGCGATGCCTACGAACACGGACGGGACATAGCGCGCGAGGATGAGCGCGAGCGCGTAGCCCGGCACGAGGATCCAGTAGATGCTGATGCCGGTCAGCACGCGCACCATGGACAGCATCACCGCGCAGGCGACGCCGATGGACAGCGCCGTGTTCATCATGCTCTGCGACACGGTGCCGCCGGTGACGTCCTCGACCTGTTTGTTGAGCACCTGCACGGCGGGCTCGGCCTTGACGATGTAGTAGCCGATGAGCGCGCCGATCGGGATGAGCACCCAGCGGTACGCGCTGCCGGCCAGACCCGAACCGAGCAGATTGCCCACGGGCGTGAAGCCGACGTTCACACCGGTCAGAAACAGGATCAGGCCGATGACCGTGTACAGAAAGCCGACGCCCGTGCGCAGCAGCTGCCGCCGCCGGTAGTAGTGCGTCAGCAGCTGGAACAGTACGCACACCGCCGCGATCGGCAGAATGCTCAGCAGTACCTCCTCGGCATAGCCCGGGAAGCCGAGCGCGAACTGCTGCGCCACATCGCGCGTCGTGATGACCGGCGCGATCTCCACGGCAGAGTAGGCTGCGTCCGTCGGATGGTAGAAGATGCCGAGCAGCAGCACCATCAAGATCGGCCCGACGCTGCACAGCGCGACGAGACCGAAGCTGTCGTCATCGTGCCCCTGCGTGCTGCGGATGGCCGACACACCGACGCCCAGCGCCATGATAAACGGCACGGTGATGGGCCCGGTCGTGACGCCGCCGGCATCGAACGCGACAGCGAGAAACTCCTTCGGGGAAAACAGCGTCAGCACAAACAGCAGCGCATACGCGCCCAGCAGGCACTTTGCCAGCGAGACGCGGAACAAAATGCGCAGCACGGCCAGCGCCAGAAAGACGCCCACGCCGACGGCGACCGTCCAGATCAGCACATTGTTCGGGATCGACGCGACCTGGTTTGCCAGTACCTGCAGGTCCGGCTCCGCGATGGTGATGATCGTCCCGAGCGCGAACGCCACGAGCACGACCAGCAGCACCTTTTCGCGCTTCGCCAGCGTCTTGCCGACGCCCTCACCGAGCGGCGTCATGGACATTTCGGCGCCGAGCTGGAAAAACCCCATGCCGACGATCAGCAGCATGGCGCCGGTCAGAAACAGCGCCAGCGTGCCGATCTCCATCGGGACGAGCGTGACGCTCAGCACCAGCACGATCAGGGTGATGGGCAGCACGCTCGAGAGAGATTCCTTGACTTTTTCTTTCAGTTTTTCATTCATACGGTTGCGGTGGCCCTCCTTTCATGGGGGGGATTCTGGGATCGCTGCACGACCGCATCGCAGTCCGTCAGGTGCGGTCAAGAATGGCCATGAACTCCTCGCCGGTGATGGTCTCCTTTTCATAAAGGTACTTGGCCAGCTCGTCGAGCTTGGCGCGGTTTTCCGTGAGGATGCCGACGGCCTTGGTGTGCTCTTTTTTTACGAGCGCGACGACCTGATGGTCGATCTGCGTCTGCGTTTCGGCCGAGCAGGCGAGGGAGGTGTCGCCGCCGAGGTACTGGTTCGTGACCGTCTCGAGCGCGACCATGTCAAATTCCTCACTCATGCCGTAGCGCGTGATCATGCCGCGGGCGAGCTTCGTCGCCTGCTCGATGTCGTTGGACGCGCCGGTGGAGATGACGGCGAAGCGCACCTCCTCGGCCGCGCGGCCGCCGGTGAGCGTGGCGATCTTGTTTTCCAGCTCCTCTTTGGTCATGAGGTAGTGGTTGCCCTCTTCAACCTGCATGGTGTAGCCCAGCGCGCCGGACGTGCGGGGGATGATGGTGATCTTCTGCACGGGGGCGGAGTGCGTCTGCAGCGCGGCGACGAGCGCGTGGCCGATCTCGTGATAGGCGACCGTCCACTTCTCTTTATCCGTGAGGATGGCGTTTTTCTTCTGATAGCCCGCGATGACGACCTCGATACTCTCCTCGAGATCAGACTGCGTGGCAAAGCGGCGGCCGTCGCGCACGGCGCGCAGCGCGGCCTCGTTGACGATGTTCGCGAGCTCTGCGCCCGAGGCGCCGGAGGCCATGCGCGCGATCTTATTGTAGTCCACGTCCTCGGCGACCTTGATCTTGCGGGCGTGCACCTTGAGGATCTCCTCGCGGCCCTTGAGATCGGGCAGCTCCACGGGCACGCGCCGGTCAAAGCGGCCGGGGCGCGTGAGCGCCGGGTCGAGCGACTCGGGCCGGTTCGTGGCGGCGAGGATGATGACGCCGTTGTTGCCCTCGAAGCCGTCCATCTCGGTCAGCAGCTGGTTGAGCGTCTGCTCGCGCTCGTCGTTGCCGCCGACCTGCCCGTCGCGCTTTTTGCCGATAGCGTCGATCTCGTCGATGAACACGATGCACGGCGCTTTCTCCTTGGCCTGGCGGAACAGATCGCGTACCTTGGACGCACCCATGCCGACGAACATCTCCACGAACTCCGAACCGGAGATGGAGAAAAACGGCACGTTTGCCTCACCGGCGACGGCCTTGGCCAGCATGGTTTTGCCGGTTCCCGGAGGGCCGACAAGCAGGATACCCTTGGGCATGGACGCGCCGATGTCCTGATACTTTGCCGGGTCGTGCAGGTAGTTGACGATCTCGGTCAGGTTTTCCTTGGCCTCGTCCTCACCGGCAACGTCGGAGAATTTGATGCCTTCGGCCGACTTGACGTAGATCTTCGCGTTCGAACCACCGAGCCCGAACATCATGGAGTTCGGTCCGCCAGCCCGGTTCGTCATGCGCTTGGCCATGAACTGGCCGAGGCCGACGAAGATCACGATCGGCAGCAGCCATGTCAGCAGAAACGACAAGAACGGCGACATCTGTTCGACGATCTCGCTCGAGAACTCCGCACCGGAGTCTTTCAGGCGATAGATGAGGTCGGGATCGTCCATCAGGCCGGTCTTGTAGACCTGCGTGTCGTCTTTGTTCGTGAAGAGGATCTGGTTGTCCTGCACCTCCACGCGGCCGATCTCCTGATTTTCCGTCATGGTCATAAACGTGCCGTAATCGACTTCCTTGACCTGCCGCTGGCTCAGCCAGGGCACTGCCAGGAAGTTGATCGCCAGAATCATGAGAATGACGATGGCGTAGTAATACATCATCGGCTTTTTCGGGCTTTTCACTTCATTCATGTGACCGCTTCCTTTATCTCAAAATGTGTTCATTTTTCGGACTCGTGTAACATAACTTTAGTTTACCACATCAGGAAACAACTGTCCAGTGAATAAACTGTGTACACTATGTACAAAAAATGCTCAAAGCGACGGAAAAGAGACAAGGAAACCGTTTTCTGTGCAGCAAAGGTTACAGAAAGAAGGCGCTTGCACCTGTATGATAGTTTTATAACAATTTAACGGAGGGCCTCGTGATGGAGATGCTTCTTTACCAGAGCACGCAGTTTCGCGACGTGAAAAAGATCCTGGACCGCGCCCACGGCTTTGCCGGCCTGCTGACGGCCGGCGGCATCGAGGCCTCACGGCTGGACGTGCCCTTCGTCTGCGATCAGAAGGTGCTCTCGCGTTATGACGATGCGTGTGCCGACATTCGCCGCATTCTCACCATGCAGCTTGGGCTGGCGCTGCCGAAGGGGTTTTCCATTCCACTGGAGGCCGAGGATCTGGCGGTCTTTTTTTCGCAGCAGTGCGGCCTGCGGCAGATGCAGGACTACCTGACGCAAAAACGTGCCCGCACGCAGGCGGACATCCAGGTCTGGCTGCGCGAGTGCCCATGGGACACACACCCTGTGACGGCGGCGCAGACGGCGGCGCAGAACTTCGTTTTTGACGCAGCGACCGGGCGCATTTGCACGGACGGCTGCTTCAACGCCGGCACGGCGCTCGAGCTGCCGTCATCGGTCGATGGAGTGCGTGTGCGCACGCTGGCGTCCTATGCTATGGTCTCCTACACGTATCTGGACACGCTTGTTGTCCCGGACAGCGTCGAGACGGTCGAGCCCTATGCATTTTATGATAAAGTGCACCTGCGCAGTACGAATTTGCCGCGTAACCTTGCCGTCATTCCGGAGGGAATGTTCTCGCGCTGCATCGGTCTGACGAGTATTGTCATCCCGGACAGCGTGCGCGAGATCCACGACGAGGCGTTTTACCAGTGCAGCAATCTGGACACGGTCGTTATCCCGGACAGTGTGGAGCGCATTGGCCGCTGCGCGTTTTTGAACGTGCGGCGCGTGATCTACCACGGCAGCGCAAAGGGATTTCCCTGGGGCGCGACGCGGGGCAACTGAGAAAGGCGGGAACCGATATGAATCCGATCCGGCAATTTGAAGCTGTCGTCTGCGGCGGCAGCAATTTGAAAGCACCGATGAAGCTCGATTTTCTGCGCTCACTGTGCGCAAAGGAGCGCCGCGCGTGGCCGGAGGTCGTGCTCTGCCGCGTGGAGGGCGAGCCGCTGCCCGTGTGCTGCCTGTCAGAAGCGGCGGCGGGGGACCCGTTTTCGCGCGTGGGCATCGTGTCTGCACCGTCGGAGACGCTCACGGCACTGCTGCGCACAGCGCCTGTACGGGCACGGGTCACGGCGTTGTGCGATTCCGCGGGGGAGCCGTGTGACGGTGACGCGCCGGATGTCTGGGGCTTTCTCGCCGAATATCACTGCGGTGATCCGCTCAGCGGCGCTGTACGCGCGGTCATCGACGCGGCCGCGGCGCGCGGATGCGCGGCCGTAGAGGCGCTGACCGCACGTGCCGGGTATCTGCTGGAGCAGGCGGTGCCGGAGCCGATCATCCTGCGTGTGTTCGCGGAGATGTTCTCCCTGCCGGAATACCCGGAGCTGGTACCGGATCCGCCGGTGCGCTATGTGCAGGCGGACAGCTTCGGCGCGCTCACGCGCTGCCTTGCCTACCGCCTCTCGGGGATGCACCTGCGCCTAGTCGGCAGCAAAGGCTGCGGCAAGAACACGCTCATCCAGACGGTGGACTGGCTGCTCAACGTGCCGCAGTACCGTATGCAGGGCAATGCCGAGCTCGATAAGCTCGACCTGCTCGGCGGCCCGACGATCGAAAACGGCACTATGCGCTACCGCCTGAGCGATATGCTGCGCTATCTTGCGGCGGGGGCGGACGTTGTGCTTGATGAAGGCAACACCATCAAGCCCGAGTGCGCCGATGTGCTCCACTCACTGACCGACGCCGCGCGCCAGATCCAGGTGCCCGGCTACGGTCTGGTGCAGATGCACCCGCACTCAGCGTTCACGATCACGATGAACGAGAACTATGCCGGTACGAACTTCATGAACGAGGCCACGATTGACCGTTTCACACCGATCCATATTGCGGAGCCGGAGAGCATCGTCGATGTGCTGCACCGCGTCGTACCAGAGGCGAGTGCTGCCAGCCTGAATCTCTGCGACTATGTCTACTGCGCCATCCGCGACCGCATCCGCAATGCCGGCGGGCTGGAGCCGGACGCGATGACAATCCGCGGCTTCATCGACGCGCTGCGCGCAGAGCCTCTGCTGGGCCTGCGTTGGGGTCTGCTCGATAATGTAGCCTCCAAGCCGCAGGATGCCTATACCCGCCTCCAACTGACCGAGCTCATTGAGAGCATGGTGCCGCAGGATGGGCGGATTTGACGCCGCGCTGACGCGGTATCGGGCGTTTCTCGCGGACGAACCCATTGGGCCGCTGCTCCGACGCAGTCTTGCGCTGCTCGTCCCGAGTAACATCCGGATCGATACCGTCACGGTGGACGACAGTCTGCGCTGCACGACAGAGGGCACGGCCGTCACTGTCGGCGGGGCGGCATATCTGCTGCGCGCGGATTTTGATGCCCGCCATTGGACGGCCGCGCTGCGCGTGTTGCTTGCGCGCGAAATTCAGCACGACAGCAGCTCTGACCGGGACGTCTGCGCGGCGTTCGCGGCGGACGCCGGTGCGTATTTTCATGAGCATTATGCCATCGCGCCCGAGACTGGGGCGCTGCTGGGGCACCGCATTCTGAACATTTTGGAGCAGGCACGCACGGATAACATTCTCTGCCGCCGCTTTCCCGGCTATCTGCCGCTGCTGCGCTTTGTGTGCTATGCGCAGCTCGATGATTTTTCGCCCGGCAGCGCGCTTGAGGCGTTGCTCTATGATCTGGAGGCCTTTGCGCTCACGGGCATCCCGTGCCGGATTTCGGCGCTCAGAGCCGTTCGGACGGAGATCGAGGCGGCGATCCTCGCGCCGTCGGCTGCTGCTTGTGCGCAGACCGGCCGGCGGATCCTCGCGGCGCTCGCGCCGGAGCTGGTGCGCCTGTGCCGCGCGGCGGATGCGGACGCGCTCACGCGCATCGCGGCGCTGCTCGTGGGCTATGCCTTTAGCGAGACCGACCGTGCCGAGCTTTTCGGCGACGGCTGCGACAGCCGCCTCCGCTTGCGCAGCGAGGAGCAGGACGCGGCACGCAGCGGCCTGTCAGCCGGCGGGGAGGACGCAGACCTCGACAAGGGCGACAGCGCGGCCGGCGGCAGCGGCGACAACTCCGAGCGCCACGGCGACATGAGCGGCAGCCTTGCCAGTCAGGAGGTCAAACCGAGCGGCTCAGCCGGCACGAACGGCAGGGAGGATCGCGGCCGTTCGTCCAGTGTCGGCCGCAGCGGCAATCACGGCCAGAGCGGAGCGACCGCCACCACGTCAGACACGGTGTCCGCCGCGCAGAAGGCGGCCTCCGGCGGGCCGGAGGGCCTACGCGAGGTGCTTGGCACGGGATGGGGCGCACACAGCGGCGCTGCACTCAGCGCGGCTGAGATGGATGCCATGCTCGCAACGGCGGAAGAGGCGCTCGCGCGCGAGCGAAAGCTCGAGCAGCAGCTGCATGTTTCGGGGCCGCGTGCCGCCCGGCTCAATGCCGGCGAGCGGCAGGGGCTGGCCGACCGTTATGCCGGCCTGACGTTCACGGAGACGTATATCACGCCGGGCGGCGGACGGTTGCCGCCCGCGTTTGCCGAGCGGGCGAAGGCGCTGCACCACCGGCTCGACAAGCTCCTGCGTCAACAGCGCGAACGCAGCGCCAGCCAGCGCACCGGCGCGCTCTCGCAGCGGGAGCTGTGGAAGATCCCGCTCGATGCCCGGGACGTCTTTCGCCGCAAGGCGCCACCGTCGAAGCGGGAGACGGCGTTTTACCTGCTCATTGACCGCAGCGGCAGCATGGGCGCCGGCATCGGCGACGGGAACTCCAAACTCTTCACGGCGCTGGCCACGGCGGCTATGCTCGAGGAGGCACTCAAGGGCATCGCCTATACGAAGATCGTCGCCTTTGACGGCGGCACAAACACCGTGGAGCACTGTGTCATCAAGGATTTTGACCAGAAAGAGATCGGCAGCCGCTGCATCGACGCCATGACGCAAATCACCGCCGGCAACGGCAATAAGGACGGCTACTCCATCCGCGCCGCCGCACTGGATCTGGCCAAGCGCACCGAGCGCCGCAGGATCCTCATGGTGCTCTCGGACGGGCTGCCGTCCGGCTATTTCAGCGAGTCGGAGGCGATCGACGACGTGCGCACGGCCGTGCAGGCGGCGCGCCGCCGGGGGTTGCTCGTCATCCCGATCATTTACACCGCGCGCACGGACGAGAACGCGGACGCTTACTGCCGTATGTATGAAAAGAGCATGATCTTTGCCGATTCCGTCAATATGCTCGGTGAGTTCGAGCGTCTGCTCATGAAGCTGGTGCGCTGAGCGGCGGCCGGGTATGTAAATGCTTGACAAGCCAGGCACGGTGTGTTAAGATGCTTTCTCGTTAAAAGGGAGTAGTTGCAAATGCATGGCCAACAATCTCCCGGCTCCCGCCGGTGGTCATGCGCCTATTGTGATAGGTAATGAGACTTTTAGCACATCATATTTATGATCGTGCCGAGAGTCTCATTTTTTTTGCGCGATCACGAAGGAGAATGCGTTATGAACCTCGATTTTACCGGCAGTACCCTCTTTCTTGTCCTGCTGCTGTTTGCGGCAGGCCTTGTGTGCATCATCAAGGGCGGTGATCTGTTTGTCGACGCTGCCGCGTGGATCGCGGAGGCCTCCGGCATCCCGAAATTCATCATCGGCGCAACGGTCGTGAGCTTTGCCACGACCACGCCGGAGATGCTCGTGTCCGTGTTTTCGGCCCTTGAGGGCAATGCGGACATTGCCGTGGGAAATGCCGTCGGTTCCGTCACGGCCAATACCGGCCTGATTATGTGCCTGTCGCTGATCTGCATGGAGTGTACCATGCCGCGCCGGCAGTATGCCGTCAAGGCGGTACTGCTGCTGGCGGCGATTGCGATCCTGTTCGGCTTTACGCGCGACGGGCAGCTGTCCATCGTCGAGAGCGTTGTGATCCTCGTCATTTTTGTGTGCTTTATCGCCGAGAGTCTGGTTGCCGCGCGGCGTGAGCAGATGCTCGAAGAGGCGGAAGCGGACGAGCGCCCGAAAACGGACGGCCGGACGATTGCGCTCAATATCGGCAAGTTTGTGCTCGGCGCCGCGGCCATCGTGCTCGGCGCGCAGCTGCTGATCGATAACGGAACCGCACTTGCGCGGATGCTGGGTGTGCCGGATGCGATCGTCGGCGCGACTATGATTGCCATCGGCACCTCACTGCCGGAGCTCGTGACGACCATTACGGCCATCCGCAAAAAGCAGTCGTCGCTGTCGGTGGGCAACATCATCGGCGCGAACATCATGGACCTGACGCTCATCATGCCGCTGTGCGCGCTCATCCTCGGAAAGCCCCTGCCGGTTGAGCGGCAGGGTATGCTGCTGGACATTCCGGCGTGTTTTGTCGTGAGCGCGGCTGCGCTCATTCCGGCGCTTGCGCAGGGCAAGTTCAAGCGCTGGGTCGGCTTTTTCATCGGCGCGCTGTACATCGCTTATCTGGTCATCATGTTCACGTGCTTTGGTGCGTAAAACAAAGGCGCCGGTCTCCCGTGGGAGACCGGCGCGCTTGCTTGCAGGCAGAAAAAATCCCCGGAAGCCGAAGCTTCCGGGGATATGGTACGAGTGGTGTTGCAGATTTTCATCTTGCAACTCTGTCAGACTCCGCTTCAACGATTCCAAAGAACTTGTCTGAGTGATGAAACGAAGCAGTGTTTTTACAAAATCATAACACTGTTTATATTCAGCGGGTTAAAATCATCTTTTTCCGCTTGCTGCGGTTGCGTTGGTTTCTTCTTAAATAAATCAAATAATCCCATAACAGCATCACCTTAAATACGCCTTATATTCTTACCGCATTCTAAACTGCGCAAAGCAAAAATTCAAGGAGCAATTTCCTTGCGAAATGGTTGTCGTAAAATTGTCGTAAAACGATAGATAAAATAACGCTTTTAAGGCGCACTTTTCAGCCTACACGGAGAAAAAATGCGCAAGCAAAAAACAACGCAAACATCGGTGTACAAGGGGTACAAACAAGATAAAATAGAAATGAGGGGCGATAGAGCGGAAATGTCAGATTTTCCACTCTATCTGAACACGGTCGCTGGTGGCCTTGATTGTAGAGATCAAACCATCGGCGGCTTTTCTTTTGTCGTCAAAATCTATGCTCTCCCAGTTGTCGAGATAATAGGATAACTTCTTTATCTGCTGGGGCGATATGGTTTCAACGCTCAATTCGGCGATTGCCTTTGAAATGGTCTGGCGTCGGGTGTCCAGTTCTTCAATTTTTTTGTTGGCGTAGGCAAGCAAGGTCGCATTGGCTCCGGTCAGTGTGTCCAGCAGCTTTTCAATTTCTGCCTCCACCTGTGCCAGCTCTACTTGATAGGCTGTCAGCTTCGGATTGACCTTTTCCTCTTTGCCGTGGAGTATCTGAAAATCTTTGAACTTCTCCTGCATGGCCGAGAAAATGAATTGCTCAAATTCTTCTTTGCGAATTTTCCCGCAGCCTGGACAGCCTTTGTTTTCCGTCCGTTTGGTACAGCGGAAATATCCGGTGCTGTTTGGTACATGGGTGGCTTTCAGAGCATACCCACAATGACCGCATTTGATTTTTCCGGCCAGCCAAGTATTTTTCGGTTTCCGTCCCTGCTGGAAGGTGGTATTTGCCATAAGTTTTTTCCGGCATTTCAGCCATGTGTCAGAGGAAATGAGTGCTTCGTGGGGAGCGATAACAAGTATCTGGTCTTTTAAGCACCTGTCCTTGTCCTCTTTCACATCCCGCCCCTGATAGAGATAGCAGCCGTTTGTTCCAGCAAAGTCAGAAGCGTCATTCACAATCGCTGCACCCTGGCTCTTGAAAAATTCGTACAGTTCCAAATCGGCCTGTGCGTAAACGGGGTTTCTTAAAAGCTGGGAAAGAAATGTACGGAACATGGATTTGCCATAAATTTTTATGTCATGTTCCTCGAAGTATCGGGTAATATCTCCGAAGGAGGTTTCCGGTTCAGCGTACATTTCAAACATCAGCCGAACATGGTCGGCGGCTACGGGGTCGGCAACCATTTTCTTTGTGCGGATACCCTCTACCACAGTAGGCTCTAACTGATAACCGTATGGTGCCTGTCCGCTCATGTGAAAGCCTTTCAGGCACCGGGAATAGTAGGCGTCTGTGACACGCTTCTGAATTGTCTCACGTTCAAGCTGGGCGAATACAATGCAGATATTTAGCATGGCCCGGCCCATCGGGGTCGAAGTATCAAACTTTTCCGTGGAGGATACAAACTCCACATCGTACTCTTGAAACAGCTCCATCATCGTTGCAAAGTCCAGAATAGAGCGGCTTATACGGTCCAGTTTATACACGATGACCCGCCTGACCTTTCCCTTGCGAATCTCGCCCAACAGCTTTTGAAACTCCGGCCTATCCGTATTTTTACCGGAATAGCCTTTGTCCTTGAATACCCGGCAGTTCCCACCTTTCAATTCATACTTGCAAAAGTCAATCTGACTTTCAATGCTGATACTGTCCTTGCGGTCTACTGACTGTCTTGCGTAAATACAATCTTCTCTGATAAATTCCATATTGGGCTCCTTTCCTTGTTGGAATGGAGCTACCAACCTTACAACTATATTATACCATCAGCAGCCCCGGACAACAATGTTGCGAATGATTAGGGAAATCTGTCCCCATATTTACTGAACACCTCGTAAAGACAACGCTCAATTTCTTTTTTGCGCTGTTCTTTCTCCTTCGGGGGAAGTACCGGCGTGAGGCTTTCCAGCACAATGATCTTCCCTTGAAATGCGACAGACTTTGTTTCTCGTTCATAAGTGACAGCTTGCGTCATTGAAAACCTCCTTTGCGAAAGTGCGTGTATATGCCAGCCTTTCCCACTTGTCCCGTGGGGAAATGTCAAAAGACGGCACCCAGCAGGTGCCGCCCTTTGAGCTTTCTCCACTTCGGGTCAATGTGGCCCGAGGTCAGTAAGGACTGGAAAGGTACTTTTCTTTGGCGTCCTCCACGCTGTTGAGGTCGAATACTTCATAAAGCTGCCCCACAACACGCCGTATATCCTTCTTTGAAAATCCGCAGTCCTCCATTGCCATAATGACATAACCACGGCAGGCGTCATTGCTCCATTCGTCCGGTTCCAAGCCGGGGATCATTCCAAACGCATTTCCCATAAAGTGCTCCTTTTTTGAAAAGATGGGGAGCCACGCCGGATTGGTTGGCCTATCATCAGACAGCATTGCCGGGGGCTCCCCATAGGTTTTCACTTCATTTCAGACACACCGGACGGGCATAGGCTTCATGCCCCATAGTATTTCAACTCTCCCCATTCTGATGGCAAGGCGTTCTCATTGCCTGCGACGGCTCACGGCTTGCAAGGCCGCTTCAACGCTCGGACTGTGACTAAACGCAAGTATCCGGGTTCTGCGCCTGTTCCGGTGGAGCCAGCCTTGCCCCACCTATGGCATGGACCTGTTCGCTCGCTCAGTTTTACAAAGACTGTATTCTCTGAAATCCGAGGTCATGGCGGGTCTGTCACACAGCGCGTTCCCCTTCGTATCCGGGTGTCTTTTTATTCAATTTTCAATCTGCATGAGGCTTGTCTGAACCTCGGGCCATTGTGACCCGAAGTGTTTTGCCTCTCATAAGCCATTTCATTTTCCGGCCTAAATCGGTACGCCTTACAAAGAATTTTTCAAAATTTTTTCTAAGCGCCGCAGACCTCGCTCGATTGCGACACGAACCACTTTTTCATGGACGCCCTCTGCCCGGGCAATGTCCTGTTTGGTCATGCCGAGAATGAAATGAGCATAAATCCGTTTTGCCTGTTTGTCCGGCAAACTGGAAATCGCTGCGTGAAGCTCCTGCATGGTCACTTTCCGCTCATACAGTTCATGGGGCGATAAGGCGACAAAGACAGCTTCGTGCTCCAGCCCGTCGTCCCGATCAAGGGAATAGTAGGCTTTGTGGCGGTATGTACGCAGCCGATAAGCAGCCTCTTTACGCTCAAACTCTTTGAACATTTCTGCAACTTCTTCCGATACTTCCATGAAGCAATCCGATGTATAAAATGGGTAATAGTCCCGCAAATTGATAATAGCCATATTGACCTCCGTTTCGGTTGTTGGTTGACGAGTGACCGAAACGAAGGCGGCGGGGAGCGGCACCGGGGAATGACTTCGGGCCAACATGACCCGAAGCTAACGCATAAGAACGCAAAAGCGCCCGGGCGGCATGAAGCCACACGGACGCATGAAATGACATAATAATTAAGGTTCCAACAAATTTCGCATACATAGCCGGAATAACCCGGAGGCGGAGCTATGCTTTTTTTAACTGATGTAGGTCATGGGTGCTATGAAAAAAGGCAAAAATAGACACGGCGGCAATCCTCCTATATGCCGCCGTGGATTTACACGGTGTTAGGTCGTCGTTGGTTTAGGATAGACGAAAAGAAACGGCGGCTCTGATTTTCTCAAAACCGCCGTATCAGTCGATGATACAGAAAAGCGCACGAAATCCTCTGCCCGTCAGCGGTTTTTTTCTTTTCCCCGCTGTGGAGGCAGATGTTTGAATATGTAGGTATGTTTCATGCCGCAAAGGCCAAAACATACCGTGTTAGTCAGTCAATTTGAATTAGAGTTCAATTCTTGCTTTCGATGGCTTATCTTCACAATAGGTAACTTTAATCGTTGTTCC
The DNA here is from genome assembly GCA_048217285.1 of Oscillospiraceae bacterium. GTDB lineage: Bacteria > Bacillota > Clostridia > Oscillospirales > Oscillospiraceae > CAG-103. Next base: position 23,102 of record DBFWVW010000027.1, read on the forward strand.
CTTGTCAGGGACTTTGTTTCCTGCGCCAATCCATTTTCGGCAGATGTAATCTTTTCCGTCTATCGTATATTTGACCTTGATAGTATGCGGAAAGGCTGCGCCATCCATAGCGTGAGCGCGGACAGGTTTACGATTCACTTTTAACCACCATTGTTTTGTAACTGAAATTACAGTTCCCATTGTTTCTTTTTCCATAAGTTACCTCCAATGATATTTTTGATTGATGATACCTATTTTCTGTTCAACCTTTTTTCTGTTAAACCTTTTCTTTGTTTGTAGTAAAAGCGGAACGCTGCTGCGCCGGTGGCCACCAACTGCACCAGAATCAGCGCAGCGAACAGGCCGAAGCTCTCATAGTAGAACAGTTCATCCCAAAAATATAGTCTGTTCAAATGATGCCATTTATTGTATTCTAAATTTGTAGGTAAGCTGAACGGGTAACTTACCAAGGGATAGCGGCAACAGATGTCTATCTAACCATACTACCATTGAGATCGAAAAGTATGAATTGAAGAGTACAATAATAGGGTTGATTGAGGATCAACTTTTATTTTTTGTACCTTCATGTTAGAAGCCGTTGTGGACTATTACCTAAAAATAATAGATATAACACAAAGAGAATTATTCAATCTGTCCAAGCATAACAGGAAGGAAAAGATTGAAATTCCATAGGTATCCGACTCATTAACTTTGCACATGGCGACTTCATCATGGTCGGCGGCTATACGCTGTATTTCACCGTGCCGATCCTGCTGCACAGCATGGGCCTGCCGGCGTGGACAGGTGTGATCGCAGCCATTGTGATCTGCGCGTTCGTGGGTGTTGCGGTCGAGCTGGTGGCTTACCGGCCCGTGCGCCGCAAGGGGACGAGTATGTCGGCGCTCATTACGGCCATTGCCATGAGCCTGCTGCTGGAAAACCTCGCGCAGGCCATTCCGGCCATGGGCCCGAACCCGCGTGTGATCTCCGATGAGATTTTCAGCACGGCGCCGATTTCTCTCGGCGGCGTATCGGTGAACATGGCGGCCTTGATCACGATCGTCATTGCGGCCGTTGTCATGGCGGCGCTGCAGATCTTTGTGCAGAAGACGAAGCTCGGCCGCGCCATGCGCGCTGTGTCCGAGAACAAGGAGGCGTCCACGCTCGTGGGCATCAACGTCAACCGCACGATCGTGACGACGTTTGCCATCGGTTCGGGTCTGGCGGCTGTTGCGGCGCTGATGTACTGTGCGCAGTACCACACCGTGACGACGACCATGGGCTCCATGCTGGGCCTCAAGGCGTTCGTTGCGGCTGTTATGGGCGGCATCGGCCTGATCCCGGGCGCCATGCTCGGCGGTATTGTTGTCGGCATCATTGAGGCACTTGTGACGGCCTACATCAGCTCGTCGCTCGCCAACGCCGTTGTGTTTCTGATCCTGATCGTGATGCTGCTGGTCAAGCCGGCCGGCATCCTTGGAAAGAATGTAGGTGAGAAGGTATGAATACGCTGCAAAAAACAAAATTGCGCGGTACCGGCATCAACTGCGGCCTGATCGTGCTGCTCTTTGCCGTGGTGCTGCTGCTCGGCCAGGTGCTTCCGGACAATACCTATCGCCGTGTGCTGGTCCCGATCATCTGGCAGATGTGCATTTTTGTCATGCTCGGCACGTCGCTCAACCTCACGCTTGGCTACCTGGGCCAGCTCACGCTCGGCCACATGGGCTTTGCCGGCATCGGCGCGTATACTGCTGCGCTGACCTCGCTTGCGCTCGAGCGCGCGGGCTTGTTTGAGGCATCGGAAGCAGCGCCCGGTCAGCTCATTCTGGTCATTCTCGGCTGCTGCCTGCTCGGCGCCATCTTCGCAGGGCTGCTGGGCCTGCTCGTGGGCATCCCGGCGCTGCGGCTGCACGGTGACTATCTGGCCATCGTGACGCTTGGCTTCGGCCTCATTGTGGAAAATGTCATTGCGAATCTGCCCTTCGCCGGCGGCGACGGCCTGGCAAACGGTACGGCAAGCTCTTCGCTTTACGCCAACGGCCTTGGCCTGTCGACTTCGCTGCAGGCGAAATATGTGTGGCTCGTACTAGGCATCACCATTTTGTGCATCGCACTCATGTGTATGTTCATCCGCTCGAAATACGGCCGCGCCATCGAGGCCATCCGTGATGATGAGATCGCCGCGTCCGCTTCCGGCGTGAACACGACGTATTACAAGATCCTCACGTTCGTCATCTCGGCGTTTTTTGCGGGCCTTGCCGGCGGACTGTACGCCACCTGCTTTTCCTCGCTCACGACGGCGAGCTTCACGTTCACCAGCGCTTCGATCTGGAACTCGACGTTCATCGTCGTCATCGTGGTCCTCGGCGGCATGGGTTCCATGACCGGTTCGGTGCTGGCTGCCATCGCCATGTACCTGCTCAATTATGAGATCAAAAACGGCGCATGGGTCTCGGCGCTGCCGGGCTTCGTGCAGACACTGTTCCAGTTCCCGATGCTGATCTACGCGCTCGTGCTGCTGGTGATCATCATTTTCCGCCCCAGAGGCATTCTGGGCACCTATGAATTTTCACTCGACCGGCTGCTGTTTGACGGCCGCCTGGCCGAGAAGAGAAAGGCCAAGGCCAGGAAGGGAGGCGCCGACGCATGACCGAAACCAGACCTGTTGTGCTCAAAGCGGAGCACCTCGGCATCACGTTCGGCGGCTTGAAGGCCGTGTCGGACTTTAATATGGAGATCCATGAGGGCGAACTCATGGGCCTCATCGGCCCGAACGGCGCCGGAAAGACCACGGCCTTTAATCTGCTTACCGGCGTGTATGTGCCGACAGAGGGCGCGTTTTATCTCAGTGGGCAGAAGCTCAACGGCAAGCAGACCTATCAGGTCGTGTCCGCCGGTATTGCCCGCACGTTTCAGAACATCCGTCTGTTCCGGGCCATGACGGTGCTCGACAACGTAAAAATCGCCTTTACGAAGGACATTCACTACAACCTCGCCGACAGTCTCCTGCGCACGAAAAAGTACTGGAAAACGGAGCAGGAGCTGACCGACAAGGCCATGGAATACCTGCGCATTGTCCATCTGGACGACAAGGCCGGACAGCTCGCGTCCAGCCTGCCATACGGCCAGCAGCGCAAGCTCGAGATCGCCCGTGCGCTGGCAACGGATATGAAGCTGCTGCTGCTCGATGAACCGGCAGCCGGCATGAACCCGACCGAGACGGCGGAGCTGCTCTCGTGCATCAATACCATCCGCGATACGTTCCATGTGGCCATCCTGCTCATTGAGCACGATATGAGCCTGGTCATGCGCGTCTGCGAACGCATCCAGGTCATCAACTTCGGCCAGACGATCGCAGCCGGTCTTCCGGAGGAGATCGCGAGCAATCAGGAGGTCATCGAGGCATATCTCGGCGAAGAGGAGGCGGACGACGATGCTGAAGATTGAAAATCTGGAGGTGTCTTACGGCGCTGTGCAGGCGCTGCGCGGCATCAGCATGGAGGTCGACGACGGCGAGATCGTCTCGCTCATCGGGGCCAACGGTGCCGGAAAGACCACCACGCTGCACGCCATCACCGGCCTCGTGCCGATCAAGAGCGGCTCTGTCATCTATGACGGGCACGATCTGCGCAAGACCGACCCCAGCCGCATCGTCACCATGGGCCTTGCGCACGTGCCGGAGGGACGGCAGGTGTTCACGCGCATGACCGTGGCGGAAAATCTCGCCATGGGCGCATATTTCCGCAAGGACAAAAAGGCGATCGCGGAGGACCTCGAGCGGGTCTATGCGCGCTTCCCGCGCCTGAAGGAACGCGCCAAACAGCTGGCGGGCACGCTCTCCGGCGGCGAGCAGCAGATGCTGGCCATGGGCCGCGCCATCATGAGCGCGCCGAAGCTTATCGTCATGGACGAGCCGTCCATGGGCCTGTCGCCTGTGCTTGTGCAGGAGGCCTTTTCGATTATCCAGACCATGCATGAACTGGGCATTACGATCCTGCTCGTGGAGCAGAACGCGAAGATGGCGCTTGCCATTGCCGATCGGGCTTATGTGCTCGAAAACGGCCGGATCACCATGTCTGGCGCCGCCAGTGACCTGCTGCACGACGATAAGGTCCGTAAGGCCTATCTCGGCGCGTAAGAAAACAGAAAAAATATGCGCGTACCCAAAACGGGTACGCGCATTTTGCGCGCTTTTACAGCTGCGGTGTGTCCGCGGCGCGGGCTAAAAACCGGCGCGCTGGTCGGTAAATGAGCAGCGTGATGAGGATCAGCACGGTTGTGACAGAAAGGCTGACCGGGTATACGAGCATGAGTGACCGGAACGTGCGGTGGAGCGGAAAGACAGTGTTGATCCAGATGATGCGCACACCGCACACGCCGAAGAGCGTCAGGATCGCCGGTACGAGCGAGATGCCGAAGCCGCGCAGGTAGCCGGACAGGATCTCATATGTCAGGGTAAAGATGTAGGACCCGAAGAGAATGAGCAGCCGGCTGTAGCCGATGGCGATGACCTGCGGGTCATTGTTGAAGAAGGCGAGGAGGTATTTGCCTGTCAGCAGCACGAGCACGATGGCGATGGCGGAGGCAATGATGTCCTCACCAAGACACAGGAGCATGGTTTTCCTGCAGCGGTCGATCTTTCCGGCGCCGTAGTTTTGGCCGACAAAGGTCGTGCACGCCTGACTGAAGGAGTTGACCACGTTGTAGGCAATGACCTCGATGTTGAACGCAGCGCTCGAAGCGGCCATGACGATGGTGCCGAGACTGTTGATGGCCGACTGGACGATGATGTTCGATACCGAGAAGATCGCGCCCTGAATACCGGCCGGCAGGCCAATGCGCATGATCTTGCGGAAGATGGCGGGGTCGATGCGTAGTTGCCTGAGCTCCACGCGCACAAGATCGCCGTGCAGCAGGCGACGCAGAAGCAGCGCGGAGCTGACCGCGTTGGAGAGCACCGTCGCGATGGCGACACCGTTGACATTCATCTTCAGCACGATGACGAAAAACAGGTTGAGGATCACGTTCAGAACGCCGGAAGCTGTCAGCGCGATGAGCGGCACCTTCGTATCGCCGACGCTGCGGAAGATGGCGGCCTCAAAGTTGTAGAGCAGGATGACCGGCATGCCCAGCAGGTAGATGCGCAGGTACGCGAGCGCGAGCGGGTACACATCGTCCGGCACATTGAGCAGGTTCATGAGCCCGGCCGCAATCAGTTGGCCGAAGATTGCCACGAGCACGCCGCCGATGAGCGCCATGACAAGGGAGGTGTGCACGGCGCGGTGTACGGTCTCGCGGTCGTCACGGCCAATGGCGTTGGCGATGATGACGTTCGCGCCGAGCGCGATGCCGATGAACAGGTTCAGGATCAGGCTGATGATCGGGCTGTTGGCGCCGACGGCGGCCACGGCGGCCGTGCGCATATTTCCCGTGAAATTGCCGACAACGGCGATATCGGCCGCGTTGAACAGCTGTCCGAGGATGCCGGTCGCCGCGACCGGCAGGGCATAGCGCGGGAGCTTGTTCCAAATCGGGCCGTTGAGCATATCCAGATGCTGCGGCTGGGTCGTTGATTGCATGGATTTTTCTCACCTTTTCTCGCAAATAGGGACAGTTCCAAAGACTTATGATATGTGAAAGACGGCGGAGAATCAAGAGCAAAAATGTACAATTTCTTAGCGCTTTTTTCCACTCCGGTACAGCAGAAAAACGCCCGGATAAACGCAGACGCGTTTGTCCGGGCGCGATTCGTATTTTCAAAAGTCCGGCAGAGACTTTATGGGGGCGGCTTTCCTTGCTTATTCCGCGCTCTTGAGCGCTTCGTCCATGGGAATCTTCCGATGCGCCGGAAATCGAAGAGTGTCACGATGGCGCGGCCGATGGACACACGCTGCTGCTGACCGCCGGAGAGTTGGTTGGGCAGTTTGTGCCGGTGCTCATAGAGCCCGAGCGTGTGCAGCAGCTCATCGATGTCCAGCGGCGCATCCGAGAGATAGGCACCGACTTCGATGTTCTCCTTGACGTTCAGGTTGGCAATGAGATTGTAGAGCTGAAAGACGTAGCCCAGGTGCTTGCGGCGGTACTGCGTGAGCGCTTTTTCGCTCATGTCCTCGAGTTTGTCGCCGCCGATAGAGATATAGCCGGCATCGGCGCTGTCGATCCCGCCAATGATGTTCAGCAGGGTGGATTTGCCCGAGCCGGAGGGACCGAGCAGGACACAGATCTCGCCCCGCGCGACCGAAAACGTCATCCCGCGCAGGACCTCCTGCCGGGTCTCGCCGCTGCCGTAACCCTTTTTCAGGTCTACGATCTCCAGAAATTGATTTTCTTCTTTCATGACATCCTCTTTCTATGCAAGCGCGCCGGAACACGGAGCAGAACCGACGCGTTGTCATGCTGTCTTGGTTAGATGAGACTAACTCGTGTCTATAGTTAGAGCGGACTAACTAGCAAAGAAGTATAGCACACCATCTTGCGGATGACAAGTCCCAAAGCGGCAAAAAAATGGGCAGGCACCGGAAACGGTGCCTGCCCATGGCAGGGGGTTCAGTTGATCTTGAGCGTCTCCCAGAGCGTGTTGACGTAGGTCAGCGTGTCCTGGTCGAGATTGCGGTAAGCACTGCGGTTGTACGCGTCACGGAACGAGCCGATGTCGGGGTAGAGGATGGCCATCGTATCCTCGCCCATGTCATCAATATACTCCGGATCGTCGTATACGAGCCGGTTTGGCGAGGCGTAGTAGATATACTCGGCATTGGCCACGGCGGCCTCGCGGCTGAGCATGAAGTTGATGAAGCACTCGGCCAGCTCCTGATCCCGGCAGGACGACGGGATGCACATGGCGTCGATGAAATAGTTCGTGTTCTCGGGGTAGTAAAACTGCAGATCCACGTTGTCGGCCTGCGCGTCGCACATCGTGAAGTAGTCGCCCGCGTAGTAGGCAGATACGGCGGCTTCTCCGGACTCCATCATGTTGTAGATCTCGTCCATGACGTAGCTCTTGACGAGTGGGCGCTGGTCGATGAGCGCCTGCAGCGCCTGCTGCCATTCGTCGTGATCGGTGGTGTTGACGTCGATGCCGGCACGGTACATGGCTGTGCCGAGCGCATCGCGTGCGTTGTTAAACTGCAGAATGTTGCCGGCGTACTTCGGGTTCCACATCAGGTCCCAGTCACCGGTGTCTGCCTCGTCGACGACGTTGGCGTTGTAGATCACGCCCACAATGCCGTAGGTGTATGGCACGGTGTAGGTGTCGTCCGGGTCGTAGTACAGGCCGCGGAAATCCTCGGAAATATACTGATAGTTCGGGATGTTGTCGTAATTGAGCGGCAGAAGCATATCCTCGGCTTCCATGCGCGCGATCATGTAGTCCGACGGGATGATCACGTCATAGCTTACGGCACCGCTCTTGAGCTTGGCGTACATATCCTCGTTGCTGGCGTAGGTGTCGTAGTTGACCTTGACGGGCACGCCGTAGGTTGCCTTGTACCAGTCCTCGAACGCGGCGATGGTGTCGAGCGAATCGTCCGAGCCGTCGGAGATGTATTCGCCCCAGTTGTAGACATTGAGTACGCGCGTCTCCTGCCGGCTGCTGTAGATGCTGATGCCGGCAATGAGCAGCGCGGCGGCGGTGAGGATGCCCACGGCGGCGCGCACGGGGCGCCGGCCATTGCTGCGGGCTGCGCGGGCGGGTTTGCCCTCGCGCTTGGCACGGCGGGCGTCGCGGATGCGCTGCGTGTCGTCCTCGTCGACGAGGTTCGTCAGCAGCAGCAGCGCCAGGATGACGAAGAAGATGATCGTCGCCAGAGCGTACATCTTCGGCGTGACTGTCTTTTTCGTCATATTGTAGATGCGGATCGGGAGCGTCTGGAAGCCGCTGCCCTGCGTGAAGTAGCTGATGACAAAGTCATCGAGCGAGAGCGTGAAGGCCATGATCATGCCGGTGATAATGCCGGGCAGAATCTCCGGCACCTCTACGCGGAAGAACGCGCGCACCGGCGTGCAGCCGAGGTCCATTGCGGCCTCCGGCAGCGCGCGGTCCATCTGCTGCAGCTTGGGCAGCACCTGCATGATGACATACGGCAGGCAAAATGTGATGTGCGCTGCGAGCATTGACCAGAAGCCGAGACTCGTGGACGCGCCAAGCAGCCGGCCGAAGAACACGAACATGAGCATCAGCGAGATGCCGGTGATGATGTCCGGGTTCATCATGGGGATGTCGGTCGCCGTGTCGAGCGCGGCACGCAGATACTTGTTGCGCAGCTTATTCATGCCGACAGCGGCAGCCGTGCCCATCACGGTCGAGACGAGCGAGGCGACCACAGCGAGGATGAGTGTATTCCTGAGCGCGTTGAGTGTTTCTGCGTCGCGAAACAGTTCCTGATACCATTTGAATGAGAAGCCGGAAAACACCGACAGGCTCTTGGCCTCGTTGAACGAGAACACCAGCAGGATCACGATCGGCGCAAACAGGAACACGAAGATGAGAGCGGTGTAGATTTTTGCAGCTCGTTTCATATCACACACCTCCGTAGACGCGCCGGTTCGTGCCGCGCTTCATCAGGGCCATGGCGGCCAGCAGGATCAGCATGAGGATAAAGGCGATGGCGGCGGCAAAGTGCAGGTTGTTGGCCACGTACTGCCCCTCGATGGCGTCACCGATGAGGAAAAATTTACCGTTTCCGAGCTTCTGCGAGATATAAAAGGTGCTGATTGACGGGATGAGCACCATCGTGATGCCGGACACGACGCCTGGCAGGCTCAGCGGGAAAATGACCCGCCGCAGCACGCCGAGGCTGTTGCAGCCAAGATCACGCGCGGCCTCGATCAGGCGCGTATCCATTTTGGCCATGACCGAGTAGATCGGCAGGATCATATACGGGAAATAGTCGTACACCATGCCGACGACGACGGCACCCTCGGTGCCGATGATGTGCGCCTGGCCGAGGTGCAGCGCGGAAAAGAGCATATTGAGCAGGCCGGTGTCCTGCAGGATGGTCATCCACGCGTAGGTGCGGATGAGAAAGTTCATCCACATCGGGATCATGATGAGCGTGATGATCGTTTTTTGTGTGCGCGGCGCGGCGCGGGCGATGATATACGCGATGGGGTAACCCATGAGCAGGCAGATCGCCGTGGAGATGACGGCCAGCTTCACCGAGCGCCAGAAAATGAGCAGGTACGTGCGCACCTCGCGCGTGGTGCCGCTGTCGTCGGTGATCGTGCTCACGGCCGTGAAGAATTTCGTCAGGTTTTCGGTCGTGAACCGGAAGCTCTCGTCCGTGAACGCATAGTAGGCCACGAATACGAGCGGCACGGCCACGAAGATAACTGCCCACACGGAATACGGTGCGAGCGCCAGACGCTGTGCCAGCAAGGTACGGCGGTTTTCAGTACGGATGCGGCTGCTCATTCGTCCGGCTCGCTTTCTGCGTCCGAGAGCTCGTCCAGCTCGTTGCTGAACGAGGAGTAGTCGCCGTACATACCAGAATATTCGGACTTTTTCATGATGTGGATGGCGTCCGGCTCAATGTACAGGCCGACCTCCGCCCCCTCGTCGACGTAGTCCGTCGTCTGGATCATCCACTTGAAGCCGTTGATGTCGATGATGATCTCATAGTGCACGCCCATGAACGTGATGGACGTGACCGTTCCGCGCAGCATACCCTTTTCGATCGGAACGATGTCCACGTCCTCCGGGCGGATGACAACGTCCACGTTTTCGTTTTTTGCAAACCCCTTGTCCACGCACGTGAACGTGTGGCCTGAAAACGTCACGAGGAAGTCCTGCCGCATGATGCCGTCAACGATGTTGCTCTCGCCGATGAAGTCGGCCACGAAGGCGTTTTCCGGCTCGTTATAAATATCGATCGGTGTGCCGATCTGCTGGATCCGGCCCTCGGACATGACGACGATCGTGTCGGACATGCTCAGTGCCTCCTCCTGATCGTGCGTGACGAACACGAACGTGATGCCGGTGGCCTTCTGGATGTTTTTAAGCTCCTGCTGCATATCCTTGCGCAGCTTCAGGTCGAGTGCGGCGAGCGGCTCGTCGAGCAGCAGCACGCGCGGGCGGCTCACGAGTGCGCGCGCAATGGCGACGCGCTGCTGCTGTCCGCCGGACAGGCGTGTGACGTTGCGGCGCTCAAAGCCGGTGAGCTTCACGAGCGTGAGCATTTCGTTGACTTTCTGCTCGATCTCGTCGCGCGGCAGCTTCTGCTCACGCAGCGGGAACGCCACATTTTCAAACACGTTCAGGTGGGGGAAGAGGGCATAGCGCTGAAAGACGGTGTTGATGTTGCGCTTGTGCGGTGGAATGTCGTTGATACGCTCGCCGAGGAAGAGGATATCCCCCTGATCCGGTGTTTCAAAGCCGCCGATCATGCGCAGGGTCGTGGTCTTGCCGCAGCCGGACGGGCCGAGCAGCGTCAGAAATTCATTGTCGTAAATGTCGAGGTTGATGCTGTCGAGAACGGTCTCGCCGTCAAATTGCTTGCTGACGTTCCGAAGCTCAATGACTTTTTTCATGGCTGTGTTTCCCCCTTCGTGCACGAAAAACGCCGCTGCAGATCAGCAGCGGCGCTTGTGAGAAAACATATGCCATTGGGCGCGCAGCAGCCGTCTGCGGCTCATGCGCACCGTTCCCAACAGAATGTCGTGTCTTGAGAGTCTATATAGCAAAGATTACTTTTACTACTCTTATTGACCATTTCACAAGTTTGGATGCTGAAAGCAGCCTGGTTTTAAGTGACCAACTTATAAAACTTGAGCTTTTAACTCAATCAATAAGGCAACAGAAGTTGCCACCGCACGCGGTGCGGTTTGCGGCATTCGACCCGGCTGTCCGTATGGCCTTGGCCGGCGTGCGGGGCACGGCGGCGGTCGCATCTTGCTTCGGAAAGACTCTGTACATCATTCCAATTGAGACGATTCATTGTAGCAAGATTTACCCGCCCTGTCAATCACTTTTCGACAAAAAATGCGCCGGGGAATCCTTCCGGCAGCGCGGGCTGCAGCGCAGCATCCGGATCAGTTTACATAATATTTATTTTGCTGACAAAAAACATTGTGAATTCCAAAACCAATAGGAATTTTTGCCGAAAGCCGAAAAATAATTGCTTGCATATCGAAAGGTTCTTGTCTGTTTCTCCGGAAAATAGTTTACATAATTCCATATTCTTCGGCGTTTTTGTGGATGGCTTATGAAAAGTCGACAAAAATAAATGTTGATATTTGTGATTATTTTCACTTGAAAGATCTGGGTGGGCGCGCTATCATAGTCTTAGCGGTATGTTTACACTTTATTCTTAGTTTGTTCATGAATTTGGCGGAATCATACCATGAAATTTTTACATTGGACAGGGAGGACGGCGTATGACCCGCGAGGAAGCGCTCGACAAACTGTGTCACAGTTATTCGGGATATTTTGATGTTGTGCGTCACGACGAGCCGAAGGGCTATCTGGTCGCGGAGGCCGGCCTGCACATTCACTCCGAGAAGTATGTGCTCGTCAAGTCCGCCAAGCTCTGGGAAGCGGACAACAACGAATATGTCTACATTTTCTCGGTTCCCGTGCTCACGAAGGAGATTTTTGAGCAGTGCCGCGAGCAAGCGCGTGCAGACGGTCTGCGGCAGATCGAGCCGGGCCCGAATCATATGTGCTCTTATATCACGGCGATCTTTTTGTGTGACACCTGTGAGCCGGATGCGCTGCGTGCCCTGCGCCGCACACGCATTTATAAGAGCTTCAAGCTGGCGTTCCACGGCTGGATGGATTACCATACCGGCGTCGCGGAACTCAGCACCGGCCAAACGGCTGCCAATGGCAGCGGACGCAGTACAGCACAGTTGTTGAAGACAACACTGTTTAAGAATATGAAAGAAGGGAGTTAATTCAATGAATGCTGCTGTAATTCTGATTGTTGGCATTGTCATTC
>DBFWVW010000028.1:0-45827 GCA_048217285.1 Oscillospiraceae bacterium
TAACCGCAAGTGGGAAATTCACGATCAAGTTATTGCTAATTTACACTAAAATCGCAAAATTCGCAACTGTTTTCCTGTGTTTTTGTTCATAAACTGTTCATTTTAGACGAAGCAGAAAATCCGCATGGGGAAAAGAAACCCTTTTTTAGATAATCTGACGGCGTCAGCAAAATGGCAACTCCCATATTTTTGATATTCTGTTCCCGAATGGATGTCATTACTGAAATGTATGCGAAACACGTGCAGCAATATGACACAACCGCCGCACCATTTTCCGTCACAGGAAGCCTTGCATTTTTCCGGCAATCATGTATAATACTTTCGTTACTCTGTTGATTCTGCTTAGGAGGAATTTCAAATGACATATGAGATGGATATCGCCGGGCTAAAGCGCGATCTGCCTCTGTGCAAGGTCTCGGACGACCTGTACATCGGCGCGTTCGTCATGTTCGGCGACGTGGAGCTGACCGTGCACTGCGCAGCTGAGCTTCTCAAACTGACGCCGGAATATGACTACCTGATCGCACCCGAAGCGAAAGCCATCCCGCTGGTGTACGAAATGGCCCGCCAGAGCGGTGCGGACAAATATTTCGTCGCCCGCAAAAAGGCCAAGGCCTACATGAGCAGCGTGTTTCAGGTGCACGTCAAGTCCATTACGACGCAGGGCGTGCAGACCCTCGTGCTCGACCAGACGGACGCAGAAATGATCCACGGCAAGCGCATCGTCATCGTTGACGACGTGATCTCGACCGGCGAGTCCCTGCGTGCAATGGAGGAGCTCGTCAACGAGGCCGGCGGTATCATCGTCGGCAAGATGGCCGTGCTCGCCGAGGGCGACGCCAATGACCGCCCCGACATCACGGTGCTCGGCAAGCTGCCGCTGTTCAACCCAGACGGCACGCCGAAGGCGTAATTGGACACACATGACACGCGGACGCTGCCGGTGCAGCGCCCGCGTGTGCTTTCCCGGCCGGCACCGATCGTCCATTTTCGATCTCGCTTTCAGGAGGAATCATCATGAACCTACTCTTTGCGATCAACGGGGGCTACATCCCTACGTTTCTAAACTGTATGCGCAGCGTGCTGCTGCACGGCGGCGCGAGCCACTACGAGGTGTTCATCCTGCACTCCGACCTCACGGACGGCGATGAGGCGGACATCCGCGCGGCGCTGCCCGGTGTGGGCTTCCACTTCGTGTTCGTCGATCCCGCGATGTTTGACGGTTTTCCGGAGTCGAAGCGCTACCCGCGCCAGATCTACTACCGCATTGCAGCGCCGCTGCTGCTGCCGGACACGCTCGAGCGCATCCTCTATCTCGACGCGGACACCGTCATCATCAACCCGCTGACGGCGCTGTATGCCACGCCGTTCGGCGATGCGTATTTCATGGCCTGCACGCACACGCACAAGCTGCTTGAAAAGCTCAACGCCGCGCGTCTGGGCATGGACGAAGCGGCGCCGTACATCAACACCGGCGTGCTGCTGTACAACCTCCCCGCCCTGCGGGCCGACCTGGACATGGAGCGCGTGCGCGCGTTCGCCGACGAAAAGCAGGATGTGTTCCTGCTGCCGGATCAGGACATCCTCACCGCGCTCTACGGCGACCGGGTGCACCTGCTCGACAGCATGGTCTACAACCTCAGCGACCGCATCCTCGCGCTGCACAATGCGCAACTGCGCAGCGAGCCAGTCGACCTCGACTGGGTGCGCGCGCACACGGTCATCATCCACTACTGCGGACGGCTCAAGCCATGGAAGCCGCACTACGTCGGCGTGCTCGACGTGTTTTATCACGAGCTGATGGATGAGATCCAAAAATAAAAGAGCGTCCCGAGACACGGGACGCTCTTTTCTACCTGCTCAGCGCAGGCCGCCAAAAAATGTGCGCAGCACGCCCGCACAGTCCTCCGCCAGCACGCCGCCGTAAATGGCGGGATGGTGGCCGTAGCGCTCTTCAAAGAGGTTGAGCACACTGCCGCAGGAGCCGAAGCTCGGCTCTTTCGCGCCATAGACAACGGCCGGCACGCGGGCGTTGATGATCGCCCCGGCGCACATGGGGCACGGCTCGAGCGTGACATAAAGCGTACAGCCGTCGAGCCGCCATGTGCCGCGCGCCTGACACGCCTGCGCGATGGCCTCCATCTCGGCGTGAGCGTCGGCCCGGTGCGTCCGCTCGCGGCGGTTGCGGCCGCGGCCGATGATCTGCCCCGCGCTGTCGGCGATCACACAGCCGACCGGCACCTCGCCGTCCGCCGCCGCCTCGTGCGCGAGCGCAAGCGCCGCGCGCATATACTCCTCGCGCTCCACCGGCGCTCTCCCCTTTCAAAAAACCGGCGCTGTTGTGATAACAGCGCCGGAAAAGATATTTGGACGAAAATCCGATTACGCTAGAGCCGCCGTGATGATAGACATCTGGTAGACTTCCTCGGCGTCGCAGCCGCGGGACAGGTCGTTGATCGGTGCGTTCAGGCCCTGCAGGATCGGGCCGTAGGCCGCGAAGCCGCCGAGACGCTGCGCGATCTTATAGCCGATGTTGCCGGCCTCGATGCACGGGAAGATGAAGGTGTTGGCATGGCCCGCGACCGGGGAGCCGGGGAACTTCAGCTGGCCGACGACCGGGGAAACGGCCGCGTCAAACTGCATCTCGCCGTCGATCTTCAGCTCGGGAGCGAGCTCCTTGGCGATGACCGTGGCGTCGTGGCTGAGCGCGACCGTGCCGCCCTTGCCGGAGCCCTTGGTGGAGAAGCTCAGCATGGCAACTTTCGGGTCGATGCCGAAGGTCTCGGCGGTCTTGGCGGTCTCGATGGCGACCTCGGCCAGCTTCTGCGCGGCAGAGAACGTGACCTCGCCGGTGGCCTTGTCGACGTTGTCCTGATAATCAATGTTGATGGCGCAGTCGCCCATGGCGAGCATCTCGTCGCCGCGGACCATGATGAAGCAGGAGCTCACGAGGTGGGCGCCCTTCTTGGTCTTGATGAGCTGCAGCGCCGGACGGACGGTGTCTGCGGTGGAGTAGGTCGCGCCGCCGAGCAGTGCGTCGGCCACGCCCATCTTCACGAGCATGGTGCCGAAGTAGTTGCCCTTCTGGAGGTTGGCGCGAACGTCTTCCATGGTCATTTTGCCCTTGCGCAGGTCAAACATGCACTGGGCCATCTCGTCCATCTTGTCGTAGTTGGCGGGGTCGATGATCTCGAGACCCTCGATATCGAAGTTGCCGGCCTTGGCAGCCGCCTTCACTTCATCCACATTGCCGACGAGGATCGGCGTCAGGAAGCCGCCCTGCTTCAGGCGGGCAGCGGACTCGAGGATGCGGGCATCAGTGCCCTCGGTGTAGACGATCTTGCGCGGATTGGCTTTGAGAACTTCAACCAGATTTTCAAACATGGTGTTTTCCTCCAATATGTTCATCTATTTTCTGTTTGCTGTGAACATGGTTTCACAAGTAAATAGTGTAACACCCCGTTCGACGTTTTTCAAGTCTTGCGCGCGATTTTATAAAGAGGTTGTTGCCGTTTGGGCGCGGGCGTGGTAAAATACAGTCCGTTATCATGAATGTTACAGGAGGTGCGGCATGGAACGCAATTTTGCTGCCGTCATGTCGGAGCTGCGCCACGCGCGCGGGCTGTCCCAGCGCAAGGTCGCAGCCGACCTGAAGATCAGCCAGGCGCTGCTGTCCCACTACGAAAATGGCGCGCGCGAGCCGGGGCTGGCGTTCGTGTGCCGTGCGTGCGATTACTACGGCGTGAGCGCAGACTTTCTGCTCGGCCGGGCGCCGAGCCCGACGTGCACGCCCGAACAGCTCGAGGCGCTGCGCGTGCTCGTGCAGGACGTGCGCACCGCCGCTGACCGCGCCGAGGCCGCACTGGAGGAGATTTCCCTATGATCCCACAAGAAGACATCCGTAATTTTTCGATCATCGCACACATTGATCACGGCAAATCCACGCTGTCCGACCGGCTCATTGAGCTGTGCGGCGCCGTTGAGGCGCGCGAAATGGAAGACCAGCTGCTCGACAACATGGATCTCGAGCGCGAGCGCGGCATCACGATCAAGGCCCGCGCCGTCGGCCTGACGTATCACCGCGGCGACAAGACCTACACGCTCAACCTCATTGACACGCCGGGCCACGTGGACTTCAACTACGAGGTCAGCCGCTCGCTCGCCGCGTGCGAGGGCGCCGTGCTGATCGTGGACGCCTCGCAGGGCGTGGAAGCGCAGACGCTCGCCAACACCTACCTCGCGCTCGACCACGATCTTGAGATTCTGCCTGTCATCAACAAGATCGACCTGCCGGCCGCCGACCCCCAGCGCACCAAGACCGAGATCGAGGACATCATCGGCATCCCGGCCATGGACGCGCCCGAGATCTCGGCCAAGCAGGGCATCAACATTCAGGCCGTGCTCGATGACATTGTCGACCACGTCCCCGCCCCGAAGGGCGACCCGAGCGCGCCGCTGCAGGCGCTCGTGTTCGACAGCCAGTACGACAGCTACCGCGGCGTCATCGTGCTCATGCGCATCGTGTCCGGCACGCTCCGGCGCGGCATGGAGGTGACGATGATGTCCACCGGCGCGTCGTATAAAGTGCTGGAGGTCGGCCACCTGCGGCCCATCGGTCTCGACCCGTGCGACGAGCTCGGCTGCGGCGACGTGGGCTACTTCACGGCGAGCATCAAAAACGTCGAGGACACGCGCGTGGGCGACACCGTGACCGAGACGGCCCGCCCCGCGGCCGAACCGCTGCCCGGCTACCGCCCGGCGCGGTCGATGGTCTACTGCGGCATTTACACCGAGGACGGCTCGAAGTATCCGGACCTGCGCGACGCGCTCGAGAAGCTCAAGCTCAACGACGCTTCGCTCTCGTTCGAGCCGGAGTCGTCGGTCGCGCTCGGCTTCGGCTTCCGGTGCGGCTTCCTCGGTATGCTGCACATGGAGATCATTCAGGAGCGGCTCGAGCGAGAGTTCGACCTTGACCTCATCACCACGCTGCCGAGCGTTATCTACCGCATCACCAAGACCGACGGCACGGTGCTCATGGTCGACAATCCGCACGATTACCCGAACCCCGCGTCCATCGAGGTCGCGGAGGAGCCGTTCGTGAACGTGTCGATCATCACGCCGCAGGAGTTTGTCGGCAACATCATGCCGCTGTGCCAGGACCTGCGCGGCGAGTACAAGAACATGCAGTATCTCGACAGCCGGCTCGTGGAGCTGCACTACGAGATGCCGCTCAACGAGATCGTCTACAACTTCTTCGACACGCTCAAGGCGCGCACGAAGGGGTACGCTTCGCTCGACTATGAATTTTCCAGCTACCACCCGAGCGAGCTCGTGAAGGTGGATATGCTGCTCAACGGCGACCAGGTCGACGCGCTGAGCTTCATCGCCCACAAGGACAAGGCCTACGGCCGGGCGCGCAAGCTGTGTGAGAAGCTCAAGGAGAACATCCCGCGGCAGCTGTTTGAGATTCCGGTGCAGGCCGCGATCGGCGGCAAGATCATCGCGCGCGAGACCGTCAAGGCGCTGCGCAAGGACGTGCTCGCCAAGTGCTATGGCGGCGACATCACGCGCAAGAAAAAGCTGCTGGAAAAGCAAAAGGAAGGCAAGAAGAAAATGCGCCAGCTCGGCACGGTTCAGATCCCCACGGAGGCATTTCTCGCCGTGCTCAAGCTCGATGATTAAGGAGGACAAAAACCATGCTCGAATTTCGTTTTGACACCCAGCTGCTCATCGAGGGCCACGGCCTCGACGAGGACGCGATCCACGACTATATCATGCAGAACATCGCGGGCGACTGCCTGCTCGCCGTCGGCGACGAGGACCTGATCAAGATCCACTTCCACACGAACACGCCATGGAAGGTGCTCGAATACTGCGCAAGTCTGGGCGATATTCACGACGTCGTCATCGAAAACATGGAGCGCCAGGAAAACGGCCTGCACGGCTGAGCCACCCGGCCGCAAAAACCGGCAGAGCGTTTGCTCTGCCGGTTTTCCGTTTTCACGCCGCTTGACTTTTCTGGCGGGATGCATTACCTTTTAAACACTCTGAATTTTTCCGGGAGGTGTCCGATCCATGGAGTCCCTTTCCAATCGCCGCTGGGTCAGCGCATGGAGCACCAGCCCCATCGACGCAAGCCTGTCTGAGACCGGCATTCTCGACCGGCTCGGCGTCGCCGTGACGGAGATATCCGCGCGCACGGCCGTGCAGCTCACGGCCGGCGGCACGCACGTGCGGCTCACGCTCTCGAACGTGTTCGGCGTGCTGCCGCTGCACGTAGCCGCCTGCACCGTCGCCCTCGGCGCGGACGATGCGCGCGGCATCGCCCCGGCCACGCTGCGCACCGTGACCTTCGGCGGGCAGACGCACGTGCGCATCAGCGCCGGAGCGTGCTGCACCTCCGATGCCGCCGCGCTGCCGGTCGCTGCCGGACAGACGCTGACCGTGACGGTTTTTTACCGCGGCATCAACGCCATGCGCACGATCGGGCTCATCGGCGGATGCAGCTACGCCGAGCTTGGCAACTGCACGCGCCGGCCCATGCTGCACATGGCCGTGCCGATGCAGCACACTGCGGATTCCGGCGCGTATGAGGTCATCCCCGCGCTCACGGAGGTCGATGTGCTGGCCGCGGCCGGGACGCACGCGTGCGTCATCTTCGGCGACTCGACCGTGGCAAACGAGCTGCCGCGGCTGCTCGCCGCGCGCCTGCGCGCGGACGGCATCCGGAACGTGAGTGTGACGCAGGCCGCCATCAAGGGCGACCGGCTGGTGGCCGACGGCGTCGGCCGTGCGGCCAAGCTGCTCGGCGGCGCGGGCGTGAAGCGCTTTGGGCGCGACGTGCTCGGTCAGGCGGGCGCGGACATGGTGCTCGTCAAGCTCGGCGCGAACGATCTCATCCACCCGCACTGCCGGAGCAAGCAGGGGCTGCTGCCCCCGGTCACATTCGCGCAAATGACGGCGGGCTATCGTGCGCTCGCCGACATGGCGCACGCGCAGGGCGTGCGTATCTGGTTTTGCGAGCTCACGCCGTGGAAGGGCTACACGCGCAACCTCCTCGGCCGCGGGGACGACATCCAGTGGTCTCCGGAATATGACGCGCTGCGGCTGGAGCTCAACGCCTGGTTTCAGGGCGCGGACTGCCCCGCCGACGGCTACATCCCGCTCGATGGTCTGGCCGACCCCGACGATCCGGACGCGCTCGTCCCGGCCTACACGACCGACGGCGTGCACCACACGCCGGCCGGGCAGCAGGCGCTCGCCGCGCTGATCCCGAAGGCCATCTTTGAACCATAAGACAGGAGGAATGAACCATGATCACCATCCGCCCCGCAACCGCGGACGACATTGCGCGCATTGAGGAGATCTACAACGCGATTCACACGGCCGAGGAGGCCGGAAACGTCAGCATCGGCTGGGCGCGCGGCGTGTACCCGGCGCGCGCGACCGCACAGGCCGGACTGGAGGCCGGGGAGCTGTTCGTGCTCGAAGACGACGGAACCGTCTACGCTGCCGGACGCATCAATCGCGAGCAGGTGCCGGTATACGCCCAGGTGCCGTGGGCGCACGACGTGCCGCCGGAGCAGGTGCTCGTGCTGCACACGCTTGTCGTGGACCCCACCGCCGGCGGGCACGGCTACGGGACGCAGTTCATGCATTTTTATGAGCAGTACGCCCGGACGCACGCCTGTCCGGAGCTGCGCATCGACACGAACGCGAAAAACGTCAACGCCCGCCGGCTCTACGCCCATCTCGGCTACCGCGAGGTGGCCACTGCGCCGTGCAATTTCAACGGCATCGACGGCGTCGCGCTTGTGTGCCTGGAAAAGTGGCTGGGAACGGAAGCGTAATGAAAAGCAGCCAAAGAAAATCGCAGCCCCCGGAGCAGACTCCGGGGGCTGCGATTTTCGATTCTTGTGCTCACGCCGTGGGGCAGTCGCCGCACAGCCTTTCGTAGCCGGTGCGGTAAGCTCCGCTGAGGATCTCCTCCCACCAGGAGCGGTGGGCGAGATACCAGTCGATCGTCTGCCCGATGCCATCGGCAAATCGCGTCTCCGGCAGCCAGCCGAGCTCCGTGTGGATCTTCGTGGGGTCGATGGCATAGCGCAGGTCGTGCCCCTGCCGGTCGGTGACATAGGTGATGAGGCTTTCGGGCTTGCCGAGCCTGCGGCAGATCAGGCGCACGATGTCGATGTTTTGCATCTCGTTGTGGCCGCCGATGTTGTATACCTCGCCGATGCGGCCGTGATTGACCACAAGGTCGATCGCCTTGCAATGATCGGCGACATACAGCCAGTCACGCACATTCTGTCCCCGGCCGTACACCGGCAGCGGCCGGTCGGCGAGGGCGTTTACGATCATGAGCGGGATGAGCTTCTCCGGAAACTGATACGGCCCGTAATTGTTCGAGCAGCGCGAGATTGTGACCGGCAGGCCGTACGTGCGCCAGTACGCCCCCGCCAGCAGGTCGGCCGCGGCCTTGGAGCTGCTGTAGGGTGAGCTGGTGTGCAGCGGCGTCTGTTCGGCGAAAAACAGGTCCGGCCGGTCGAGCGGCAGGTCGCCGTAGACCTCGTCGGTTGAGACCTGATGAAAGCGCACATTGCCGTATTTGCGGCAGGCGTCCATGAGCACGGACGTGCCGATGATGTTCGTCTGCAGAAAGGCCGACGGATCGGCGATCGAACGGTCAACATGGCTCTCGGCCGCGAAGTTGATGACCACGTCGGGGCGCTCGTCCTCAAACAGACCGCAAACCGCCTCGCGGTCGCAGATATCCACCTTGGCAAAGCGGAAGTTTGGCTGTCCGAGCAGCGGCGCGAGCGTAGAAAGATTGCCGGCATAGGTGAGCTTGTCGATGCACACGAGCCGGTCGTCCGGATAGTGCTCGCGCAGATAAAACAGATAGTTTGCGCCGATGAAGCCGGCGCCGCCGGTGACAAATCTAGTCATGCAGGATCCTCTCAAACACAAGTTTGTCCTCTGCGACCGCGCGCAGATGCGTGCCATAGGGCGAATGGTCATACTGCGCGGCTGCGGCCAGCAGCTGCGCCTTTGTGAGCCAGCCCATGTGATAGGCTACCTCTTCCGGCGCGGAAATGATCACGTCCTGCCGGTTCTGCACCGTCTGAACAAAGACCGCCGCGTCCATAAGGCTCTCGACCGTACCGGTGTCGAGCCAGGCAAAGCCGCGGCCGAGCAGCTGCACCTTCAGCCGGTCCTCGTCCAGATAGAGCCGGTTGAGGTCCGTGATCTCCAGCTCTCCGCGCGCGGACGGCCGCACCTGCCGTGCCTTTTCCACCACGCGATTGTCGTAAAAATACAGGCCTGTGACGCAGTAGTTGGAGCGCGGGTGCTTTGGCTTTTCCTCAACGGACAGCACACGCTTGTCCTGATCAAACTCCACGACGCCGAAACGCTCCGGATCCTTGACGTGGTAGCCGAAAATCGTGGCATAGCCCGCCTCGGCGTTTTCGACCGCCTCCAGCAGGTTGCGGCGAAACCAGCTGCCGTAGAAAATATTGTCGCCGAGGACCATGGCGCAGGTATCGCTGCCGATGAAGTCCGCCCCGATCAGAAACGCCTGCGCAAGACCGTCCGGGTGCGGCTGCACCGCGTAGGACAGCCGGATGCCGAACTGGCTGCCGTCGCCGAGCAGGCGCTCGAAGCGCGGCGTGTCGTCCGGTGTGGAGATGATGAGAATGTCCCGGATGCCCGCGAGCATGAGCGTCGAGAGCGGGTAGTAGATCATGGGCTTGTCATACACAGGCAGCAGCTGCTTGGACGTGACCCGCGTGAGCGGATACAGCCGCGTGCCGGAGCCCCCGGCGAGGATGATGCCTTTCATCGTAAGCGCCTCCCTTTCTCAGTCCCTGCGGTACAGGTCGCGGGTGTAGACCTTCTCCCAAGCATCGTCGAGCGCGGCCTCGGCGCGGTTGGCCACGATGACGGCCGACATACGCTTGAACTCCGCCAGAGACGCGATCACCGGCAGACCGGCAAAGGATGCCTCCGTGAGCGTTGGCTCATAGATGACCACACTGGCGCCCGCGCGGCGCAGCCGCTCGATGACGCCGCGAATGCTCGACTCGCGGAAGTTGTCGGAGTCGGCCTTCATCGTCAGCCGGTACACGCCGATGACACCCCCTGCCGCTTTTTGCAGGATCCGGCGGGCAATGTGATCCTTCCGCTCGTCATTGGCCGTGACGGCGGCGCTAATGATGCGGTTGGGAATGTCGCCGAAGTTTGCGACCAGCTGGCGCGTATCCTTCGGCAGGCAATAGCCGCCGTAGCCGAACGAGGGGTTGTTATAATGCGCGCCGATGCGCGGATCGAGACACACGCCGTCGATCACCTGGCGCGTATCGAGCCCCTTGAGCTCGCAATAGGTGTCAAGCTCATTGAAATAACTCACGCGCACGGCGAGGTACGTATTGGCAAAGAGCTTGATGGCCTCGGCCTCCGCCGCGTTCGGGTACAGCGTCGGGATCTGCTCCTCCGCCGCGCCCTGCTGCAGCAGGGATGCGAACAGGCGCGCGTCCGCCTCCGTCGCCGTGCCGCCGTGTGGGCGGCCGACCACGATGCGGCTCGGGTGCAGGTTATCATACAGCGCCCTGCCCTCGCGCAGAAACTCCGGCGAGAACAGCAGCCGCGCGCAGCCGAATGCACCCACGACGCGCTCCGTGTAGCCGACCGGCACCGTGGACTTGATGACCACGAGCGCACCGGGGTTGACCCGACCGACCAGCGTCAGCACCGCCTCGACGGTCGAGGTGTTGAACAGGTTGCGCTCCGGATCATAGTCCGTCGGCGTGGCAATGATGACCACGTCGGCCGTGCGGTAGGCCCGCTCGGCGTCCACGGTCGCCGTGAGCGTCAGCGGCTTTGTGCGCAGGAAGTCCGTGATCTCGGCGTCGGCGATTGGCGAAACGCCGCGGTTGATGGCATCGGCTTTGGCGGGGGTCGTGGTCACGGCGGTGACGGCGTTGTGCTGCGCGAGCAGCACCGCCTGCGCCAGACCGACATAGCCCACGCCGGCTACGGTGATGTTCATAAGCATTCTCCGGTTTCTCCAATCATGCATGGGTTAAAACGCGGCCGGGGCAGCTGTCCCAGCCGCAGAAAAAGCAGGTGATCCCGTCAGCGGTTTTCCTCCATCTCGACCGGCAGGCCGGTGAGATAGCGCCGCACCATGTCGAAGGCGTGGTTGGCCGCCGCGTGCTTGATGCGCACGCGCCCCCACTTGTCCTTGTGCAGCGTGCGGTGGAACGTACCGTCCGGCGTGGCGAGGGCCACAAAGAGCGTGCCGACGGTGTGCACTCCATCGCCGCCCGGGCCGGCAAGGCCCGTGATGCTCAGGGCGAGATCGGTGCCGAACGTGGCGCGCACGTGCTCGGCCATCGCGGCCGCGACCTCGGGGCTGACAACGCCGCAGCGCGCGATGAGTGCGGGGTCGACGCCGAGCAGGCGGGTCTTGGTCTCGTCATTGTAGGCGATGATGCCGCCGGCAAACACGGCCGACGCACCCGGCACGTTCGTGAGCAGATCGCCGAGCAGGCCGCCGGTGCAGCTGTCGGCCACGGCAATGGTCTTGTGCTGCGCGAGCAGCAGCTCGGCCGCGCACGTCTCGATATTCGGCGTGTCAACGCCGTAGGCAAACGCGCCGAGCTCGCGCTGCACGCGCGCCACGCACGGAGCGATCATCTCCTCGGCCTCGGCCGCCGTTGGAGCCTTGGCCGTGACGCGCACGAGGCACTCGCCCTCTTTGGCATAGGGCGCCAGCGTCGGGTTTTGCATCTCGTTCATGAGCTCATGCAGCTGGTACTCCATCGTGCCCTCGCCGATGCCGAAGATCTTGACGCTGTGCGAGACGATGATCCCGTCCCCGCGCGCGGCAAGCAGCGGGCGCACACGGTAGCGCAGCAGCGGCTCACACTCCAGCGGCGGGCCGGGCAGCATGATGACCAGGCAACCGTCGGCCTCGAACGCGCAGGCCGGGGCCGTGCCCCAGTCGTTTTGCAGCACGGTGCAGCCGCGCGGCAGCATGACCTGCTGCAGATGATTTTCCGTCATGTAAATGCCGCGCTCGCGGTACAGGCCGCGCAGGCGGTCCTCCTCAGCCTTGTTGAGCTCGAGCGGGATGCCGAACGCGCCGGCCACGACCTCTTTGGTCAGATCGTCGCACGTCGGGCCGAGGCCGCCGGTCGTGATGATGAGGTCGGCGCGCGTGCGGGCGAGCTGCACCGCCTGCTCCAGCCGCGTGCGGTTATCACCGACGACGGTCTGCCAGTAAACATTGATGCCCAGCTCCGAGAGCAGGCGCGCGACAGCCGCCGCGTCGGTATTGATGGTGTCGCCGAGGAGCAGTTCGGTGCCGACGGCAATGAGTTCTGCATTCATAAATCGATCCGGATCCTTTCAATTCCGTCCACTGCCTCGCGCACGAGCGCGTCAATGTCGAGCGCGGACTCCGCCTCCGCGACCTCCGCCACGGTCGGGCGGGTCTTGGGGTGGCGCGGGGTAAAGACCGTGCAGCAATCCTCATACGGGAGGATGGAAGTGTCAAATGTGCCGATTTCGCGGGCAATTTTCACGATGTCGCGCTTGTCCATGCCGATCAGCGGCTGGAGCACGGGCAGGTTCGTCACTGCCTGCGTGCAGGCCATGGCCTCCATGGTCTGGCTGGCGACCTGACCAAGATTTTCGCCGGTGACGATGGCCTTGCACTCGTTGTGCGCGGCGATGTCCTCGGCGATACGCATCATGAACCGGCGCATGATGAGCGTGAAGTACTCCTCCGGGCAGGCCCGGCGGATCTCCTCCTGGATGTGCGTAAAGGGCACGATCTGCAGCGTCATGCGGCCGGTGTAGGCCGTGAGCTCCTTGGCCAGCGAGATGACCTTTTCCTTAGCCAGCTCCGAGGTGTACGGGAAGGAGAAAAAGTGCACCGGGACAAGGCGCACGCCGCGCTTGGCGATCATGTACGACGACACGGGGCTGTCAATGCCGCCGGAAAGCAGCGTCACGGCAGCGCCGTTGCAGCCGACGGGCATACCGCCCGCCGCCTCGACGGCCTGTGCGTGGACATACGCCGCCTGCTCGCGCACCTCGAGGCGCACGGTCAGCTCCGGGTTGTGCACATCAACGACCGTATCGGGAAACGCCTCGGCAAGCTCGCCGCCGACATACTGTGACAGTTCGATGCTCGTCATGGGAAAGCGCTTGTCCGAGCGCTTGGTCTCCACCTTGAAGCTGCACGCCGCCGTCATCGCGTCGTGCAGGTACGTCTTGGCCAGCGCCGTGATGGCGTCCTTGTCCTTCTCGCAGGCGGCCGCGCGCGTGATCGTCGCAATGCCGAACACCTTGCGCACGGCGTCATATGCCGCGTCGAGATCGGCCGCATCGTCGGCGGCCTCGATGTACAGCGCCGACTGCAGATACGTCACGCGGAAGTGGCCGATGGGTTTGAGCCGGCGCTTGACGTTCGCGACCAGCCTCTCTTCAAAATAGTGCTTGTTGAGGCCCTTGAGGAAGATCTCCCCGGGCTTGCACAGCAGCAGATCATTCATAACGGTTTCGTTCCTTTTCTCTACAGATATCACATGGCCTGCTCGAGCAGCGCGATGAACATACCGATCGACCACGCGCCGAGCCACACGAGGGCCAGACACACGAGCACGCCGAGGATCAACCCGATGAGCGAGCAGACGTAGCCGACGGTGCGCGGCGTACCGTTGAAGCCAAGGCTCTTGGCGCGGGAGGCATAGATCAGGCCGATGATGCCCGTGACGACCGAGCCGAGCGCCGTATAGCCGAAGATGAGCAGCGCGCACGAGACGATGCCGAGGATCATGGCGACGGTAGCCTCATGCTTACCGGGCTGCGGGCCGGGCGGCTGGTACCAGTTGGGGTTATAGGGATTGTAGTTATTATTGTACATGGCGATGCTCCCTTCTGTTCGATGCGGCCGCCGGACTCACGACTCGGCGACGGAAAAATCATACGTGCGGTACTGAATGGCCTCGGCGAGGTGCGCAAGGCCGATGGTCTCCGCCCCGTCGAGATCCGCGATCGTGCGCGCGACGCGCAGGATGCGGTCATAGCTGCGGGCGGTGAGGGCCATGCTGTCAAACGCCTCATGCATGAGCTGCTCACACTCCGGCGAGAGCGCGCAAAACTCCGCCAGGGCGCGCGGCCCCATGTGCGCATTCGTCGTGGTGGTATCGTCCCCGTAGCGGGCGCGCTGCACGGTGCGGGCAGCATTCACCCGCGCGCGGATGGCGCGCGACGGCTCCCCGGCCGATGGCTCCGTGAGCTCATCAAACTCCAGCGCCGGGACCTCGACGATGATGTCGATGCGGTCGAGCAGCGGGCCGGACACGCGCGCATGATAGCGGCGCACGTCGCGCGGCGAGCAGCGGCAGCGGCCGGAGGGGTGCCCGTACCAGCCACACTTGCAGGGGTTCATGGCGCACACGAGCATGAAGCGGCTCGGATACGTCACGGAGCCGGTCGCGCGCGAGATGGTGATGCTGCCGTCCTCAAGCGGCTGGCGCATCGTCTCGAGCACGGCGGGCGAAAACTCCGGCAGCTCGTCGAGAAAGAGCACGCCGTTGTCGGCTAGGCTCATTTCGCCCGGCTGGAGCGCGCTGCCGCCGCCGGACATGGCGACGTTCGACACCGTATGGTGCGGCGCGCGAAACGGCCGGATGCGCACAACGGGGTCATCCGGCGTCGTGAGACCGAGGACGGAATAGACCTGCGTGGTCTCGATCATCTCGGCGCGGTTCATCGCGGGCAGAATGGTCGGCAGGCGCTTGGCAAGCATGGACTTGCCCGCGCCCGGCGGGCCGATGAGCAGAATGTTGTGCCCGCCCGCGGCGGCCACCTCGAGCGCGCGCTTGACGTTCTCCGGCGCCTTGACCTCGGCAAAATCGACCGGGAAACGCGGCTCGGCCTCAAATTTCGGCGGGGTCATGGGCGTGAGCTTCTGCTCCCCGCGCAGATGGCGCACGAGCTGGGCAATGTTCTCGACCGGGTAGACCGTCACGCGGTCGGCAAAGGCGGCCTCGGCCGCGTTGCCCGCCGGGACATAGAGTTCCTTCAGCCCGATCTGTTCGGCCGCGAGCGCCATCGTGAGCGCGCCGGTGACGGGGCGAACCTCCCCCGCGAGGCTGACCTCACCGAAAAACGCCGCCGTCGCCGGCGGCTGGCGGATCTCCCCCGTGGCGCACAGGATGCCCAGCAGCACCGGCAGGTCATAGAGCGTGCCGGCTTTGCGGGTGTCCGCCGGGGCGAGGTTCACCGTCAGGCGGCTGACCGGAAACTTCATGCCGTTGGTCTTGATGGCGCTGCGCACACGCTCACGCGCCTCCTTGACGGCCGCATCCGGCAGGCCGACGATATCAAACCCCGGCAGGCCGTTGGACACGTGGCACTCCACGCTGACCGCGTAGCCGGTCACGCCCCGGCAGCCGAGGGACTGGACTTTGGACAGCAAGCCGCTCGCCTTCTTTCACGGACGATGCCCCGGCATTCGGCCGGGGCGCCGTCCCATCGTTTTGGTTACGCTTCGGTATCGGACTCCGTTTCGCCGACGACGGCGATGTGCAGCTCCTCAAGCTGGTGCGGCTCGACGGTGCCGGGCGCGCCCATCATGACGTCCTGCGCGTTCTTGTTCATCGGGAACGGAATGATCTCGCGGATGCAGTCCTCGCCCGCGAGGAGCATGACCATGCGGTCCACACCCGGGGCGATGCCGGCGTGCGGGGGCGCGCCGTAGCAGAAGGCATTGTACATGGCCGGAAACTTGGCCTTGACATCGTCCTCGCCGAGGCGCACGAGCTCGAACGCCTTGACCATAATCTCGGGATCGTGGTTTCGCACCGCGCCGGAGCTGAGCTCGACGCCGTTGCACACGAGGTCGTACTGGTAGGCGTAGATGTCGAGCGGGTCGATCTCGCCGCGCTCGGCCTTTTCGAGGATCTCGAGGCCGCCGTTCGGCATCGAGAACGGATTATGGCAGAACTCCAGCTCGCCGGATTCCTCGCCGATCTCGTACATTGGGAAGTCCACGATCCAGCAAAATTCGTACCGCTCCTTATCCATATGGCCCGGCACGGCCGCGCCGAGCTTCGTGCGCAGCACGCCCGCCGTCTTTTGTGCGGCGGTCTTTTTGCCGGCCGTCACGCCGACGAAGCAGCCCGGCTTCAGGCCGAGAGCCGCGGTGATTTCAGCGGTCTTGTCCGTGAGGAACTTGGCGATACCGCCGGCGAAATTGCCCTGCTCATCGACCTTGAACCAGTAGGGCTTGCTGCCGGCCTGCACCTCGACGTCGGCGCAGAGCTTGTCGATCGCCTTGCGCGCCATGGCGCAGTCGGGCACAACGACGGCCTTGACCGTGTTGCCCGCGGCAAAGGGCGCAAAGTCGCTGCCGGCGACGAGCGCCGTCATGTCCTGCACGGTGAGATCAATGCGCAGGTCGGGCTTGTCGGAGCCATAGGTCTCCATGGCATCATGATAAGAGATGCGGCGGAAGGGCGCCTCGGACGCGATGTTGTACTTGCCGTACTTGGCGAAGATCGGCAGGAGCACATCCTCGAGCACGGCAAAGACATCGTCCTGCGTGGCGAAGGCCATCTCCATGTCGAGCTGATAAAATTCGCCGGGGCTGCGGTCGCCGCGGGCATCCTCGTCGCGGAAGCACGGGGCAATCTGGAAATAACGGTCGAAGCCCGCCGTCATGAGCAGCTGCTTAAACTGCTGCGGCGCCTGCGGCAGAGCATAGAACTTGCCGGGGTGCTTGCGCGCGGGCACAAGATAGTCGCGCGCGCCCTCGGGGCTGGAGGCCGTGAGGATCGGCGTCGTAATCTCGAGGAAGCCGTGCTCGGTCATGGCGGCACGCAGCGCGGCCACCACCTGGCAGCGGAGGATAATATTCTTTTTCACGGCGGGGTTGCGCAGGTCGAGATAGCGGTATTTCAGGCGCAGCGCCTCGTCGGCGTCGCGGCTGCGGTTGATCTCAAACGGCAGCTCGTTGTAGCGGCAGCGGCCGAGCACCTCGATCTTCGTGGGAACAATCTCGATGTCGCCGGTGGGCTGCTTGGGGTTTTTGCTCGCGCGCTCGCGCACGGTGCCCTCCACGGCGATGGTGGACTCCTTGTTGAGCGCCTTGACGACCTTCATCATGTCCTCGGTCTCGATGACGACCTGGGTCGTGCCGTAAAAATCGCGGACGACGACGAAAGCAAAGTTCTGCCCGACCTCGCGGACATTTTCCATCCAGCCGACGATGCGGACCTGCTCGCCGGCGTTTTCGAGCCGCAGCTCGTTGCAAGTGTGTGTGCGGGACTGAAACATACTCCTGATTCCCTTTCTTTCTATCGAATATCGCCCCCGGCGGTGCGGCGGCGGTGAATGAACCGGATCACTGCTCGCGCAGGATCGCACCGGCGCTGCGGCTGGAGATCTCCGCGCGGATGATCTCGAGCGCACGCGCACTCGTCACGGCCTCCTGCACGCCGGTGGCCATGTTCTTGAGCGCGCAGACGTGCTGCGCGATCTCATCCTCGCCGAGGAAGATCACAAACGGGATGCCGAGCTTGTCGGCATAGCCGATCTTGACCTTGAACTTTTTCTTCTCACTGTAAAGCTGCACGCGCAGGCCGCCGGCGCGCAGCTGCGCCGAGAGCGCCACGGCCGCGGACAGATCGTCCGTCATCGGCAGGATGAGCACATCTGCCGGTGCGGTGAGCACGGCATCCGAGATCATGTTCTGCTCCTGCAGGATATAAAACAGGCGCGTCAGGCCGATGGAGATGCCGACGCCGGGCAGGGACTTGTTCGTATAGTACCCCGCGAGGTCATCGTAGCGGCCGCCGGAGCAGATACTGCCGACCTCGGGGTGGTCGAGCAGGACGGTCTCGTACACCGTGCCGGTGTAGTAATCGAGGCCGCGCGCGATCGTGAGGTCGAGCTCGAAATTCTCCTCCGGGACGCCGAACGCGGGCAGGTAGCCCACGACGGTGCGCAGCTCGTCGAGGCCGGTATCAAACGTCTCGTTCCGGCCGCGGTACTGCTCCAAAAACGCGAGCTTGTCCGCGCTCGTGCCCGGGCAGGCGATGAAGCGCAGGATCTCGTCCGCCTGCTCGGCCGCCACGCCGCAGGTATCGGTGAGCAGCTCGCGCACCTTATCCGCGCCGATCTTGTCGAGCTTGTCAATGGTGCGCAGCACATCGCCCGCCTGCCCGCTCAGGCCGAGAATGGCAAAAAAGCCGTTGAGCACCTTGCGGTTGTTCACGCGGATGCGGAAGCGGTGCAGCCCCAGACGCGTGAACGTATCGTAGATGATGGCCGGGATCTCGGCCTCGTTGAGAATATCGAGTGCGCCGTCGCCGATGATGTCGATATCCGCCTGATAAAACTCGCGGAAGCGGCCGCGCTGCGCGCGCTCGCCGCGCCAGACCTTGCCGATCTGATAGCGGCGGAACGGAAACGTGAGTTGGCCGTAATTGGCCGCAACGTACTTCGCCAGCGGCACCGTGAGGTCAAAGCGCAGGGCGAGATCGCTGTCGCCTTTCGTGAAGCGGTAGATCTGCTTTTCCGTCTCGCCGCCGCCCTTGGCCAGCAGCACCTCGGCCGCCTCGATGGCGGGCGTGTCGAGCGGGGTGAAGCCGTAGCGGGCGTAAGTCTCGGCCAGAACGGCGCGCATTTTGTCCATCTGCACCTGCTTGTCCGGCGGCAGCTCCATGAAGCCGGACAGGGTGCGGGGTTTGATCTTGTCCATGGTGATGATGATTCCTTTCGGGCTTACGATTTCTTTTTCGGGTTGACGATGTCGCGCCAGTCAAGGTCGCCGCGGTTCAGGCCCAGGATGAGCACTTCGGCGGTGGCCACGTTGCTGGCAAACGGGATCTGCCGCTGGTCGCACAGGCGCGCCATGCGGTTGACCTCGTCAAAGTTGCCGCTCTCGGCGTCGCAGAAAAACAGCACGAGGTCGATCTCGTTATACGCGATGCGGGCGTCGAGCTGCTGGCAGCCCTGCGAAGAGTGCAGGTAGGTGCGAATCTTCAGACCGGTGGCCTCGGAGATGAGCCGGCCGGTCGTAAACGTCGAGCTCAGATCATGCTTGGCCAGTATGCCGCAGTATGCAATGCAGAACTGGACCATAAGTTCTTTTTTGCCGTCGTCAGCGATCAGTGCAATGTTCATGTGGATAACTCCTCTCTTTCTGGTCAGCGGCCGTCACTGCAGCAGCGAGAGCTCGCTCTCGGGGGCAGTGTTGACGGTCTTGACGGTAAAATATGCGTCGAGAAAATCGCGCGCGATGGAGGCGATGGAAGTGCCGGCACTGCCGTGCTCCACAACGACCGCCACAGCAACCTTGGGATTGTCATACGGCGCGTAACAGATAAAAATAGCGTTGTTGACCTGGTTATCACCGAGCTGGGCGGTGCCGGTCTTGGCGGCGACCTTCACGCCGTAGCTGCCGAAGGTCTCATACGCACTGCCGGCGCGGTCATTGGCAACGAGGTACATACCCTTTTGCACGGCAGCCCAGTTGTAGTCACTGGTCTCGACGGTGCTGAGCACCTCGGCCTGATTCTCATAGATGAGCTCGCTGCCGTCATAACTGCGCACAGACTTGAGGATGGACGCGCTGTGGCGCGTGCCGCCGTTGGCGATCGTGGCGCAGTATTCCGCCAGCTGCAGCGGCGTGAACAGGCTGTACGACTGGCCGATGGCCGCCTGCAGCGAGTCACCGACATACCAGTTCGTGTTCTCGAGCTTTTTCTTCACGGCCTCCGTAGCCATCTGGCCGGTGCTCTCCGGCAGCTCAATGCCGGTGTGCTCGCCGAGACCGAAGGCCGCGGCATAGCGCGCGAGCGTATCGATCGGCAGGCTGTCGCCGACGGTGTAGAAGAAGATGTTGCACGAGTCGCGGATGGCTTCGGTCACATTGTCGCTGCCGTGCGTCGTGCCGGAGGAAGCGATCCAGCACTTGGGGGCGTAGCCGGTGTCCTCATACTTGCGGAACGTGCCGGTACACTGGATGGTCGTGCCGGTGGTGATGACGCCCTCGGTCAGGCCGGCGATGGCCGTGCAGGGCTTGAACGTCGAGCCGGGAGAATACTGGCCGAGCAGCGCGCGGTTGAACAGCGGCTGATTGTCCGCCTCGGAGACGGCTTTATAGTTCTCCTCGCTCTGGAAGAGCGTCTGCAGGTCGAACGTCGGGTAGTTGGCGATGGCCAGCGGCTGGCCGGTCTCCACATCGACGGCCACGAGCGCGCCGCCGCCGACGGCGTCGCTGGTCTCCGTTGACTTCGATTTCATGTTCTTGATGCCCCGGGTCAGCGACTGTTCGGCGGCCGACTGCAAGTCGAGGTCGATTGTGAGGCTGACCTGGTTGCCCGGCTCCGGCTCCTTGGTATAGGTCGTGCCGGTGACGGTGCCGGCGGCGTTTTTGGTCACGATGGCCGTACCGTCTGTGCCGTGGAGGTATTTTTCAAAGGCGAGCTCGGCCCCGTCCTTGCCGACGGTCGCATTCATGGGGTAGCCCTGGGGCTTATAAGTCGTGTATTCCTCGGCGGTCATCAGACCGGTATAGCCGAGCAGGTGCGCGGCCAGATTCGTGTGGTACTGGCGCGTATAGGACACCGTGACTTCAAAGCCGGGGACGTTATTTTCCTTCAGGGACGTGATGAGCTCCATGCTCGCGTCCTTGACGAAAACATAGTCCGGCAGGTAGAGTTTGTCGATGTAGCGCGTCCGGAGCGAGTAGCGCAGGCCGGCGATGATGCGCACATCGGCGGCAGAGTAGTTGTTGTCGATGCTGAAGCGCTCACGGCAATAGCTCATGAGCTCTACGGCCGTGGCCTCCTCATCCAGACCGGCGTCCTTGAGAAAGCCCTTGAGCTGCGTCCGCTGTGTGTCGTTCATATCCGTGTACTCGAACGGAGGCGTGGCCGTGACCGGCAGCTCGTCGACATACGTGTCGCCGCAGGCGACGACGGTGCGCGCCATCTGCAGGAGGATGCCGTTCGGGTCGTCCTGCTCAAAGAGGTCGTCGGGATTGAAGACGAGGTTGTTGCAGCTCGTGTTCGACACAAGCACGCGGCCGTAACGGTCGAGGATGCTGCCGCGCGCGGCCTCCACGGTCTGGGAGCTGGCGACGCTGTTGCGGTTTTCCTCATAGTACGCCTGGCCTTCCACGATCTGCAGCTTGTAGAGCGCGACGACAAACACGATCACGAGCAGCAAAAGGATGCACGCGAGCGCAGTGACACGGCCGGGTTTGATGGGTCTTTCCATAGCGAAAATCCTTTCGGGAAACAGGTGCGCCGAGACACTCAGCGCAGGGCACGCCGGCGATGAAACGCGCGGCTGATATAGTAATACGGTATGGCGAGCGGCAGCGAAAACACGCTCTGCCCCAGCGCCACGGCCAGCAGCCGCCAAAACGACGCGCCGTGGAAGATCCACAGCCGGAACATCTGGCTGAAGGCCGTGAGCAGAAACGCCGCCAGACACGTCACGAGAAACGGCAGGAGGCTGCTGTTGATGAGATACTCCGCGAGCATACCGGCGCCGAAGCCGATCACCGCGAAGAGCACGGCAAAGAGCATACCCGTTCCGGGATAGCCCATGGCGCAGAAATAGCCCGCGATGAGGCCAAACACCGCGCCCCACGTACCGCCCTCAAACACGCCGACCGCCACGACGACCGCCGGCACAAACATGGCGTGCACGCCGAAGAGCGCAACGTGTGCAAAGACCGTATTCTGCAGCAGGAGCGTCACGGCCAGATACAGCGCGCACCAGAGCGCGCGGTGCACTTTATCCTGATTGATCAGATCTGCCCACATATCAGCTCACCACGTCAAAGTCTTTGATGACAAACACCTGCAGCAGCTCGCCGAGGTCGCACGCAGGCGTAATGACGCCGTAGGTCTGCTGACCGCCGGCCTCGGTGCGGACGTCCGTGATCGTACCGACGACAAGCCCCGCCGGGAACGCGCCGCCCTTGCCGGACGTGAGCACGGTGTCGCCGGTGAAGATGCTCATCCCCTCGGCCAGATAGCCGAAGCGCGCGCAGCCGTCCTGCATGAGCGTGAAGTCGCCAAGGACCATGGCCGTCGCGCCGCTGCCGCTGATATAGCCGCCGACGCTCATATCCACGTCAATGACCGTGCGCACGGTCGCCCACGTGCTGCCAACTTCGATGACCTGACCGACGAGTGCGCCGGATTCGTTCATGACGCAGTCGCCGACCTCGATGCCGCTGTCACTGCCCTTGCTGAGCGTGAGCGTGCTCGACCAGTTCGACGCGCCGTAAGAGACGACGTTCGCGGGTTCCAGCTCAAAGTCCGTGTGCCGCTGCGTGAAGCCCAGCAGGTCACGGTAGCGCTCGTTTTCCGCCAGCGCCTCCTGCCCCTCGCGCGCCTGCGCCTGGACCTCGGCCAGCTGCGTGCGCAGCTGCTCGTTTTCGGCCTTGAGCTGGTCATATTTATAAATGTAGCCGTAGATGCTCTCGAGCCACTGCGCCGTAACGGTCGCAGCCTTCTGCAGCGGCGCACGCACGATGCCGTCGAGATTCGTGAGGAATCCCGCCTTGCCGCCGAGCGTCCCGGCGATGAGCGCGAGCACAAGCACGACCGCGACCACGACCGCGCCGACGCGCGCGCCTTTCTTTTTCAGATACGTTTTCCAGTTCAAAGCAGCTCGACTCCCAGTTCGTTCAGCAGTTGTCCCAGCCTGCACAGCGGCAGGCCCATCACGTTGAAATAATCGCCGTCGAGATGCTCGACGAACAGCGCGCCGCGGCCCTGAATGCCGTAGGCACCGGCCTTGTCCATCGGCTCGCCGGTGGCGATATAACGTTCGATTTCCTCCGGCGTGAGCGTGCGAAATCGCACGGCTGTGCGCTCGGCCGCCTGCCGCGTCTCGCCGCGGTACAAAACGGCAACACCGGTGTAGACGATGTGCTCGCGCCCGGACAAGGCGGTGAGCATACGCACGGCGTCGTCATGATCGTGCGGCTTGCCGAGGATGGCGCCGTCGAGATTGACGATCGTGTCCGCCGCGATGATGATATCCTCCGGCGCGCAGGTCTGTGCGACCTCCTGCGCCTTGTGCAGCGACAGCTCGCGCACGGTCTGCTCCGGGCCGGCGCCCGGCGTCGCGCGCTCAGGGCCGGCGGCCGGCCGGATCGTCAGGTCCGGCACGCCGAGCATCTCCAGCAGCTCCCGCCGGCGCGGGGAGCCGGAGGCAAGGATCCAGTTCATGGTCGTTCCTCCCGGGCGGGTCATTCCACGCCCCGATAATACAGCCCGCGGGTCAGCCCATTCGGGCGGTAATCCGTCAGGCCCAGATAGCTCTGCGTGACCGCGACGCACTCATGCGGCGTCTCGGTCGTGAACATGAGGCGCACGCCCCAGAGCCCCGCCGTTTCGTAGTCCTCGTGCTTATCGGCGAGGTAGAGCTTGTGCGCATTGAAGATCTGGTTGCGGTGGCCAAACGCCGGCAGCACCGGGAACAGCGCCCCGCGCCGGTCGGCCAGATGGTTGGGCACCTTGCAGTTGCAGCGGCCCGCGCTGTTGCGGATGATGCACTGCTCGGTGATCATGCACGGCAGGCGGCCATAGACGATCATCTCCGTGTCGATGCTCTTGGCCAGATCGCGGATCTGCGCCACGCGCAGCTCAAACGACGCCGTCGCGCTCACGAGACCGGCCTGCTGCAGCACCTCCTCCGTGAAGGAGTTAAAGACATTCAGCCCGAAGTCGCCGCGCACGCGCATCCCTGCGCGGCGGGCAAAGAAGATGTGGCCCATGTTGCCGGCGAGCACTTCCTGCACGCCGTTTTCGGCGGCGCGGGCAAGCATGGCGTGCATATCCTCCGCCTGATCGTCCGTAATGACGCGCGGCAGCACCGCTACGACCTGCACTCCCTGCTCCAGAAACGGAGCGAGGCGCGGGAAATCGCTGTCCAGAATCTCGACCGGCACGTACACATACGCCGGGCGCAGCTCGGCCAGCTCCTGCGTGAGCTGCTCAGCCTGATGCACCTGCACGATGAGCACGGGGTCGGCAAAATAGCGCTTGCCCTCCGGCCGCAGCGGCAGCGGCAGGCTCCGCCGCTCGGGCAGGGCCGCGCGCTCTTCCTTCAGGCCGGTGATGAGCCGGCGGCGCAGGTCATTGACGGCGGCAGCCGGAAGATAGAGGCCCGGGTCAATGCGGCTCTCGGTGCCGGTGGAATAATAGGGCGTGCCGCCCGTTTTGGCAAACTGGTCGGCAAGGCTCTGCTCTGTCAGCTGCGCGCGCTGCGCGGGCTCCGGCACGGGGCCGGTGAGCACGGCGCGGTGCCCCTCCTCGTCCATAACGGCGGCCATGACCGGTTCGCCGGAGCACACCTTGGCATAAAACTTCACAGGCACACGGCGGCGCTCCCCGTCACCATACGCTTTGCGCGCGGCATTGAACAGCTTTTCGGCCTCGCGGTCCGGCTCGGCCGCGCGGGTGCCGAGCATATCCGGCCCCTTTTTGCCGAGCAGGTAGCCCTGCGTGAAGCCCTGACGCGAGAACGCCAGCGCGAGCCGGTCGTTTTCCTCCGGCGTGGGTACGCGGTGCTCATGGATGCAGCGGGCGTACACGTCCGTGACCACGGCGACGTACTCCGGCCGCTTCATGCGGCCCTCGATCTTCACGCAGGCAACGCCCGCGTCCTCGAGCTGCTGCAGATAGCCGGCCAGGCAGTTATCGCGCAGGCTCAGCGGATACTCGTCCATGCGGCCGCCCATGCTGTACTGCATGCGGCACGGCTGCGCGCACGCGCCGCGGTTGCCGCTGCGGCGGCCGATGAGCGCGCTCATATAGCACTGGCCCGAATAGCAGAAGCACAGCGCTCCGTGCACGAACACTTCCGTTTCAATGCTCGCGTGCTGCGAGATGAAGCGGATCTGCTCGAGCGAGAGCTCGCGCGCGAGCACGGCGCGGGTGATGCCCATCTCGGCCGCAGCCTCGACCCCGGCGAGATTGTGGATGCTCATCTGCGTGCTGGCGTGCAGCGGAATGTCCGGCAGGGCGGCGCGCAGGACGCGCGCGAGACCCAGATCCTGCACAAGGATCGCGTCCGCTCCGGCGTCCGACGCCTGCTGCGCGAGCGCGGCGGCAGCGTCCATCTCGCGGTCGCCCACGAGGGTGTTGAGCGTGACGTAGACCTTGCAGCCGCGGATGTGGCAGTAGCGCACCGCTTTTGCAAACGACTCCCGTGTGAAATTATCGGCGCTCCGGCGCGCGTTGAACCCGTCGCCAAAGCCCATATACACCGCGTCCGCCCCGTTTTGCACCGCCGCAATGACGGCATCGAGGTTGCCCGCAGGCGCCAGCAATTCCAGCATAGACCCACTCCTAGTTATAGTCATACATATCGCATTATAACACAGGCGCTGCTCTTGCTACAAGTCAATTTTCATGCTATAATGTGAATCTATCATGAATTTCTATCGACCCGAGGGGTAATTGCATGGATCAAGCCGAATTTACGCTGTCGCGGCCGGTTTGCCTGTCGCTGCCGATTGAGGAAGCGGACAAGCTGCTGCGGGAAAAAGACGGGCGCTGTGCCCTGGTATATCTCGCGCTGCTGCGCGCCGGCGGAAAGCCGTTTCCCGCCGAGCACATCGGCCTGACGGAGCGCGAACTGCGCCAGACGATGGAGCGGCTGTGCGCGCTCGGGCTCGTCTCCGCCGCCGGGAAGGCGGCGCCCGCTCCGGCCGGCCGCACGGCATCCGCCGCCGCGGACAAGCCGGGCACGGCCGAGCCGAAGCTCGTGCCCGCGGCCGAACTGCCGCAGTATACGGCCGAGGACATCGCCAGCCGTATGCTCAGTGACGAGCCCATGCAGACCGTACGCCGCGAGGCCGAGCAGCTCTACGGCCGCAAGCTCACAACGCCCGAAATGAATATGCTGCTCGGCCTGCGCGACTATCTGGGCCTCCCGGCCGACGTGCTCATGGAGCTGATCCATTACGTATTTCAGGAATACCGCGCCGAGCGCGGCCACGCCGGCACGCCGACGATGCGCCGGATCGAAAAGGAGGCCTACGCGTGGGCCGATCAGGAGATCCACACGACGGCGCAGGCGGAGGAATTTTTGCAGCGGCGTCAGGCAAAGCGCGACCTTGCGCAGCAGGTGCTGCAGGTGCTGCAGATCTGTGACCGCGCGCCGAGCCGCACCGAACGCGGCTACATCACGAGCTGGCTGGACATGGGCTTCGGCACGGAGGCGATCGCCGAGGCCTACGACCGCACGGTCGTGGCGACCGGGGCGCGCAAATGGGCGTACCTCAACCGCATCCTCATGAGCTGGCACGAAAAGGGGCTGCACACGCCCGAGGAGATCGAGACCGGCGACCCACGCGCGGCGGGCAAACGCCGTGCGAACACCGCCGCACCGGCGGCCGAGCGCGACGATCTCGACCGCGTGGAACAGCTGCTCCGCAAGATGGAGCAGACCAACACCTAAGGAGGGACCGGCATGGCCCGCAATGGGATCTATCTGGCGCGCGCCCGCGAGCAGATCGCGCAGCAGCGCGCGGAAAATGAGCGCGAGCACCGCCGCCGCGTGGACGACGCCTACCGCCGCGTGCCCGGCCTGCGCACGCTCGACCAGACGCTGCAGCAGCAGATGATCACGCTCGTCGGCCTGACGATGCGCCACGGCAGCGACCCGACGGACGAGCTGCGCGCGCTCGAGCGCGCGAACCTCGACACGCAGGCGCAGCGCGCCGAGCTGCTGACGGCTTACCACCTGCCGGTGAATTATACCGACGACATTTACACCTGCCCCCGCTGCCATGACACGGGCTATGTGCACGGGCAGCCGTGCGACTGTCTGCTGCGGCGCTACAACGCCGAGCTCACGCGCGACCTCAGCCGCCTGCTCCAAAACAGCGACGAATCGTTTGAGCACTTTGACCTGACGCTCTATGACGAGAGCGCGTGGCCGAAGATGGAGCGCGTGTTTCAGGTCTGCCGCACGTTTGCGCAGACGTTCCGCCCCGGCACGATGAACCTGCTGCTGCAGGGCGGCACGGGGCTGGGCAAGACGTACCTGTCGGCGTGCATCGCGCGTGTCGTCGCGGGCGCGGGCTACGCCGTCGCCTACGAGACGGCCGCCACCGCGCTCGACGCGTTCGAGTGCGCAAAGTTCCAGCGCAGCAGCGCCGACGGCGAGGCCGCCGCACAGCGCGTGGAGCAGTATCTCGGCTGCGACCTGATGATCCTCGACGATCTCGGCACCGAGATGATCACGGCCTACTCCACAAGTGCGCTCTACACGCTCATCAACACGCGCCTGACGCGCAAAAAGGCCACCATCATCAGCACGAACTGCTCCAATGAGGAGCTGCAGAAAAAATACACGCCGCAGATCCTGTCGCGCATCGAGGGCGAATATCAGACGCTCCCGTTCGTGGGACGGGACATCCGGCAGATCAAAAAGGAGCGCGAAGCATGAATCAGCATGAGATCACCGAGCGCCGCACCCTGCTCGACGCGAGCGGCAACCTGACCGAGCCCGGCTACGCGAAGGCCCTGCTGCCTGTCTACCGCCGCAGCGACATTCAGGCGAACAAACTGCGCATCAAGGAATGGGACTACTACTGCATCAACAACGGCCACTTTGCTCTGGCGCTGACCATCGCGGACAACAGCTACATGGGGCTCGACTCCATCTCCCTGCTCAACCTCGACGAGGGGTGGGAGATCACGAAAAGCCCGATGAAGGCCTTCACCAACGGCAAGGTCGGCCTGCCCGAGAGCAGCGAGACCGGCGACGTGGGCAGCTCCGGCCGGAACTACAGCATCCTGTTCAAAAACGAGGGCGACAAGCGTGTGCTCATCGCACAGATGAAAAACTTCGGCCCCGAGGGCTCGCTGTACGCGAAGGTGACGCTCACGGACATCCCGGCTGAGTCCGTGGTCATTGCCACGCCCTTTGACAAGGACAAGCACTTCTACTACAATCAGAAGATCAACTGTATGCGCGCCGAGGGTACCGTGACCTACGGCTACCACAACCGCACCTACACCTTCGACCCAGCGGACAGCTTTGCCGTGCTCGACTGGGGCCGCGGCGTGTGGACGTACAAAAACACGTGGTACTGGGGCAGCGCCTCCGGTCTCGTGGACGGGGAGCGGTTCGGCTTCAACATCGGCTACGGCTTCGGCAATACGAGCGCCGCGAGCGAGAATATGCTCTTTTACAAGGGCCGGGCGCACAAGCTCAGCCAGGTGACCTTCCACATCCCGGGCGACGGCGGAAAAGGCACGCCGGATTATCTGCAGCCCTGGACCTTCACGAGCGACGACGGCCGCTTTGAGATGGATTACACGCCCGTGCTCGACCGCGCGATCCGCTCGGATGTGGGGCTCATCAAATCCGACCAGCACCAGGTATTCGGCATTTTCAACGGCCGCGCCGTGCTCGACGACGGCACGGTGCTGGACGTCAAAGACCTCCCCGGCTTCGCCGAGAAGGTCATCAACAAATGGTGAAATGACAGCAAAAACCGCTCTGCGAAATGCAGAGCGGTTTTTTCATACGCAGATTACTTGCCTTCAATGGCGTCGGCGAGGGAGCTGAGCCAGTCGCCCTGCACGTCCTCGATCCGGCCGGCGTCACACGCCGCCGCAATGGCGGGGTCGATGGGCAGCTTGGCCGTGTTGGGGATGCCGTGCTTGGCGGCAATGGCCTCAATGTGGCTCTCGCCGAAGATGGCGTGCTGCTTGCCGCAGTCCGGGCAGGTGTAGTAGGCCATGTTCTCGACGATGCCGAGCACGGGCACATGCATCATGTCGGCCATGTTGACGGCCTTGTCCACGATCATGCCGACGAGCTCCTGCGGAGACGTGACGACGACCACGCCCGCCACAGGCAGGGACTGGAACACCGTCAGCGGCACATCGCCCGTTCCGGGAGGCATATCGACGAACATATAGTTCACGTTGTCCCACTGGACGTCGGTCCAGAACTGGATCACGGCACCGGCGATGACCGGGCCGCGCCAGACGACGGGGTCGGTCTCGTTCGGGAGCAGGAGGTTGATGGACATGATCTCGATGCCGGTGCGGGTGCGGTTGGCATACAGGAAGTCCTCGCCGCCCATGGCGCCGCCGTGGACGCCGAAGGCCTGCGGGATCGAGGGGCCCGTGATATCGGCATCGAGCACGGCCGCCTGATGGCCGCGGCGCTGCATCTCGCAGGCGAGCAGGCTCGTCACGAGGCTCTTGCCGACGCCGCCCTTACCGGACACGACCGCGATGACTTTATCGACGCGGGAACCGGGGCGCAGCGGCTGCTGCATGGATTCCGCCTCGTGCTCGTGGGCGCAGGCTTCACCGCAGGTCGAGCAGTCGTGCGTGCAGTTTTCCGGTGCTTCGGTGTGGGTGTGATTGTCACTCATGATTGTGGATTCCTCCATTCAACAGTATGTTGGCTTTATTATACCCCGAAAGTGCAGGAAGTCAACCGCCGTTCTCGCGCAGGAAGTCGTTGAGCTCGCACAGCACGACGCAGGCCTCGGCGCGCGTGGCATTTTCCAGCGGCGCAAAGCCCGTGTCGCGTCCGGACAGCAGACCCTTTTCATAGCAGAAGCAGACGCTGTCGAGCGCCCAGGCGGCAATGTCGGCGCGGTCGGGAATGTTGTAGGCCGTGGAGTCGGCGCCCGGCGTGGTATCCACGCCCTTCCAGGCGAGGTAGCCCGCCATGATCTGCGCCATCTCCTGACGTGTGATGTTCCGGTCCGGCTGGAACTGCCCGTCGCCCGTGCCGGAGACAATGCCCTCCGACGCGGCCCAGGCCACGCTGGGCGCGTACCACTGCGCCGCCGGAACGTCCGAGAAGCGGCTGCCGGGATACTTCGCCTCGTCCACGCCCGAGAGGCCTGCGAGCATGGTCACAAACATGGCGCGCGTGAGCGTACCGTTCGGCTGGAACAGCCCGTCACCCGTGCCGTTGACCCAGCCGGCGTCCGCCGCGCGGTTGATGTAATCCTTCGCCCAGTGGCTGCGGCAATCCAGGAACGGCGGCTCGACATCGACCTCGCCGGGGTCCTTCTTCTCGAGCCCGTAATAGGCCGCGATGCCGCGCGCGTCCGCCTGCGCAATGGCCTGAAGCTTGGCGTCGCTCGACAAAAACTGCCGGCAGTCGCTGTCATTGCTGATAAAGCAGTGTTCCACGATCATGGACGGGACATTCTTTTCCACGCCGTAGCGGACGATGCCGTAATAATCGGCAAGCTTACCGTTGGGGTAGAGCGTATTGTCGTGCGAGCTCTCCTTGGTCAGGCCGCGGCTCGTATCAATGCCGAGACGCTGGAGCTGTGTGAGGATGTTCGTGCCGACGCCGTCGATCACCTTGGCGATCTCTGGCCGGTAATTTCCATTACTGGTCAGTATGGTGGCGCCGTATGCCGAACCGCTGGCCACAGAGTTCAGGTGCAGACTCACGAGCAGGTCGGAGTGCTTTTCCACCGCGAAGTCCACGCGCCGCTCCACCTCGGACAAAGGCGCCGTATAATACGTGCCGTAGCTGTCCGAGCGCGTCATGTCCACATGGACATTGCGGTAGGTCTCGAGCTCCTGCTTTAAGTACAGGCCGATCTTGAGCACAAGATCCGCCTCCTGATAGCCATAGGTGCTGCTCATTGCGCCGGGGTCGTTGCCGCCCGCGCCGTCGCCGCCGTGACCGGGGTCGAGCGTGATGTACAGCCAGTCGGCGTCTTTGCTGCCGGCCGCATTCACAGCCGCTGCCGCCGGGCACAGCAGCGCCGCCGTCAGCGTCAGGGTCAGAAATAAGGATAGGATCCGCTTCATTGTTCGATCGGGTGCGCCGGGATGCGCGCCCGCCCTCCTTTTTGGGAATTGTGACAACTTTTGTCGAAGCTGATTGTACCCTACCCCAGCCGCTTTTGCAATGGTACGGTCTGCCAGCGTCGGAAATTTAAGGGGGCGCGCAGGATTTGACATTTCCAGTCGGGTTGTGCTATGCTGTGTGATATTCTGTTACAAAATGAGGTTGCATACATGGATATGACTCTGGTAGTGATGGCGGCCGGGCTCGGCTCGCGCTATGGCGGCGTCAAGCAGATCGAGCGTCTCGGCCCCGACGGCGAGATCCTCATGGAGTACGCGATCTACGACGCCCTGCGCGCCGGGTTTGACAGCATCGTGCTCATCATCAAGCCGTCCATGCTGCAGGATGTGCGTGCCCTCTTCGGCGACCGCATCGAGCAGCGCACCGGCAGGCGCATCGACTACGCATTCCAGACGCCGGACCGCTTTACCGCAGCGCGGCCGGAGCTGGCGCAGCGGGCAAAGCCGCTCGGCACCGTACACGCCGTGCTGTGCGCGCGCGATGTGATCCGGACACCGTTTGCCGTCATCAACGCCGATGATTTTTACGGCCGCGGTGCGCTCGACGCCGTTGCCGCCGCGCTGCCGG
The DNA here is from genome assembly GCA_048217285.1 of Oscillospiraceae bacterium. Classification (GTDB taxonomy): domain Bacteria; phylum Bacillota; class Clostridia; order Oscillospirales; family Oscillospiraceae; genus CAG-103. Next base: position 31,498 of record DBFWVW010000028.1, read on the forward strand.
AGCTGGGCGGCGCGCAGGACGCCACCATGGTCGGCTACCGGCTGAAAAACACCGTCAGCCCCTTCGGCACCGTCACGCGCGGCGTGTGCGCGACGGAGGGCGGCCTGCTGCGCAAGGTGCAGGAGACGTATAAAATCCAGCTCTGCCCGGACGGTACGATCCGCGACACGTCCGGCGCGGGTGCCGGCATTGTGTTGGACCCCGAGGCCCTCGTGAGTATGAATCTGTGGGGCTATCACCCGGCGATGCTGGACGTGATAGCACAGTATTTTGATGATTTTGTGCGCGATCTTGCCCCCGGCGATGAGAAGCGCGAGTGTCTGCTGCCCGTGATGATGGACGCGCTCACGGCGCAGGGCCGCGTGCGCACGCGTGTGCTGCAGACGGACGAGCACTGGTTCGGCCTGACGTATCAGGACGATAAGCCCGGCGTCGTTGCGGCGCTCCGCGCTCTGCACACCGACGGGACGTATCCTCCGGCGCTGTGGAAATAACGATGCCAAAACTGCCAATCGCGGCGATCTGTCCGATCGCCGCGATTTCTTTATCCATTTTTAATGGTTTTTTAAGTGTCTCCCGGTATGATAAAGTAACCAAAGTTTCAGGAGGCACCCACGATGGATGAGACACTGCGCTTTGCCGTGTTCGGCGATTCGCTGATGAAGGGCACGCTGCCGGATGAGCAGCTGCGGTATCATTTTCACACCGACCTGTTCGAGGCCCCGCTCACCGGGCTGCGCGCCGAGGTAACGAACAAGTCCGTCTTTGGCGCGACCTCGCGCAAGGGCGTCACGCTCGTGCAGCGCGACCTTGCCCGCGGCCACCGCTATGACTGGGCGCTCGTGGAATACGGCGGCAACGACTGCAACTATGACTGGGCCGACGTGGCTGCCCATCCGGACCAGGACCACGACCCCGTGGTGCTGGCGGACGAATTTCGCGCGAACATGACCGCCATCGTGCAGATGCTGCGTGCGGCGGGTATCCGCCCCATCTTCACGACCCTGCCGCCCATCGACGAGGTAAAATACCTCGCCTGCATCGACCACAACGGCGCGAGCGCCGAGGGGGTCATGCAGTGGCTGGGCGACGTGCGGCGCATCTACCGCACGCAGGAGCGCTACTCCGGACTCGTGCGCACCATCGCGGCCGAGCTGGACGTGCCGTGCGTGAATCCGCGCGAGCGCTTTCTCGACGGGGTCGATCCGCGCGTGATCAACGCAGACGACGGCATTCACCTGTCCGAGACGGGCTATGAGATGTTTTATGCCACGCTCATCGAGCAGGTACGCGCCGTCATCGGCTGACGGCCTGGCAAACAAGCAGCGGACACCGAAAAAACGGTGTCCGCTGCTTGTTTTTTGTTCTGTCAGATGCGGCAGGCCGCCTGCGTGCGCGCGAGCAGGCGCGCGGCCGTCTGCGCGTCCGCCTGACCTGGCAGCAGCCGCCAGGCCCAGTTGCCGGAGGCCGTGCCGGGCGTGTTCATACGGCTCTCGGCGCCGAGGCCGAGCACATCCTGCATCTGCGCGATGAACAACTCCGCGCGTGAGCCCATGCCGGCGCGCAGCAGCGCCTCCGGCAGGCGCGCGACATCGTACACGCCGAGGCAGCGCATGGCGTAGTCGGCGTCCGCGCCGCCGAGCGCCGCCCATGCGGCGGCGGGCGCGTTGTCGTGCGTGCCGACATAGCAGACGCTGTGCGCACGCACGCGGTCAGGCCGGTGTTCGGACGTGCCGGCCGGGTCAAAGCCGAACAGCAGCACGCGCATACCCGGACAGCCGGAGCGCGCGACGAGCCGGCGCACGTCGTCGTCGATCGTGCCGAGGTCCTCGGCGATCAGTTCCAGCTCCGGCGCGGCCGTGTGCAGTGCGTGCAGCAGCGGCAAACCGGGGCCGGGCGCCCAGTGGCCGCCGCGGGCAGTCAGCTCGCCACGTGGCACCACCCAGCAGCTCGAAATGGCGAGAAAATGGTCAATGCGCACCACATCATAGCGCTTTGCGGCGCCGCGGACGCGGTCTTTCCACCACTGGAAGCCATCCGCCCGCATGACGTCCCAGGCATAGAGCGGGTTGCCCCAGAGCTGGCCGTCGGCGCTGAAATAGTCCGGCGGGACACCGGCGACGGCGCTCGGCTGCCCGTCCGGATCAAGGCAGAACTGCTCCGGCTGCGCCCAGACATCCGCACTGTCGGGCGCGACATACATGGGCAGGTCGCCGATGATGCGCACGCCATGCGCGTGGGCATAGGCGCGCACCGCGTCCCACTGGCGGGTAAACTCCGTCTGGAGGTAGGCGTGGAAGCACACCCGATCATCGAGCCGCTCCGCCGCCTCCGCAAGCGCGGCAGCGTCCCGGTCACGCAGGGGCTGCGGCCAGGCATACCACGGCGCGCCGCCATGCGCCTCCTTGACGGCCATGTACAGGCAGTAGTCCGACAGCCACGGTTCGGCCGCGAGTGCGGCGCGCAGCGCGGGCGCGGCGGCCGCCTTTTCGCGCGCGAACGCCGTGGCCCAGAGCGCGTTCTTGCCCGCGTGCACGCGATCATAATCCACGCGCATGGTATCGCTGCCCCAGTCAACGGAGCGCACCTCAGCGGCCGTGATCGCGCCGCGCGCCACGAACGGCTCCGGCGAGAGCAGGTCGGTGCTGCCGGAAAACGTCGAGGCCGACAGGTACGGCGAGTGCGCGCCGTCCGGCGGGTTCAGGGGCAGGATCTGCCAATAGCGCTGCCCGGCGGCAGCGAGAAAGTCGATAAAATCCCGGGCGGCTGCGCCCAGATCGCCGATGCCGCACGGCCCCGGCAGGGCCGACACCGGCAGCAGGATACCGCTGGAACGGTTCATGCTCCGTCCTCCTTTTGATAGCTGCGGATGATCTCGCGGAACTTCGGGTTGTGCGGCAGCAGGCGCATGAGCGGCAGGCCCAGCGCGCCGAGCACCACGGCCTCGCCGAGCGCGACCTGACCGCCGAAGATCCAAAACGATGCATTCAGGTGCGGGAATGCGGCGTCCGTGAGCGACCACGTGAGCACCGCACCGACAAACACGAAATTGAACACGACCGGCATGAGCGCAGCGAGGATGCACCGCGCCCACGACTGTGCGCCGCGGCCGCGGCCGAGCCACGCCGTGCACAGCGCGGCCAGCAGCGTCGCGAGCGAGCCGAAGACCACATCAAAAATGCCCGCCGCGCTCAGCAGATTCGCAATCGCGCAGCCGGCGAACAGGCCCCATGCCGTGCAGGGGATAAAAAACGGCAAAATGCACAGCACCTCCGAGACCCGGCACTGGATCGCTCCGTAACTGATCGGCGCCAGAAGCATCGTCAATGCGGCATAGGCCGCGCCCGTGACCGCAGCGGCGGTCAGCTTTCTCGTGGTGATGTGCATGATTCAATTCCTCCCATTTTTTCGTTGCACACGATTGTGCGCGCAGGGGTATGGCACCTGCGCATGATGAATTTGTGACAGCGGCTATTCTACTCCCCTGCCGCCGTGTTGTCAACCGGTTTGCTGTACAGGCAGCCGCAGTATTCCTGCCGGTAAAGGCCGTACTGCTTTGACAGCTCGATGCTGCGCTTGTAGCCCTCGCGCTTTTTGAAGTCCGACGGCAGCCAGCGCACGCCGTACTGCTGCGCCAGCTCCGCACCGATGGCGTTGAGCCGCTGCGCATCCTTGTGCGGCGAGACGGTGAGCGTCGTGCCGAAAAAGTCGAACCCGTGCGCGCGCGCCTGCCGCGCCGTCTCCTCCAGGCGCAGGCGGAAGCACACCGTGCAGCGCGCGCCGCCCTCCGGCTCGCGCTCGAGACCGCGGACGGCGTCGAGATAGCGCTGCCCGTCATAATCGCACGCGAGCAGTTCGACCGGCTCCGGCGTCGGCAGCCGGCGGATCAGCTCCCGCTGCCAGTAGAGGCGGCGGTCATACTCTTCTTGCGGCTGGATGTTCGGGTTATAATACAGCACGGTCACGCGAAAATACCGCGTGAGGTACTCGAGCACGTAGCTGCTGCACGGGCCGCAGCAGCTCTGCAGCAGCAGGCGCGGCTTGCTCTCCGCCGGGAGCGCGGCGAGCAGCGCGTCGAGCTGTTTCTGATAGTTTTCTTTCATAAGCGTCACCTGCCGGACAGTATAGCACACACGCGCGCAGAATACCAGTGCAGGCCTTGACGCGGCGGGGCATTTCCGATATGATATAAAGTAGGAAATTATGCGAAGGAGGCGCGTCCGTCATGGACCAGCGCATGAGTAAGGACAAATACTATCTTAACATCGCCGACGCAGTGCTCGACCGCTCGACCTGCCTGCGGCGCAAATACGGCGCGATCATCGTCAAGAACGACGAGATCCTCTCCACGGGCTACAACGGCGCGCCGCGCGGACGCGTCAACTGCTCCGAGCTCGGCTACTGCAACCGCGAACAGCTGCGCATTCCCAGCGGCCAGCGGTACGAGCTGTGCCGCAGCGTGCACGCCGAGGCCAATGCCATCATCTCCGCCGCTCGGCGCGACATGATCGGCGGCACGCTCTACCTCGTCGGTCGCGATGCCGCCAGCGGCGAGCTGCTGCACGACACGACCTCGTGCGCCATGTGCCGGCGCATGATCATCAACTCCGGCATCACGCGCGTTGTCAACCGCATCGGCAATGACGGCATCGAGATCATCGACGTGCAAAACTGGATCGTCAATGACGAGTCCATCCAGCCGAAGGCCGAGGCCGACTGAACGCGGTTTTGCTTTACAAGCACGGCATTTTTGATTATAATAAATAGGTTAGACTGAAAAAAGGCAGGATTCAACGTATGGCATCCATTGCATTTGAAGAGTATAAAAACAAGCTCAATAACCTCCGCCCGGCGCTGGACGATCTGGGCGGCGCGCTGCATCTCGACGAGGCGCGCAATGAGGTCGAAAAACTCGAGGAGGAGAGCGCGCAGGACGGTTTCTGGAACGACACCGAAAACAGCCAGCGCGTGCAAAAGCGCATCAAGACGCTCAAGCACAAGCTCGAGCGCTATGCCAAGCTCTCAGGCGCGTGGGAGGATATGCTGACCATGTGCGAGATGGCCATCGAGGAGGACGACGACTCGATGCTGCCCGACCTCGAGAGCGAATACCACAATTTTGAGGAGACGCTCGAGTCCATGCGGCTCGAGACGCTGCTGACCGGCGAATATGACGCGAACAACGCTATCCTCACCTTCCACGCCGGCGCCGGCGGCACCGAGGCGCAGGACTGGACGAGTATGCTCTACCGTATGTACAATATGTGGGCCGAGCGCCATGGCTACACCGTCAAGCTCATGGACTACCTTGACGGCGACGAGGCCGGCATCAAGAGCGCGACGATCATGATCGAGGGTGAGAACGCCTACGGCTTTCTCAAGAGCGAGAACGGCATCCACCGCCTCGTGCGCATCAGCCCGTTTGACGCCTCCGGCCGCCGCCACACGTCGTTCGCGGCCGTGGAGGTCATGCCCGAGATCACGGAGGACAGCGAGATCGAGCTGCGCGACGAGGACATCAAGATGGACGTGTACCGCTCGTCCGGCGCGGGCGGCCAGAAGGTCAACAAGACCTCGTCCGCCGTGCGTCTGACGCACATCCCGACCGGCATCGTCGTGTCCAGCCAGGTCGAGCGCAGCCACTTCCAGAACCTCGAAAACTGCAAGAATATGCTCCGCGCGCGCCTGGCCGAGATCAAGGAGCGCGAGCACCTGGAGAAGATCTCCGACATCAAGGGCGTGCAGCTCAAGATTGAGTGGGGCAGCCAGATCCGTTCGTATGTGTTTATGCCGTACACGCTGGCCAAAGACCACCGCACCGGCTATGAAAACGGCAACATTCAGGCCGTCATGGACGGCGACATTGACGGTTTCATCAACGCCTATCTGAGCATGAACGCCGACAAGGAGAGCAAATAATTTCCGACGCGAAGCGCCGCAGCCAAACAGGCTGCGGCGCTGTTTTTCATCTTACATCTTACCGCTGCGGAATCAGGCGGATGATCTGTTGATCGTCCACGCACTGATAGCCAGACGAGGGCACATAGCTGCCAAGCGCGCGGTAGACGTCCCAGAGCCGGTCGCGGTCGAAAAGCAGGGACTGCATCCCGGCGTAGACCTCCGGCGTCTCGCAGCGAAATTCCAGCACAGCACGCCCGTCGTCCCACTGGCTGCGCACGGCAGCCGCCGCGGCGGCAACGGAGGCCTCCGCCGCTGTGAAGCCGTTGCGGACGTAGTAATTATCGGCGTTGGCGCGGCTGTCCGGCCAGAGGGCGGGGTTCTCTGCCGTGTGGCGCACGGCCATGCGCTCCGCCGTGAGGGCGAACCACGTGTGGCTGAGATAGCCCGGCAGTGTGTCAGCGCTCTCGTCGTCCTGCAGGTCCCAGGTGGGGTCGAAGTAATAGACCGCGCCGTCGAGCTCCGCCGCGACCCAGGCGTGGCTGTCTGCCGCACCGTCGGCGGACAAAGACGTGCCCGTGACGACGCGCGCCGGGATGCCGCCGCGCTCGAGCAGATAGACGTAGGCGTCGGCAATGCCGCCGCAGACGGCCTCCCCCTCGCAGACGGCGGCGTAGGCCGTCTGGTCGTATGTCTCGCGCGTGGCATAGCGCACGTGCGTGAGCAGCCAGTCATAGAGATACAGCGCGCGGGGATAATCCTCCGCCGGGGCAGCGGCGAGCAGGCCATCCGCCGTCTGGGCGAGCTCGGCGCGGCGTGCCGGGCCGTCGGTGGGATAGACCCAGTCGAACGTGACGGTGATGTGCGCGTTCAGCCCGCCGTGGACCGTGTAGCGATAGGAGCGCACCCAGAGCTCCGGGTCATCCAGCAATTCGGCCATGCAGCTTTCGAGCACTGCGGCATCGCAGTCGTAGACCACGGCATCCGTCTGGTCGCGCATCGCCGCGCGCAGCGCGGCGGCCGTGCGCGGGTTGGCAGCGCAGTTGGGCGCCGTGTCCGGCAGAACGGAGGACTCCATCTGGATCTGCACGGCCGGAATGGGCGTAAGCCGCGCCCGCACGCGCGGATAAAACAGCACGCCCGCCAGCACAAAAATCAGCACCAGCAGGCTCAGGGCACAGCCGGGGCCGCGCCGGCGCGGCTGCGGCGGCGGTGTTTGCCGCAGCCATTGCGCGTCCATGTGATCGTTATCGGACATAGTGCCTCCTCTCGCGCGGATTGTAGAAATGTTGTCAGCTTTTTTCTGCCGTAAACGGTGGAAATCGCAAAAAGTTTCTGCTATAATGCTGCCCATTCACGTTATGTACTAGCAAAGGAGTTTTTCATCATGATCGAAGTTACGTTCCGGATTGAGAGTCTGGATTACACCGACAAGTTGGATTCCCAGCTCCCGCTTGTGCTCGAGGCGCTGAGCCAGAGCGGCAATATCAACCCCGTGCTCAAGCTCGCCTGCAACACGCCCGAGGCCTCGTCGCGCATCGTCAAGGGCATCCTGCACACCATGTCGCAGGACCAGAAGCAGCGTCTGGCCACGAAGATCGTTAACGCCAACCGCGAGAAGCTCATGCAAAAGCTCAACGAGTACGCCGCCGGCAAAGGTATCGACGTGCACATTTGCGACTGCGCCGCCACCTTCCGCTGAACCGTATACCGGTCATGCCGCCCTTCGGGGCGGCATTTTCCTTTCTCCGCAGCTTTATTTTATCATCCCGCGCGTGTACAAGTCTACCGCTTTTTGTCTGCGCATAGGCTGTGTTATCCGAAAAAAGGAGGCTCGGCCATGATCCTCGCCCTCGCCGGCAACCCCAACTGCGGCAAAACGACGCTTTTCAACGCCCTGACAGGGGCGAACGCGCGCACGGGCAACTTCCCGGGCGTGACCGTCACGCGCAGCGAGGGCGTGTGCCGCACGCGGCCGGAGATCACGCTCGTCGATCTGCCGGGCGTATATGCGCTGCGGCCGTACTCGGACGAGGAGCGCGTCACGCGCAGCTATCTGCTCAGCGGGGCGGCGGACGCGGTCATCAGCATCGCGGACGCGACGTGTCCGGCACGCAGCCTGTACCTGACGCTGCAGCTGCTGGAGCTGGGGATGCCGGTCGTGCTGGCACTGAACGTAATGGACGCGCTGCGCGCCGGCGGCGGAGCGGTGGACACGGCAGGGTTGGCGCGGGCGCTGGGCATTCCGGTCATACCGGTGAGCGCGGCGCTGGGCGAGGGACTCGATGCCCTGCTGGACGCAGCCGCGCAGGCGGCGCACAGCCCGCCGCCCGACCCATGGCGCGCACTGCCGCCGGGCCCGGTGCGGGCCTGTGTGCGGACGCTGGCCCGGCTGCTCTCCCCGGCTGCGCATGCGGCGAGGCTGCCGCCGGTGTTCGCGGCGACGCAGTGGCTCGATGACGGCGGCACGCTGCACGCACCGGCCGCAGCCGAACAGGCGGCGGCGCGCATGGTGCGCGAGAGTGGCATTGCCCGCGACGAGGCGCTGCCCACGGCGCGCTTTGCACAGGTGGACAGGCTGGGGCGGTTTTTCACCCTACCGACGGCGCTGCCGGGGAGCCGGCGCAGCGCGCGCATCGACCGGGTGCTCACAGGGCGGTACACGGCATACCCGGCGATGGTGGGGCTGCTCGGCGGCGTGTTTTTCCTCACGTTTCACGTCATCGGCCCGTGCCTGAGCCGCCTGCTCGCGCGCGGCATCGCCTGGCTGGCGGACACGGCTGACGGCGCGCTCACGGCGCTGGACGCGGGGCCGCTGCTGCACGGTCTGGTGCGCGAGGGCGTGTTTGCGGGCGTGGGGAGTGTAGCGGCGTTTCTGCCGGTGATCCTGGCGCTGTTTTTCTTCCTCTCACTGCTCGAGGACACGGGCTACCTCGCGCGCGTGGCCTTCGTGATGGACCGGCCGCTGCGGCGGCTGGGGCTGAGCGGGCAGAGTGCCGTGCCGCTGCTGCTGGGCTTCGGGTGCAGCGTACCGGGGGTGTTGGCCGCGCGCACGCTGCCCACGCGGCGCGACCGCGCGCTGACCATTGTGCTCACGCCGTGCATGAGCTGCAGTGCCAAGGCGCCGGTGTACGCCGCCTTTGCCGCCGCGTTCTTTCCGGGGCAGGGAGCGGCGGTGTTTCTGGCGCTGTACGTGCTCGGTATCGTGACGGCCGCCGGCGCGGCGAAGCTGCTCGGCCGGACGGTCTGGCGCGGGGAGGCGGCGTCCTTTGTCATGGAGCTGCCGGACTACCGCTGGCCGGACGCACGCAGCGTGCTGCGGCGGATGTGGGTGCGGACGAAGGAATTTCTCATGCGGGCGTTCACGGTCATTCTGGCGGCAAGCGTGGGCGTGTGGGGGCTGCAGACATTCACGCCGGTGTGGCACGTTGCGGCAAATGCCGGCGAGAGCCTGCTGGCCGTGGTGGGACAGGCGCTCGCGCCGGTGTTCGCGCCGCTGGGCTTCGGCGACTGGCGCGCCGCGACCGCACTCGTGACCGGGCTGCTGGCCAAGGAGACCGTGCTGTCCACGCTCGGCGTGTTGCTCGGCGGTGACCTGACAGCAGCGCTGCCGGACGTATTCTCCCCGGCAGCGGCGGCGAGCTTTCTGGTGTTCACGGCGCTGTACGCGCCGTGCGTGGCGACGCAGGCGGCCATGCGGCAGGAGCTTGGCAGCCGGCTGGGCACGCTGGCCGCGGCGGTCGGATCCTGCGCCGTGGCGTGGTGTGCGGCGGCAGTTGTCTACCGGATTGCTATCCTGCTATGAAAAAGCAGCAGACTTCCAGTTTGGGAAGTCTGCTGTCTCGTTGTTTTGGTGTGTCTCAGCCGTGGACGAGCACGCCGAGGTCGGGATTGTTCGTGCCGGGGTATTCGACCGTGGCCTTGCCGGCGCGCAGGGCGGCCGCCGCGCTCTCGCGCAGGTCAAGCCCCGCAAGGTACGCCCAGACGAGCGCGGCCATGACCGCGTCGCCCCCGCCGGTCGTGTTGACCATGCGGGTGGGCAGGCACGGCAGGTGCACCATCTCATCGCGCGTACCGGCGAGAATACCGTCGCCCCCCATGCTGAGAAACACCCGCTGCACGCCCTGCGCCAGCAGCGCCGCGACGATGCCCTCGGGCGTAGACTCGCCCGTGAGGTTCTGCCCCTCGGTGAGGTTGGGCTTAAACGTGTGCAGCGCGCCGAGCGATGTGCGCATCCGCTCCGCTTTCGTGACAGAGACGGGATCGGCAAAGAGCGGGGCGCTGCAGTGCGTGCCGAGCCAGGTGATGGTCTCGGCCGTCAAATTGCCGTCGAGCACGACGGCGGCCGCACCATTGAGCACGTCGAGGTGACGCTGCAGATAATCCGGCGTGATGGCGGCCGAGATGTCCGTGTCACACAGGCCGAGCTGCATCTCACCGCGTTCGTCCGTGATGTACAGATACGTGGACGTGCGGCCATTGGGCACGTCAAGTGCGCAGCTAAGATCCATGCCGAGCTCCACGCAGTCGTTGCGCAGGAGCTGGGCGTGCGAATCGCCGCCGAAGGCGGTGAGAAACTTCACATCCACGCCGAGCAGGCGCAGATCGTGCGCGATGTTGCGCCCGACACCGCCGGGCGTGAGCGTGACGGCGCCGGGGTTGGAGTCGCGGAAGATGAGCTTCTTTTCCGGGCGGCCGCAAATGTCGAGATTCACGGCGCCGACCACACAGACATAAGGGTTCATGCGTGCACCTCCCAAATGCGCTCGGCGTATTCGCGCACGGCGCGGTCGGCAGCGAAAATGCCGCTGCGGGCAATGTTGACGAGTGACAGGCGCGCGCGCACGGCGGGGTCTGCGATCGTGGCGTACAGGCTTTCATGCGTGGCAGCATAGTCGTCAAAGTCGGCGAGGAGCAGGTACGGGTCACCGCCGTAGAGCAGGCTGCCGACAAGGTCGGCATAGCTCTCGCCGTCGGCATAGCCGCGGCTCATGCGCTCGAGCACACGGCCCAGCCACGGGCTGCGGCGGACGTACGCCTGCGGGTCGTAGCCCGCGGCGCGCAGCGCCTCCGCCTCGTCGGCGTGCAGGCCGAAGAGGAACATATTGTCCGCGCCGAGCTGCTCGAACATCTCGACGTTCGCGCCGTCGAGCGTGCCGATCGTAACGGCGCCGTTCATCATGAGCTTCATGTTGCCGGTGCCGCTGGCCTCCTTGCCGGCGGTCGAGATCTGCTCGGACACCTGCGCGGCGGGCATGAGCATCTCGGCGGCCGAGACGCGGTAGTTCGGCAGGAAGTACACCTGCAGCCGGCCACGGCAGACGGGGTCGCTGTTGACATCGGCCGCGAGCGAGCACAGCAGCTGGATGATGCGCTTGGCCGTGGCATAACCCTGCGCGGCCTTGGCCGCAAACAGGAACGTGCGCGGCTGGAAGGACTGATCCGGGTCGTCGTGCAGCAGGAGCTGCAGCTGCGTGATGCGCATGGCGCACAAAAGCTGGCGCTTATACTCGTGCAGGCGCTTGACCTGCACGTCGAGGATCGCGTCGCTGTTGAGGGAGAAGCCGTCCGTGCGGAACACCCACGCGGCCAGCCGCTGCTTGTTGAGCGCCTTGATCTCCTCGAGCCGCGCGAGCACGGCGGGATCGCCCGCCGCGCGCTCCAGACCCGAGAGCTGCTCGGGGTGCAGGAGATAATCCTCGCTGCCAAGCACGTCGCACACCAGCCGGTGCAGGCCGGGGTTGCACTGGGCAAGCCAGCGGCGGTGGTCAATGCCGTTGGTGACATAGGTGAAGCGGCTCGGATTGAGCGCGCAGACATCGCGGAAGAGGTCACAGCGCAGGATCTCCCCATGCAGGGCGGAGACGCCGTTGATGGTCCGGCACGCGGCGAGGCAGAGATTCGCCATATGCACGCAGCCGTCGGCAATGATGAGGCTGCGGCCGACGCGCGCATCGTCGCCGAAGCGGGCGCGCAGCTCGTCGCACCAGCGGCGGTTGATCTCGCAGATGATCTCCCACACACGCGGGAGCTGGCTCTGAATGAGGCCCTGCGGCCACGTCTCGAGCGCCTCGGACATGACGGTGTGGTTCGTATAGTTGACGCAGGCGGTGACAATGGCCCACGCCTCGTCCCAGCCGAGGCCGTCGTCATCGAGCAGCAGGCGCATGAGCTCGGGGATGATGAGCGTGGGGTGCGTGTCGTTGATCTGGATGACGTGGTGCTCGGCAAAGCTGCGCACCGTGCCGTAGCGCGCACGATGGGCGCGCAGAATGCTCTGCGCCGTCGCGGAGACGAAGAAATACTGCTGGCGGATGCGCAGGGTCTTGCCCTCCATGTGGTCGTCCGCCGGGTAGAGCACCTTGGTAATGACCTCGGCCATCGTGCGCTGCTCGAGGCTCTGCACGTAGCTGCCGGCGGCAAAGAGATACATATCCAGGTCGTTCGGGCTGTGCGCCTCCCAGAGACGGAGGGTGTTGACGCGCCCGTCGCCATACGGCGCGATGAGCATATCGCGCGGCACGGCCAGCACGCTCTCATAGCCGCGCAGCTCGCCGTGGTAGTGGCCGTAGGCATCCCAATGCTGCTCCACGCGGCCGCCGAAGCGCACCTCGACCGTGTCCTCATGGCACGGCACAAGCCAGCTCGACGCGGCGGTGCGCCAGTTGTCCGCAACCTCGGTCTGGCGGCCGTCGACGATCCGCTGCCGGAAGATGCCCAGCTCGTAGCACAGCGAATAGCCCGTGGCGGGGATGCCCTCGGTGGCGAGGCTGTCCATATAGCACGCGGCGAGGCGGCCGAGGCCGCCGTTGCCGAGGCCGGCGTCCGGCTCTGTCTCAAAGATATCGGCAGCGCTGCGGCCGAGGTCCTCGAGCGCGCCGGTGAGCGCGTCGCCGATGCCGAGATTGAAGGCGTCCTTCATCAGCGAGCGGCCCATGAGAAACTCCATCGACAGGTAGTGCACCTCACGCTCGGGCGCAGTGCGGCTGTCAAACGTGTGCAGGCGCGAGAGGATCTCGCGGATAACGATGGCTGCGGCCTGAAAGACCTGCTCGTCGGTCGCGGCCTCGGCCGTGACGCCGAAGTGCGCGCAGAGCTTGTCGGCAATGGCGCTGCGCAGCTCATCGCGGGAAATCTGATTGGTCATTGGCATAAATACATTTCTTCCTTTACTGGGTTCGTCCGGGTCAGAGCTCGCTGCCCTTGGGGATCACGATCGGCAGGGCCTCACAGCCGGTGAGCGTGACGGCCGGGCCGATGCAGACATTTTTGTCCGCGATGACGTACTGCAAGATCGCATCCGCTGCGACGCAGGTATCCTGCATGACGATGCAGCGGCTCAAGTGCGCCCCGCGCGCGACGCGCACACCGCGAAACAGGATGCAATCCGTGACCGTGCCCTCGATGAAGCAGCCGTCGGCCACGAGGCAGTTTTCCACGTGCGCGTGCTCACCGTAATAGGTACTCACGTCCGCGCGCTCTTTCGTGCGCACCGGGCGCTCGGCCGGGAACAGCGATGCGCGCGCCGCCGGCGAGAGCATATCCATGCTGGCGGCAAAATAGTCCGCGACCGTGTCCACGTGCACGGCGTAGCCCCGGTGCAGGAACACGTCCATCGTGCCGCCGCGCCGGAGATATTCGAACAGCCCGTCGCGGTGGAAGTGGAAGCGGTTTTCCTGCGCGCAGAAATCGAGCATACCGAGCAGGACGTCCTTATTGACGATGTAGATCTCCATGGCGGCGACGCCCGCACCGGCCGCCGCGCTCGTGATGAGCTTCGTGACGCGGCCGCGCGCATCCGTGAGGTAGCGATGGTGCTCCCCGGTGACGACGCCGTCGCGGCAGATGGCCGTGATGCCGCAGCCGGAGGCATTGTGCTGCGCGATGGCGGCGGCAAGGTCGAGATTGCAGACGATATCCGCCGGCATGAGCACGACCTCCGGCTCCGGGATATTCCGCACATAGGAAATGACCGCGTTGAGCGCTTCGGCCGTGCCGGTATAGTCGCCGCGCGTGTTGACGCCGAACGGCGGCAGCAGGTGCAGCCCGCCGCTGCGGCGCGACAGATCCCACGCCTTGCCGCTGCCGAGATGGTCGAGCAGGGACTGATAATCCCGCTGCATGATCACGCCGACACTGTGCACGCCCGCGTTCGACAGCGACGAGAGCGCAAAGTCGATCAGCCGGTAGCGCCCGCAAAACGGCAGCGATGCGTTCGTGCGGTAGCGCGTCAGGTCCCCGAGCCGCGGGGAGCTGTGATATGCGTAAACGATGCCATGTACTTCACTCATGCGTGTACCTCCGAACCGTCATAGATCATGGCCCCGGCCGGGACCGTACTCCCGGCGGGCACCGCCACATCCGGGCCGACCGTGGCAACGCCCCAGCCATCCGTCCCGTCAGGCTGCGCGCCGATATGTGCACCCGCGCCG
>DBFWVW010000029.1:0-21548 GCA_048217285.1 Oscillospiraceae bacterium
CCCCCTTGGCGCGCGCCTTGTTGATGTAAAGATTCATCAGGACGATGATCACGATGACTTCGACCGCCGCACCGACGAGGCCGGGAACAAGCGCCACATCTGCCGCCGTGCCGAGGGCGGTCATGGCGGCGACATTGGTCACCTGCGGGCTGCCGGGCATGGTCAGCGTGAAGGTATAGGAAGCCGCGGCAAGTACGCCGAGAATAAAGCGCTTGGGAATATCGCAGTACTCAAAGATCGTGAGCGCGACCGGGTACATGAGCACGATGAACACGCTGGCATTGATGCCGCCCATGCAGAGAATGATGCCAATGGCAACGATGACCGCGACCGCGATCACATTTTTCTTCGTGTTGCTGGCACCGGGCCGCAGGAGCTTGCTCATGATCGTGTCGGCGATGGCGAAGGCCGCGCCGCTCTCTGAATAGATCTTTGACTGAATGCTGCCGAACAGCAGCAGGAAGAAGAAGCTTTTGATCGGGACGAACATACCGTTGACATAGGCGCCGAGCAGCGTGTCCATAAACGGAAGCACGTTGAACGCGATCACAACCGCCGCGCCCACGATCGAAGCAACATAAACGGACCAGTCCTTGTAGCAAAGATAGATCACAACAAGGAAGCCCAAAATACAACCAACTACGCCCATAGGATGCTACCTTTCGTATTGATGTCGGTATCTCCGCCCGCCGTGCGGCATGACCGGAGGAATGGAAAACCGGCCATGCCGCAAAGATGAGAGGGGGGAGAATGGTATGCGGAGCACACAGCGCGGATCAGGCCTGCGCGGCCTTTTCCTGCGCAGCCTTTTCTTCTGCAGCGACCTCGGCCAGCGTGCGTCTCTTGGGCTGGGGAATGGTGGTGTAGAAGATAACGGCGATGATGCAGGCAATGATGGCATAGATCATGGATGCGGTGTAGCTGCCGGTGGCCTTGACGAGCGCCGAGCTGATCTTCGGGCTGATGAAGGTGCAGATGATCATGTAGCCGAGCATACAGATGCCGAAAATGCCGCCGGCATATTTGGAGCCGTAGGTCTCCTGAACAGCGACCGGGTGGCAGCAGTTCGTCGCGCCAAAGCCGACCGCCAGCAGAACATAGGCGATGTAAAACATGGCTAGGCTGTTGGCAAACATCAGGCAGAGAGAAGAGGCGACGGAGCAGATGCCGCAGATCGTATAGACCTTGCGGTAGCCGAGCTTGTCGATGAGCGCGCCCATGCCGAGACGGCCGATCACGTTGCAGATCGAGTAAATCGACACGCCGATGGTGGCCGCGTTGAGCGAGTAGCCCGCGTCCGAAATGAGGACGGAAAAGCGGGGGTATACAAACCGATACAAAGATGATCCGTTCCACGACACCTCGCTGGCAGATCTGCTGGCACAAAACAGAAAACGTGCAAATGGTGCAAGCTATTTCCGCGAAACGGCGCCGCTTGTACTGCGGCAAAGCTTCCGGACGGCGAATTGCGCCTTTGCCGTCATTGCGCAGGCAACCAAGCCGGTGCTCGTCCCGTTTGGCGATGGGGAATCCCTGATCGCCGAACTGTGCTGCTGGCACAATATGCAGGAGGAGATTCGGCTTCTACGGAAGGCGCAAAGTTACAGTGTTGCTCTTTATGACAATATGTTCCGCCGTCTGCAGGAGACTGGGGCGCTCTATACCGTCGGAGAGACGGGCGTGCTCGCGCTGACACCCGGATTTTACGATCCCCAAGGCGGTGTGCAGCCAGAGCGGGCGGAACTCCCGGACATGATTTTCTAGCCGTTCAATTTCAATTTTTAATAGCAAACTTAAATTTTTCTTTCTTAGAGAGAAAAATTGTTGACATTTTAATCCCGACGTGGTATTTTCTTACCAACGGGGGCTGACAAAAAAAGGGGAACGTTCTCGGAACGCTCCCCCCCTTTGCGGGACACTGCAAATGTTTCTGTCTTATTTTCAATCCACACCATTCGGCGACAGTGGCATCATAGCACATCCGGCAGCATCCCGCAAGCACAGAACATCCCAGATAAAAGGAACAAAGAAGGTGAGCATTCTGAACATCCGCAACAGCATTGAATACCGGGTCTGGGGACGGTATGCCCTCTTCTCCGACCCAATCACCCGCATGGGAGGAGAGAAAATGTCGACCCTGATCCCCTCGTATCAAAGCCTGAAGGGCATCACGGAGTCGATCTATTGGAAGCCGTCGATCCTCTGGATCATCGACTCCGTGCGCGTTCTCAATCCCATCCGCACGGAAAGCAAGAGCATCCGCCCCATCAGCTACGACATATCGGGCAACACCCTGTCCGTGTACACGTATCTGGCCGATGTAGACTATGAGGTACGGGCGCACTTCATCCCCAATCCGTACCGCACAGAGCCGGATCTCATTGCCGACGGACAAAACGAGAACAAGCACCACAACATTGCACGCCGCATGGTGGAAAAAGGCGGCCGGCGTGACATCTTCCTCGGCACGCGTGAGTGCCAGGGCTACGTGGAGCCGTGCGTATATGGTCATGCAGAGAGCTACTATCAGAACCGCGGCGAAATTGACCTCGGCATCCTCTACCACAGCTTTGCCTATCCGGACGAGACCGGACGGAATGAGCTGGGCGTGCGCCTGTGGCACGCGACGATGACCGACGGGGAGATCCGCTTCCCGGCACCGGAGGCTTGTGACCCGGATATGTACCGGACAATCCGGCCGATGCTACCGAAGAAATTTGGCGGAAAGTACGGCAACTTCACACCGCTGGACACAGCCGCACCGGAAGGCGGTGACAAAACGCCATGAGCTGGATCCAAAAACTGTGCGAGGTGTATGACAATGTCATTGACACCACCGGTGCCGAGGGCGACGGTGCGCTGCTGCCTGTCGGCTTTCTGCTCAAACCAATCAAATATAACATTATTCTCTCGCCGGATGGGGCCTTTGTTACAGCGCAGGTAGTCCCGGAGGCGGAACAAATCTGCCCAATTCCGAGTACTCCCGCCGCGGAAGCACGCACCGGTGACAGCGGTGCGCCCTTCCCGCTTGCAGAGCAGCTCAAGTATCTGCTGTGTGACGGTGAAGCGGAAAACCCCCGGTTTGAAAGCTATCTGCAGCAGCTCACCGATTGGTGCGCGCAGCCGGGCACACCGGCGTGTCTGCACGTATTGTGCAGCTATCTTGCGCGGCGCACACTGTACGCTGATCTTTTGCGCGTTCCGGGACTCACGATCAACTATGCTCCCGCTACAAGCAGCGGAAAGGATGCAAGAAGCATCGCCTGCTTCAGCATCCATAGCGCTTACGAAGAAAATCGTCTCTGGATGCGCACGGATGTGCGCGAGAGCTGGAGCCGCCGTCTGGCAGCCTCCGAGGAGCAGCCCGCGCTCTGCTATGTCACCGGTACATGGCTGCCGATTATGCAGAGCCATCCAAAAATCAGCGGCAATGCCAAGCTCATCTCCGCCAAAGACAATGGATTCCCGTTTCAGTATCGCGGCCGCTTTGTACAGGAGCGCAGCGCGGCCACCGTCAGCATCTATGCCTCTGCCAAGGCGCACAATGCACTTCGGTGGCTGCTCAATCATCAGGGCTTCTCCCGCTATGGCATGAATATTGTCAGCTGGAACACCGCTGCCCCTGTGCTTAATGTAGACACGCTGTTTCCAGACGAAGAATCCCCGGAAAAAGAAAAAACCACACCGGATACATTTGAAAACTACGCGCTGGCGCTGCGTGATACCGTACTGAGCGATTATGAGCGGCTGCACAAATTCGCCGATCCTCACGCGCTGTCGGCCGAAGCGCTGCAGCGCATGGAGCAGATCGTGATCCTTGCGATGGAAGCCGCAACACCGGGCCGTATGTCGATCATCTACTATCAGGAGATTCCCGGAAACGTGTATCAGGCACGGCTGGACGCATGGAATCAGGCCTGCTGCTGGGAAATGCCCGGAAAGGTGCGCGGCGTCCGACCGCCAAAGTGGAGTGAAATCTGTGAGGCCGTTCTGGGACGGGATGCCGTGCAGACAGCGCGCAAAGACTTCCAATGCGACAAATCCGTCACCAAACTCATGCGCGAAACCCAGCTGCTGCTGATCGGCTGCACGGCCGGCGGCCAGCCGCTGCCGCGCAGTTTCCCGGAGCAGGCATTCCGCCGCGCCATCCAGCCGCTGCGGTTTACGGACAGTCAGGGGAAATGGCAGCCGTTTGCCTGGGCGCAGTGCACGGCCACGGCCTGCGCTCTGGCACGCAAATACCGGATCGATCATGGCCAGCCTGAGATCAGCTACGTTCTGGATCCCTCCTGCCGCGAACGGGACTATCTCTACGGTAGGCTGTTTGCCGTCGCCCACAAGCTGGAGTTGGATGCGCGTGGCGTCAAGGAGACGCCAACCTGCGCCGTGCGCAGCATGACGCACTTCGTCCAGCAGCCGGCAGACGCATGGCAGAAGCTGTACCTGCAGCTGCTCCCATACCTGAGACAGCTTGGCAAAACCGGGTACCGCGCGCGTGACTACCAGTACCTGCTCGGCCGGATCGAACGGCTGTTTTCGCCCGCCGACCGGCAGAGCACACAGCCGCTGTCGTACCTGTTTCTCGCAGGATTCAGCGCGCAGCTGCGCGAGCCGTATCCTCCCGCCGAGCGGCAGCAGCGCCCCGACTTCTGCCCATATACGCCGCCCACCACGCGGGACGAGCTGTTTGGCTGCCTGCTGGCAGTTGCGGATGACTGCGAGTGGAACGCCGAGCGGCAGATGGTCGGCGGCAAGCCCGTCAGCAGCCGGGACGGCCACACGAACGCCATGCAGCTGACGGCGGCATTCACCGCATCCCCCGCAGAAACCTGGTGCCGCGTGCACGACCGGCTCATTCCGTATCTGGAGCGCTCCGGGGTCGACACCGCAGAGTATGTGCAGCGGCTGCTGCGCCGGATCGAACAGGGATTCTCCCCCGCGCAGCGGTTGGCGCAGACGCCGCTCGGAAGCGGCTTTGTGCACGGTTACCTGTGTATGCGGCTCGCACTCATGACCCGTGGCGGTCTCGAGAAGTCCGCGTGGAAACCCACACACAGCGTTTTTTCCGTTACCAGCCGGGACGCTGCCTTCGGTGCGCTGCTCGCGCTGGAAGACCGCATTGAGCGCTGGGTGCTCGACCGGGAAAAAACAGACGAGGACAACCGCCCCAGCAACGCCATGCACTTTCTGACCCGTGCAGCACAGCGCCCGGACGAGGTCTGCGCCTATCTGGAAACGCGTGTGCGTCCGTATCAGAAAAAGCTCGGATTCCCGCAAGCGATCACGGCAGAATATCAGGCGCTGCACACCTGCATCGACAGCAACGGCTGGCAGACCAGCGCTCCGCTTGGCGCCGGGTACCTGTATGCATTCTACATCTATGAACCAAAAACACACGGTCGCATCCGCGACGGAAAGGAAGGATAACGCCATGTCTGCTCTGAAGAATAAAATCGATTATGCACTTGTTTTCACTGTCCGCAACGCCAACCCGAACGGCGACCCGCTCGACGGCAATCGCCCGCGCACAACGTTTTCCGGCCACGGGGAAATGTCCGACGTCAGTCTCAAACGCAAGGTACGCAATCGCTGGATCGACGACGGTTACCCCGTGTTCGTCCAGTCGGACGATCGCCGCGCTCCGGGCGACAACTGCCGCTCGCTCAAAGACCGCGCCGACAGCTGCCCGGCACTCAAAGAATGCCTCGCCACCATCAACGCGCAGAAAAAAGCCAAGGGCAAAAATTCCGCCGACGCCCCGCTTGTCACACGTGAGGACTATGCACGCATCGCCTGCGAGCAGTGGCTCGATGTGCGCGCGTTCGGTCAGGTGTTCGCGTTCAAATCCGGCAAAAAGGGGGAGGCGGAAGAAGGCAGTGATGCCGTCTCCGTCGGCATCCGCGGGCCGGTAAGCATCCAGCCTGCGTTCAGTCTCGACAGCGTGAATATCACAAGCACACAAATCACGAAATCCGTCAATCTGGAAACGGAGAGCGACCCCGACAAGAAAGCCGCCGATACCATGGGTATGAAGCATCGCGTCGACTTCGGCGTCTATGTTACCTACGGTTCCATCAACGTGCAGCCGGCGGAGAAAACCGGCTTCAGCGCCGAGGATGCAGATGCGTTGAAAGAAGCGCTGCGCACCCTCTTCCGCAACGATGCCACCTCCGCCCGGCCGGATGGCAGCATGGAAGTAGTAAAGCTCGTTTGGTGGGAGCACAACTGCCCCACCGGCCAATATTCCGCTGCCAAAGTGCACCGTTCCCTGCGCGTAATTACCGACGGCACTGCGCTCCCGCAGGTCAGCGTAGACGAAACGGCCATTCCCGGCCTGAAGTACACCCTCATTGATGGAGAGTAAGCCGGCGGAGGATCTCATGATCTCCGGCCTCAAGCATTTTGCCTTCTGCCGCCGGCGCTGGGCGCTCGTGCACATTGAGCAGCTCTGGAATGAAAACGCGCTCACGCTGGAGGGGCAATACCTGCACGAGCGCGTCCACGATCCGGATTTTACGCAGCTGCGCGGCAGCACACTGCTCTCGCGCGCAATGCCGGTCCGATCCGAAACACTGCACATCACCGGCGAATGTGACATGGTTGAGCTGCACCGTGACCCGGACGGTGTGCCCATTCACGGGCGGGAAGGGCGCTGGCGGCTGTACCCGGTCGAATACAAGCATGGAAAACCCGATCCGCGCGGCGCGGACGAGCTGCAGCTCTGCGCGCAGGCCATGTGTCTGGAAGAAATGTTTGTAACCGACATTCCGGAGGGCGCGATCTACTACGCCGAACCGCGCCGCCGCAGCCGGATCGCGCTCACGCCCGAGCTTCGGCAGCAGGTGCGCAGTGCGCTCGAAGAAATGCACACACTCTTTGCGCGCGGCTATACGCCGCGCGCAAAGATGACGCGAGCCTGTAAAAGCTGCTCCATGGCAGAGCTGTGTCAGCCGGAGCTGGGCGGGCGCGGCTCTGTGGCGGAGTACGTCCGGCGCGCATTGGAGGATGCAACATGAAGCAGCTGCAAAACACGCTCTATGTCACCAGTCCGAACGCCTATTTGTCGCTCGACGGGGAAACCGTCGCCGTGCGAAATGACGACGAGGTGCTCGGCCGCGTACCGCTGCACAATCTGGAGAACATCGTTTCTTTTGGTTTTCGCGGTGCGAGTCCCGCGCTGATGCGCGCCTGTACGGAGCGCAGCATCGGCCTGTGCTTTTTCAGCCCGCACGGCCGGTTTCTCGGTCGGGTCTCCGGTGCGGTACAGGGCAACGTTCTGCTGCGCACCACGCAGTATCGTACTGCCGATGACAGCGCCTGCGCCTTGCCGATTGCGAAAATGTTCCTGACCGGCAAAATCTATAACGGCCGTTGGCTGCTGGAACACTTTCGCCGCGATCATCCCGACCGTCTGGATCTGGCCGTCGTCGGTGCCGGAATTGACCAGATGAAAACAGCCCTGCAGCAAATCTCCGAAGCCTCCGGATATGACACGCTGCTCGGCATCGAGGGCAGTGCCGCCAAAGCATATTTCTCCGTCTTTCCGCAGTTGATTCTCCGCAATGCGCGCGACTTTCCCTTTTCCGGCCGCAGCCGCCGTCCGCCATTAGATCCGGTCAATGCCATGCTTTCCTTTGCGTATACGCTGCTTGGCAACGAGATTGCCGGCGCGTTGGAATCTGTCGGGCTCGATCCGGCCGTCGGCTTTCTGCACACGCTGCGACCGGGCCGCGCCTCGCTCGCGCTCGACCTGCTGGAGGAACTGCGCGCACCACTGGCTGACCGTTTTGTGCTCGCGCAGATCAATCTCGGCGCCGTGACACGCAAAGACTTTGCGCAAAAAGAAAACGGCGCTTACTATCTCACAGATGACGCACGCCGCGCCTTTTTGACCGCATGGCAAAGGCGCAAGCAGGAATCGCTCACGCATCCATACTTAAAAGAAAAAATGGTCTGGGGGCTCGTCCCTTATGCACAGGCAATGCTGCTTGCTCGTTACCTGCGCGGCGATCTGGATGCCTATCCGCCGTTCTTGTGGAAGTGAGGCTTGACGATGCTGGTACTGATCACTTATGATGTCAATACAGAGGATGCCGGCGGCCGCAAGCGCCTGCGGCAGATTGCCCGGCAGTGTGTCAATTATGGACAGCGTGTGCAAAACTCCGTCTTTGAATGTCACTTGGATGCAACGCAGTGTACGCAACTGCAGCATAAATTGTGCGCGATCATGGACCCGGAAAAGGACAGCCTGCGCTTTTACTATCTCGGGGAAAAGTACAAATCCAAAGTAGCGCACTTCGGCATTCATCCGAGCTTTGATTTAGACGACGCACTCATTTTCTAGCGCCAGTGCGAACCGGAAGCGTGCGGCATTTTCCGCGGCGGTTCGCACCGGAATTATTGCGGTTTTTTCAACGCGCACGCCGCTGTCAAGATCACGGATGTGCATTTTTTGCACATCAAATGTTTGTTTTTATGCTCTTTGTGCAAAAACGCAAGATCATTTTTGGCGTTTTTGCCGTCGCGCCCCGTACGGGGCGCGTGGATTGAAATATGAAGCACAACTTTAATCGGTCTACGCCCACTGGTCGCGCCCCGTACGGGGCGCGTGGATTGAAATCCCGAAGCCGATGACCTTTGATATAATCTGCAAGTCGCGCCCCGTACGGGGCGCGTGGATTGAAATTCGTCTGACATGGCCCTAATGCGGTCGGCGTTGGTCGTCGCGCCCCGTACGGGGCGCCGTTCCTCAAATGATCAAGACACCGAGCGTCTCAGCACTTGAAACGCCGCAAAAGCCCGGGCTGATGCACAACTGCACCAGTCCGGGCTTTCCATATCAGCCATGGCAAGTGTGTTCCCCGCAGCCATGTGCGCCGCAGGTATGGCCCGCGCCGTGTGCGGGATCGTGATGATCACAGCGCGCCTCGGGATCATAGCCGAGCGAGCCGTCGAGCAGCGCCTGTACCGCCGCGTCCGCGCTGCCATGCACGCCGCCGTAAAACCGGATGCCGGCTCCTGCGAGCGCCGCCTGAGCACCTCCGCCAATGCCGCCGCAGATGACCGCGTCGGCATGGTGCGCCACGAGGAAGCCTGCCAGCGCACCATGACCGCTGCCGTTCGTCGACACAACGGTCTCGGCTGTGACAGCGCCGTCGGTCACGTCATAAAACTTGAACGCCTCCGAACGGCCAAAATGCTGAAAAATATTTCCGTTTTCATAGGGGACTGCAATCCGCATAAAATCAGCTCCTTTCCGCTGTCTTTTCCCGATCCATGACCGGGTCTGGCGCAGCCCGGAGCATGAGCGTGACGGCATACCCGCCGTCCGGTTCCAGCGCGTGCTGAAAACTGCCGTCATACTTCTGCGCCAGACTGCTCAAAATGCGAAAGCCCACGCCGCGCTCCAGCTCCGGAATGCGCCGGGGCTTGGCCGCCGGTGCGTCTCCGCGCACCGGGTTGCGCTCCTGAATGACGAGATATCCCTTCGTGAGATAGGCCCGCAGACGGATCTGCGCGTCGGGCACACCCTCGCAGGCTTCCAATGCATTGTCGAGCATATTGCCGAAAGCGACGATCAGGTCCGTATTGGACACCGGCAGCTCCGCCGGCAGCGACACGTCCGCCTGTACCGGCACGCCCCGGCTCTCCGCGTCCTGTATGCGGCTGTATAAGAACGCGTCCACGACCGGGTTGCGGCATTTCCCGAGGCGAGAAATGTACGTCTGCATCGGCAGCAGCTGCTCGGAGTATTCCGATGCCGCCTGCAGATTGCCCTCCTGCAGGAGGGCATGGATGGTATTTAAGTGGTGGGAAATGTCGTGCCGCATGGCGCGGATCTGCTCGTACTGTTCGGTCAGGTCGCTGTAGTGCGCGAGCTGTGCGTCGAGCTGCTTTTCCAGCAGCTGGTTTTCCACCTCGAGCTGCACACGCTGCTCCGTATGCACCATGGTGCGGTAAAGCAGGATGTCCGAAACCAGAAACAACACCGACACAGTCAGCTGCATGGGGATATACTCATAGTGCGGCGGCGTGAACATCAGCGTCACGAGCGAGGCCTCGCAGACCATCTGTGTGATCGGAAACGCCGAAAAGATCAGCAGCTGCTTACCGGAGAGGTTGTTTTTCAAGCGCGTGAACAGCAGACTGATCAGCCCCAACCCCAGCGCCAGCACCGGCAAAAACGTCACACTGTAGAACAGCGAGCGCGGGTCTGCCCAGACTGACAGCTTATCGCTCGGCGCCAGATCAATCATCAGCGGCGTGAACAGCAGCTCCAGCAGCAGAGAACCGGCCATTTCCGCAGCGACCGCAAGCAGCTTGCGCCCCGGCTTGCCGTGAAAGAGCAAAAACGCCATCGCAAGCGAGCACAGCGGGAACATCAGCGCGCGCACCTGCCCCACGTTCGTAAGCAGCAGGGTCGCCGCCATATATATGGCCCCGATGACCGCGGCCAGGAGCACCGTCAGCCATGTCGAAAAGCGCGGACCGTCGAGCACGCGCCACAGGAAGGCCGCCCACAGGGCGATCGCGCAGGTGTTGAAAAACAGGTCCGCTACATAACCGTTATATGCCATCGTGAGCCCCCTCCGCAGCGAAGCCGCCGTCCGACTGCGCATCCATCTGTGCGGTCCGGCCGGCCAGCAACCGGAAAAATGCCGCTCTGGCCTCGTTCCGGTGCGAACGGCTGATCGGAATCAGCATTCCGCCGTTCAGGCGGAAATTGTCGCGTTCCATACCCGTGATCATCCGCGCATTGACCCAGTAGCTCTTATGGCAATGGATAAAGCGATCTTCTACCTGCTCGCTCTCCAGCAGCTCCTGCGGATCCTGCGATGTCTCCAGATCCCCGTCGGTCATGTGGACGACCATCCTGTGCAGGACGCGCTCCAGGCACAGCACCCGGTCCAGCTCAATGCGCTGGATGAACGCGCCGCGCCGGACGGTCAGCGCCTTGTCGGACGCCAGTGCGGTCAGCGCCTTGCGCAGCGCAACCGGCAACCGCGCCGCCATGTCCGGCTTGAGCACATAATAGACGTGCTCCGCCTCGTAGGCATCCATGAGATAACCGGTGTAGCTGGAGAGAAAAATGATCCGGCAGGCCGGCACACTGCGGTTGATCCGCTTGGCCAACGCGATCCCGTCTACGTCCGCCATGCGGATGTCCAGTACCGCGATGTCCGGCCGGTAGTCCGCCGCCCCAAGTGCGGTCAGCACCGCGTCCGCGGTTTGAAATGTCTGAATTTCGTGCGGCATCTCCCCGAACGAATCGTGCAGCAGCCGCACCGTCCGGTCGAGAAACAACGCCTCATCGTCACACACCGCCACTTGAAGCATAGCCCGGTGCCCCTCTTTCCCCCACCCGTGATTTTCCACGGCTGGCATTATGATACTGCATTTTATATCAAATACAGGAAAATTTCAAGCATTTCAAGCAAATGCCAAACAGCGCGGTCCGGATACGGCGCATCCTTTCCGCAGCGCGGCTTGACACCGGCGCGCAGATGGATTAAGGTGAACGAAAACGACACGGCCGCGGCCGTGTCTCCCGGAAGGAGTCGTGACCATGTCTTATGGCCGAATCGGCGTAATCGGCGCCATGGATTCGGAGCTTGCCGCGCTCATCGCGGCGCTCGAGCAGCCCGCACAGGAGACTGTGCGCGGGCTGGTCTTTCACACGGGCCGCCTGGGCGCTCGGGAGGTCGTGCTCGTCAAGTGCGGCATCGGCAAAGTCAGCGCGGCGCGCTGCACGCAGGTGCTCATCGACCGGTTCGCACCCGGCGCGGTCATCAACACCGGCATCGCGGGCGGGCTTGCAAGCGGGCTCGCCGTCGGCGACATCGTGGTGGCTGACGGGCTGGTGCAGCATGATTTTGACGCCGCGCCCATCGGCTTCGCGCGCGGCTGCGTGTGCATGGGTGATCCCGCTGCGCCGACGGTGTTCGCGCCCGATGCGGCGCTGTCCGCGCTGCTGGCGCGGACAGCAGGCAGCGCCGCCGGAGCGCAACGGGTGCACCGCGGCCTGATCGCCACGGGCGATCAGTTCATCTCCGGCGCGGCGGCGAAGGCCGCCATCCGCAGCGCGTTCCCGGCCGCCATGGCGGCGGAGATGGAGGGCGGTGCGGTCGCGCAGGCGGCGAGCATGAGCGGCGTGCCGTTTGCTGTGGTGCGCGCGATCTCGGACCTTGCCGACGGCACGGCCGCCGCGTCGTTCGAGCAGTTTGAGCAGCACGCGGCCGATGTCTCAGCCGCGGCCGTCCTGCAGGCACTCGCGCTGCTGGACTAAAGGGCCGCAAAGCGCAAAAAGGCTCCCCTGGATGGGGAGCCTTTTCTATAATGTCTTACATCAGACCGTCACGAGTTCATAGTGCGTCGTGCCAAGTCCGATGGCCTCGCCGTGCTCAACGGCGGCGCGCCAGTCCGTGTCCGGGTGCATAGCCGTGAAGTGATCGTGATCGTGCTCTTGCGCGAGCGCACTGTTCGGATTGGCCGGCTGCGCATTGATCATATCCGCACAGGCAGTGTCGAGCGCCACGGGGTCAAAGGACGCGAACATACCCACATTCGGCACGATCGGCACATCGCTGTGGTCGTGGCAGTCGCAGCAGGGCGACACGTCGAGCGCGAGCGCGATGTGGAACGACGGACGGCCGTCGACGACCGCCTTGGCATACTCGGCGATCTTGCAGTTGAGCAGCTCGTTTGCGATCGCATAGTCCGCGTGGATGGCGTGCATCGGGCAGACGTTGATGCAGCGGCCGCAGCCGGTGCACTTATACTTCAGGATGGTGCACTTGCCGTTTTCGATGTGCGGACCGTTGTGCGCGCAGTTTTCGATGCACTTGCCGCAGCCGATGCACTTGTCGGCATCGACGACCGGCTTGCCGGAGCTGTGCATCTCCTCCTTGCCGGCGCGCGAGCCGCAGCCCATGCCGATATTTTTGAGCGCACCGCCGAACCCGGCGGACACGTGGCCCTTGGCGTGCGTGAGGGAAATGAAGATATCGGCGTCCATGATGGCGCGGCCGATTTTCGCCGCACGCAGATATTTGCCGCCGCGGATGGGCACGAGATCATAGTCCTCGCCCTTGAGCCCGTCGGCAATGATGCACTGCGCGCCGGTGGTCATGGGCGTATAGCCGTTGAGCATGGCGCTGTCCAGATGATCGAGCGCGTTGGCGCGGCCGCCGACATAGAGCGTGTTGCAGTCGGTGAGAAACGGCTTGCCGCCGAGCTCGCGCACATAGTCGCACACAACACGCGCCCAGTTCGGACGCAGATAGGCCATGTTGCCCGGCTCGCCAAAGTGGAGCTTAACGGCGACATATTTGTCCTTGAAGTCGATCTGCTCAAAGCCGGCCGCCTTCATGAGCCGGTGCAGCTTCTCGAGCGTGCTGACTTCATGCGTGCGCAGATCGGAAAAATATACTTTTGCAGGTTCCATGAGAAACACCTCCGCGATCCAAAACGTTCTCTTTCTCTGGCGGGTACCCGCCCGCCTCCTTGATTTTACTGTGCTTGCCGGGCGCTGTCAACCGCAAAAAAGCACCGGACACCTGACGCGGTGCCCGGCACATACTGGTTTTCAGACCCGTGTCCGCACCGGAGACCGGACGCGAACACGGGATATTTGGAATCCACTGGACGGCTGGTAGGAGAGAAGATATATCCGTTAATCGCAAAACAGAACAGAAAGAAGGGTAGAAAAACGAGATTACAGGAAATTGGCAGCCCAGCGGAAACAAGCGGGGGAGAGGATCAGGCGTTGACGCCGTTGCGGATGGACTTGACCTTGTCGTACTCGCCGTTGACGTAGTACAGGGCGTTGTCCATGGACAGCTTTGCGACCAGGTAGTTGGACGTATCGGAGTAGTAGCCGCTGTGCGGGGTGAGCAGCACATCGTCACGGCCGACGAGCGGGCAGGTATTCAGATCCGGATCCTCGCTCTCGACCATGTCGAGCGCAGCGCCACGGATGTAGCCGTTATCCAGCGCCCAGACGAGGTCGTCGTCGCAGATCAGCGGGCCGCGGCCTTCGTTGACGATGATGGGGTGCTTCTTGCACTTCATGAACGCTTCCTTGTTGAACATATGATAGTTCTCCTCGGTGAGGTTCATGTGCAGGCTCAGCACATCGGACTCGGCCAGCAACGTGTCGAAATCAACGAGCTTGACGCCGAGGTTCTCGGCAATGGCGGGCGGCAGGAACGGGTCGTAGGCGATGACCTCCATGTCGAACGCCTGCGCCTTGCGGGCGACGGACTGGCCGATGCGGCCGAGACCGGCAATGCCCATGACCTGACCGGCGATGCGCTTGAGGTGCGGAACGACCTGGTAATCCCAGACGTGATCCTGCTGGACGCTGCGGTCATACTGGCGGATGCCGCGCTGGAGGTTGAGCATGAGAGCCATGGCGCTCTCGGCAGTCTCCTGCGTGCAGTAGTCGAGGATGGAGCAGACGGCAATGCCCTTTTCCTTCGCGTAGTCGAGGTCGGCCTCGTTGTAGCCGGTGGACTGGAAGGAGATGACCTTGCAGTGATCCATGGCGTCGATCTCTTTCTTGCCGAAGTGGACGTAGCCGTCGACGATGATGTCGGCGTCCTTGATCTCGGCGTAGAACGCGTCGTTATTCTCAGCGTGCTCGTCGAACACGGCCATGGTCAGCTCCGCGCCCTCGGGGACGCAGGATTTTTCAACGCTGATGTCTCTGTCTTTGGTATAGGGCACTTCTGCCAGAACAATTTTCATGGTGTGATCTCCTTTTTTTACTGAATGGCGCCGCTGTCTTTCATGGCGGCGATTTCCGAATCGGTATACCCAAGATCGTGGAAAATGCTGTCCGTATCGGCGCCGAGGCGGCCGGCGGACGTGTAGGGACGCATGGCATACTCCGTCAGCTGCATCGGCGGGCACGGCATCATGACCTCGAGATCATCCTGGAAGGTGACCTTCTGGATATAGCCATTGGCAATGGCCTGCTCGTCTGTGCTCACGTCACGGATGGTGCGCATACGCTCGCAGGAGACGTTGTTTTCCGAGAGGAACGCTTCCCACTCGGCGGCGGTTTTGGTCTGGAAGATGGCATTGAGCCGCGTGACGATCTCGACGACGTAATCGGTCTCGTGCAGCGCCTCGAGGCTGGCGGCGCGGGGATCGTCGGCGATCTCCGGCATACCGAACAGGTTGGCAAACTTCGGCAGCTCGCGGCGGTACTCGTTGTCGAACACGCCGATCCACTTGCCGTCGCTGCACTCATAGAAGTGGCAAAACGGGTCGGCCGGGCGCAGGGGATCGTTCGGGCGCTCTCCGCCGAACTGCGGCTGGTGGGACACAACACCGATGGCGTTGCACCAGATGCCGCTGGCAAACAGCGACGTGCTCACAAACGTGCCCATGCCGGTGCTCTTCTTGCCGATGAGCGCCATGAGGATGCCGGACAGGAACGCCGAGCTCGTGGCCATGTCGCCGAAGGCGTAGGTCGGCGTAAACGGGAACGAGCCGGGCACCTGCCAGTCGGCCATCGGGCCGCTGCGCAGCCAGAACGCCGTGCTGTCAAAGCCGGGCTTTGCGGCGTCGGGACCCTTGGGGCCGAAGCCGGAGAAGTGCGCGTACACAAGGCCGGGATGGGCTTTGTGCAGCGTCTCGTAATCGAGGCCCAGACGGCCCAGCGACGGCAGGCGGACGTTCGTGAGGAACACGTCGGCCGTCTCGAGCAGCTTGAGCATGGCCGCTTTGCCGTCCGGATTTTTCAGATCGATGCTCGTCAGGCGCTTGCCGCTGTTCTGGATGGTGAACAGCGGGTTCTTATCGTCCTCGCACACAACCATCTCAAACTCACCGGCGCGGCGCATCTCGTCACCGATCTTGGTTTCCACTTTGATGACTTCTGCGCCGAACGCGCACAGCACGCGCGACGCGGTCGGGGCGGCGACGACCGTCGCCAGCTCCACGACACGAATCCCCTCGAGGGGCATCTTCTTCATTTGCTCCATTGTGACAATACTCCTATCTTGGGATGGGGGGTGCGGCTCACTTCGCCGCGTAAAATTTCTCTGCTTTTTCCTGCTCTTCCGGGGTCTGACGGTGCGTGAGGCAGATGATGAAATACAGCACGGCCGACACGCCGAAGCTGGGCCAGAGCGCATCAATGGAAAACAGCGGCAGCGCGCTGACTTTGCCGCCGATGTACCAGACAACGGCGATGACCGTTGCCGAGAGCATGGACGCGAACGCGCCCGCCGAGCACGACTTCTTCCAGAAGAACGCGCCGAGCGTCGGCAGGAACAGACCGGCCGAATTGATGGTGAACGTGATGAGCAGGATGTTCATGATGTCCTGCGTGAACCAGCCGAAAATCGCACCGAGCACACCCACGAGCAGGGACGCAAACAGGCCCATGCGCAGGAGCGTCTTGTCCGATGCGTTGGGATTGATGTAGCGCTGGTAAATATCCTTCGTCAGGTTGGCCGAACCGGTCAGGACGGAAATGTCGGCCGTGGACATGATGGCGCTGAGCACGCCGATGAGCACGAGGCCCTTGAGCCCGTGCGGGAAGAGCTCGACCACGAGCGCCGCAATGACGTTGTTGGACGATGAGAGATCGGGCAGGATGAGCTTTCCGGCCATGCCGAGGAACGTGCTGGCGCCGGCAATGACAAACACAAGCACGGCCGCATAGATTGTTCCGGTGCGGGCGGTTTTGGCATCCTTGGCCGCAATGCAGCGGGTATAGCTGTCCATGCTCGTGAAAAATGACATGATCGTGGACAGGCCCAGTGCAAGGATCGTCGGCCAGCCCCAAGCGCCGAGGTCGAAATAGCCTGCCGGCAGGTCGGTGACAAGGTTCGCGCCCATTTCGTGCAGCTGCGAGCCGACCAGCGGAACCGCCAAAAAGACCACGCCCAGCAACAGCAGGGCCATCTGTACGATGTCGGTATACGTCACGGCGAGCAGGCCGCCCGTCGAGACATAGAACACAATGACCACGGCCGCCAGAATGTAGCACACGCCCAGGTTCCAGCCCGTGAGCACATTCAAAATCGAAGCACCGGCGACAAACTGCGCCTCCGTGTAGCCGATCATCGCAAGAATGGTCGTGATGCTGGCCATGGTGCTGTTTTTCTGATCATAGCGCGCATGGATCAGTTCCGGAAACGTGATGTTCTGGAGCTTTTCGCTCACGCGCTTGACGGGCCTGGCCATGACGAGCGCGAAGATCACGCAGCCGATGGCGATGGCGCCTACATACCAGATGCCGGTGATGCCCATGGAATAGCTGTTTGAGGATGTACCGATGACGGACGAGCCGCCGATCCAGCCGGCCATCCAGAGCGCGCCGATCTTCAGGGCGCCCATGGAGCGGCCGCCCAGATAATAGTCATCCACGCCGGTCTGCTTTTTGTTTGCGATCAAACCGAGCACGATCATTCCGACAAAATACGCCAGAATGATGATGACGTCTAAAACATTCAAAAATTTACACCTCCAGAGCGGGATTTTCCCGGGGCGCTGCCGGGCAGCGCCCCGGGTGCTGATTTATAATGAGCAAGACCCGTGGAGTTCGCCAGCTTAGTGGATCTGCGTACCGGCGCGGAAGCAGAGGCTGTTTTTCGGGTTGACCTTGCCCTTCTTCTCAAAGAACTCGTTGGTCAGACGCTCCAGATCATCTTCCGTGAACAGATCGGAGTTGGCTGCCATGGCGCCCATCATGACGATGTTGGCGCCCTTCGGGTTCTCATACTCCGCAGCGATCTCGGTCATGGGGACCTTGACGACCTGGATGTCATCGCGGTATTCGCGCTCGTGCACGAGCGAGCTGTTGACCAGCAGCAGGCCGCCCGGGCGCAGGCTGCTCTCGAACTTATCGATCGCCGGCGCGTTCATGGCCATGAGGATGTCGATCTTCTTGGCGCAGGGGCTGGCGATCTCCTTGTCGGAGAACTTAATGGTGCAGTTGGCCGTGCCGCCGCGCATCTCGGAGCCGTAGGACGGATACCACAGCACGTTCATGCCGAGCTTCATGCCGGCTTCCGCCAGGATCAGACCGGTGGTCAGAACACCCTGGCCGCCGAATCCGGCGCAAATCATTTCTACCATCATGCCTGATTACCACCCTTCTTGTCAATGTATTCGCCGATCGGGAAATACTTGGTCATTTCGTTGTGCACATGCTCGCGGGCCTTCACCGGCGGCATATTCAGATTGGTCGGGCAGGGGCTGAGCAGCTCGACGAGGCAGAAACCGTCGCCATTGAGCTGGTGCTCAAACGCCTTGCGGATGAGCTTCTTGCAGTTGTTCATGCCGGCAGGTCCGACCAGTTCACCGCGCGCCAGATAGGCAATGTCCATCTTGCCGAGCACGTCGACGACGTTCAGAGTGCCGTAGCGGGCGGGATCCTTGCCGCGCGGGGACGTAGCGGTCTTCTGGTGCGGCAGGGTGGTCGGGGCCATCTGGCCGCCGGTCATGCCGAAGACGCTGTTGTTGACGACGAACACGCAGATGTTGTCGTTGCGCAGAGCCGCGTGCACGGTCTCCGCCATGCCGATGGAGTAGGCAGCACCGTCGCCCAGGTAAGCAAAGACCGGGTTCTCGGGGCGGATGTGCTTGACGCCGACAGCCGTCGGGATGTCGCGGCCGTGCGCCGCCATGATGGTATCGTAGCGCCAGTAGTCAATGTTGAACGAGCAGCAGGCAACGTCCACGACGGCCAGCATTTTTTCCTGAATGCCGAGTTCCTCGGAGACCTCGCCGATCAGGCGAGTGGCCAAGCCGTGGCCGCAGCCGGGGCAGAAGCCGGCGGAGGAAAAGACAGTTTCGGGTGCTTTGAGTTTCATTTATTTCCCCTCCTTTTCCAGCATGGCCTTGGCCTGCGCGACGATTTCTTCCGGTTCCGGCAGACCAAAGAACGTGCCATAGAAGCCGACCGGATACTTGTTTTCCACAGCCAGCTTCACATCGTCGACCATCTGGCCGAGGATGTTGATCTCGACCGTCATGAACGCCTTGGCGTTCTTGCAGGTCTCAAACGCCTTGACCGGGTACGGCCAGAGCGTGATCGGGCGGATCAGGCCGAGTTTGAAGCCCTCGGCACGGGCCATGTTCACCGCTTCCTTCGAGATGCGGGAGCTGATGCCGTAAGCCACGAGCACCACGTCGGCGTCCTCCGCCTGGTAGGACTCCCAGCGCTGCTCGTTGTCCTCGATCGCCTGATACTTGCTGCGCAGGAACTCGGGGTACTGCGGGTTGGTGTAGTAGACGTTCTGGACCTTGCGGGGCGCCTGGCCGGCCTTGCAGCCGCGGATCGCCCAGTCGTACTGATCGATGTCGTGATCGACGAAATCCTTGAGCTCCACGCCCTCGACCATCTGGCCGATGGCAGCGTCGGACGCGACCAACACAGGATGACGGTACTTCTCCGCCAGATCAAAGGCGGTGGTCATCATGTCACAGTTTTCCTGCACGGAAGCCGGCGCCAGCACGATGGTGCGGTAGTCGCCGTGGCCGCCGCCGCGGGTCATCTGCCAATAGTCGCCCTGGCCCTGGGCAATGTCGCCGAGGCCGGTGCCGATACGCATGACGTTAATGATAACCGCCGGAAGATCCGCCGCGACCAGGTAGGAGATGCCCTCCTGGTTCAGGGAGAATCCGGGGCCGGCGGAGCTGGTCAGCGCACGGGCGCCGGCCGCCGCCGCGCCGAGGAGCATATTGACGCCGGCCAGCTCGGACTCGGTCTGCACGAACGTGCCGCCCACTTCGTCCATACGCTTGGCCAGGTACTCCAGGATCTCGGTCTGCGGGGTGATGGGATAACCGCTGTAAAAACGGCAGCCGGCGCGCAGCGCCGCTTCTGCCAGGGCCTCATTGCCCTTCATAAGTTGTTTGCTCATGTTCTTACCTCTTATTCCAGGATTTCAAAAACACTGTCGGGGCACACGCGGTAGCACGTGCCGCAGGCGACGCACAGGGAATCGTCGACCTGAACGGTGTCATAGCCCTTGTCATTGATGTTACCGGAGAACGACAGCGCCTTGCGTGGGCAGTCATTCACGCAGTAACCACAGCCTTTACAGCGGACTGTGTTGATCTTGATCTTGCTCATGGATAAGCCTCCTTGTATTTTGCGGGATTACGCAGCCTGCTCGGCAGCCTTGCGTTTTGCGATCTTCTTCGACTGGGCAACTGCCAGCAGAGCCGCAACGACACCGAGAACTGCGGTCCCAACTCCGTAAAGCAGAATCTTGTCATAACCGGCTGCACCGTTCTGGTCGATCCAGTTGCCAAACATGGTGTGCACAAACATATCCGGCAGGTAGCCGATGAGGGTCGCGATTGCGACGGCCGTCGCGGAGACGTTCGTCGGGATGCCGAGCTCGGCCTGTACGGAGAAGTACGTGCCCTTGCACAGGAACATCGCAACACCCACCAGAAGCAGGAGGATCACAAGCACCGTGCTGTTCGTGCCGACCGGCAGGATCAGGAAGATGCCCAGAGTAACAATGCAGGCGGTCTGACCGAGAACCTGCTCTTTGGAAACGGACTTAAACGTCTTGTCGGCGAGAACGCCGCCAAGCGGGCCGCCAACCAGGCGGCAGCCATAGGTACGGATCGTGCCGATGCTCGCGGCAACGACGGCGGACATACCGAGCACATCCGTGCTGTACGGGGTCAGATAGCTGGCCACGGCAGAGATGGTCACATAGCACCAAACCAGGATGGCCATGATCCACACGCCGGGAATCTTAAATGCGCTCAGGTAATCTTTGAAGGTGATCTTGTTCGCCTCGCCGTCCGCTTCCGTCTTTGTGCCGTAAGTGGCTTCCTTCGGCATCAGGAACAGAACCAGCAGACCGGAGACGACCGACAGGCCGCCCATGCAGGCGAGCGCGCTCTTAAAGCCGGTGACAAGGTCACCCTTGCCGGCGATCGCCATGATACCGATCATGATGAAGCTCAGCAGCAGGGACGCGAAGCCGTTGAGTGCCTCGAAAATGCCGTACAGACGGCCCTGCTCTTCGTCGGTGCCCGTCATGCGGATGCCCTTCATGATGGCCGGCCAGAAAGCAAAACCGCCAGTCAGCGCCATGAGCAGCCAGATGATGACGGCCATCGTGTAGCTCTGATAGGTAAACATGAACAGGAAGCTGAGGATCGCCTGGCCAAAGATGGAGGCCAGCAGAACCGGCTTCGGGTTGAACTTATCTCCGATCCAGCCGCCGGGCAGGTAGGAGATTGTGAGTGCGATTGTGTAATAGGTCATCAGAGAGCCGAGCTGGGCATTCGTGCAGCCCATGGCGGCGATCATCTGATCGTAGAAACTGGACTTCATATACGGCATGACATACATGAAGCCATAAGCGACTCCGAGTGCGAACAACAGCAGGAAGCGCTTCACATTTTTCGATGCATTGCTCGTGTTTGACATTTTTCTTCTTCTCCTCTAAGTAACATTTTCATTCCAAAATCTCTGCTTTTGCGATACAGGGGGGAATGCTCTCCAATTCTCTCGATTACTCACCTCACTCAGCTAGCCTCACGCGGCCGGGTACTTG
>DBFWVW010000003.1:0-48724 GCA_048217285.1 Oscillospiraceae bacterium
ATTTCATATAGCACCGCACTGGCGGCGTTACCTTATCCCAACCGGGAAACAAGGAACGCCGCTATTTTTTTACCCTCATGTTACGCAGTAGGGGCAAAAAGAGTCTTGCTACACAAGGCTTTGCGGGTACGGTTTTCACAGGGTAAGGGATTGATACCTAAACCCTTAAAATCGCTGTTCTACCGCGTAACAAATATGCAGCAAAGGAGTTGATGAAGCTATGGCAGTTTTCCGCGTGGAGAGAAACACAGGATATACGGTTATGAGTAACCACCATTTACGCAACAAAGAACTTTCCCTAAAGGCAAAAGGGCTGTTATCGCAAATGCTGTCCTTGCCGGAGGATTGGGACTATACCCTTGCGGGACTGTCCTATATCAACCGGGAAAAAATCGACGCTATCCGCGAAGCTGTCCGGGAGCTTGAAAGAGCCGGATATATTCAGCGTTCAAGGGAGCGCGACGAGAAAGGACGCTTGCGGGGCGCGGACTATGTGATATTCGAGCAGCCGCAGCCGCCTACGCCGGATTTACCTACATTGGAAAATCCAACATTGGGAAATCCAACATTGGAAAATCCTACGCAGGAAAAACCTACGTTGGAAAATCCAATGCAATTAAATAAAGATATACAAAAGACTGACTTACCAAAAAAAGAAAAATCAAATACGGATTTATCAAGTAACCATTCCATTCCTATCCTTTCCCCTAACCCCTCTCCTTTGAGGGAAGAAACGGCAGAGCCGGAACGGAAAGGAACGGAAGCGGCAGACGCATACAGCGTGTATGAGGAAATCATCAAGGACAATATCGAGTATGAGCATTTTATCAAGCATACCAACATTGACAGGGAACGCTTGGACGAGATTGTGTCCCTTATCCTTGAAACTGTCTGCACCAAACGAAAGACAATTCGTATCGCCGGGGACGATTATCCGGCAGAGCTTGTCAAAGCAAAGTTTATGAAGCTGAACAGCAGCCACATTGAATTTGTCTTTGACTGCATGAAAGAGAACACCACGAAAATCCGTAACATCAAGCAATATCTGAAAGCGGTACTTTTCAACGCGCCCAACACCATTGACAGCTATTACACCGCCCTTGTCAACCACGATATGTACGGCGGCTATTAAAAAACAGGAGGATTTTAATATGACACAGAAAACAGGAGCTTTGATTTTTGATGAAACGGCAGACCGTTATTTGGGAAAAATACACGCTTACGATAGATGAAGCAGCTAAATACTTCCGTATCGGAGAAAACAAGCTGCGTAAATTAGCCGAGGAAAATCCTGCCGCCGGGTGGGTTATTATGAACGGCAACCGTATTCAAATCAAGCGCAAACAGTTTGAAAAAATGATTGATACCATAGACACAATCTGATAGTGAAATTGAGCCTTGAATGTGCTATAATGGGATAAGCATATCAAGGCTCTTTCCGTCTTGGAAAGGAGCATTGAAAAATGTCAAAGAAAAGACGTGACAGCAAAAATCGAGTTTTGCGGTCGGGAGAGAGCCAGAGAAAAGACGGAAGATATGCTTACAAATATATAGATACCTTTGGTAATCCGCAGTTTGTGTATGCGTGGAAGTTAGTACCTACGGACAAGACCCCTGCCGGAAAGCGTGAGGATATATCCCTACGAGAAAAGGTAAAAGAGATACAGAAAGACCTTGACGACGGGATAGACACCATAGGCAAGAAAATGACGGTCTGCCAACTTTATGCAAAGCAGATACGCCACCGGGGAAATGTAAGGTACAATACGAAAAACGGACGCAAGCGGCTGATGAAGCTACTGGAAGAAGATAAACTTGGGGGCTGCCCGATTGACAGCGTGAAGCTGTCCGACGCGAAAGAATGGGCAATCCGCATGAAAGAAAAAGGAATTTCCTATAAGACTATCAGTAATGACAAGCGTTCCTTGAAAGCTGCCTTTTACACAGCGATACAGGACGATTGCATAAGGAAAAATCCTTTTGACTTCCAGTTAAACACTGTCATTGAAGATGATACAGAACCAAAGGTTCCGCTAACACCAGCGCAGGAAGAAAGTTTTTTGTCCTTTGCTCAAAATGACAAAGTTTATCAGAAGTATTATGACGAGCTTATTATTTTGCTTGGGACAGGGCTTCGTATCTCTGAACTTTGCGGGCTGACCGATACTGACATTAACTTTGAGAATAGGATAATCAATGTAGACCACCAACTTTTAAGAAGTGCGGAAACAGGATATTACATTGAAACACCAAAAACGAAAAGCGGTATTCGTCAAATTCCAATGAGCGAAAAAGTATATGAAGCATTTAACCGAGTGCTGAAACGGCGCAGGGGTGCAAAAGCTGTTACTATTGACGGTTACAGCAACTTCCTTTTCCTCAACCGGGACGGCTACCCGAAAACAGCTACCAATTATGACGGTATGTTTAGGGGGCTTGCAAAGAAGTACAACAAGTACCATGAGGAAGCTCTACCGAAAGTAATGACACCGCACACCTTACGTCATACGTTCTGTACCAACATGGCAAATGCCGGAATGAACCCGAAAGCATTACAGTACATTATGGGACATTCCAACATTACTATGACGCTGAACTATTACGCACACGCTACTTTCGACAGCGCAAAAGCTGAAATGCTGCGGATAGCAGCTTAGTAGTAAATCAAGGTTTTACTACTTCTTTACTACTTTTGAAAGCAAAAACCTAAGCGGATATAAAAATATATGTGAGTTTCTTCCGATACGAAAAATGCCGGAAAAGCCTGTAAATACGGGCTATACCGGCATATAAGAACTTCTAAAAAGATAATCAAAATTCATATCTAATTTTGAATAAAAAATGACGGTGAGACAAAGAAAATTACACGTTATACTTGACAAAATCACCAAAAAGCGTTAATCTTTAAACGGAAGGCCATTCCAGATTGAAAAATGGTCGGTGTGCTCAAAATTGAAAGGAGAACATATCATGGATTACAAAACTCTGAGTGTTAAGACGTTTATCGAGGACATGAACGGCAAGGAGATCATGATGAAGACGGTTCCGTCTCTGACTAAGTATCCCCTGAAGCTCTTCTACAAGAAGACCGTTGGCGATATTGTTGATCTCGTTCTCAGCAAGAAGCTCGTCCCGGAAGAAGCCGTCCAGGCTTTCATCAAGGACGTTGAGGCGCTCTAAGTTATCTCATATGCAACAGATCCCCTGCCGGCCGGCAGGGGATCGTTTTTTTCTCGACCAGGTTTACATAATTCTTGCCCCGCGTAGAAAACGGATTGACAATTTGTTCGACTTGTGGTACAAAGTAAGAAAAGTAATACGATTCTTACATGGGGGGCGGATTGCATGGAGACGATGCAGGACAAATTCATGACCACGGTGCGTATTGGCCCGAAGGGGCAGATCGTGATCCCGAAGGAAGTGCGCGCAATGTTCGGCCTTGAGCCGGGGGACTCGCTCATCCTGCTGGCTGACCGTGAGCGCGGCATCGCGCTGCAGAGCAGCCGGTACTATGATTCGTTTGTGCGCGCGGTGTTTGATCAAGGCGCGCAGGCGGCAGCACCCGGTGTGCCTGAGGAGGAGACGCAGGTGTTTGCTTCCGCGCTGGAGCGTGAGCTGAAAGGGGAGAGCGGCGAGTGAACATTTTGGAAGTGGAGGGCCTGTGCAAGACCTATCCGGCGTTCCGGCTGCGCGACGTGTCGTTCGCGGTGGAGCCGGGGGCTATCACGGGCTTCATCGGCCGCAACGGTGCCGGCAAGAGCACGACCATCAAGTCCATGCTCAACCTCGTGCATCCGGACAGCGGCCGCGTGATGATGTTCGGCCGTGATTTTTACGCCGATGAGCCGGCCTGCAAGCAGCAGCTGGGCGTGGTGCTCGGCGGCGTGGACTTCTACCCGAATAAAAAGCTGCGCACCATCACAAACGTGACGCGAACGTTTTACGACCGTTGGGACGAGAACAAATACCGCCATTATCTGCAGTTATTCGCGCTCGATGAGACGAAGAAGGTCTCCCAGCTCTCGTCCGGTATGCGCGTGAAATATATGCTCGCGCTGGCGCTGTCGCACGATGCGCGCCTGCTCATCCTCGACGAGCCAACGAGCGGACTCGATCCCGTGTCGCGCGATGAACTTATGGAGCTGTTTCGCGGCGTGGTCAAAAGCGGCGAGCGCAGCATCCTGTTCTCGACGCACATCACGTCTGATCTGGAAAAATGCGCCTCACACATCACGATGATCAAAGACGGGCAGATTCTCTGCAGCGACACGCGCACCGGTTTTCTCGCGCGCTATCGTGCGCAGCTCGGTGACGAACAGATGTCGCTCGAGGACATTCTTGTGCGTGTGGAAAGGAGAAGCTATGACAGCGAAGATTTTCTCTAAGGATCTGCGGCTCGCGGCGCACCCGATGATGTACGTATTTGCGCTCTTCGGCGCCATGCTCATCATCCCGAACTATCCGTATACGGTCGTGTTTTTCTATGGCCTGCTGGGTATTTTCTTCACGTTCCTCAACGGCCGCGAGAATAAGGATGTCTATTACTGCGCCGTGCTGCCGGTCACAAAGCGCGACCAGGTGCGTGCCCGTGCCTGGCTCGTCGTGGCGGTGGAGCTGACGGAGCTCGTGATCGCGATCCCGTTTGCGATACTCTCCGTGCGCATTAACCCCAATGGCACGAACCTCGCCGGCATCGATGCGAACGTGGCGCTGTTCGGCTGTGTGCTGCTGATTTACGGTGTATTCAACGTCGTGTTTCTGCCCGTGTTTTATAAGACGGCCATCCGCGCCGGGCGGGCATTTTTGCTGGCGGTCATCCCGATGACGGTACTCATGGCGCTCGTCGAGGCGCTGTCCCATTTCCCGGTCGTCGGGCCGTATCTCGATGCGACCGACGCGGCCGGTCAGGTGCGGCAGCTGCCGGTGCTGGCCGTGGGGCTGGCGGCGTTTGCGCTGCTGTCATGGCTGGCATACCGGAAGGCGGCCAAAAACTACGAGCGGGTCGATCTGTGACGGGGACTTGCCGGGAAGCGAAAAATATGCTATCCTGAAAAGCAGCTTGCAAGAGCTGCTTTTCATTTTTTGTCCGGGAGGGATCTGTGTGAAGAACAAACGTCTCTGGCTGTCGGTGGCGCTGACGGTCCTGGTCGTCGTGTGCGCCATGCTCATCCTCTCGCGCGTCAACGAAGTGCGCAGCAATGCCGCGCCCGCCGCGCCGACGGATCTCATTCTCCCGCCGGATATCCAGACGACGGCGAAGCCGAACGCAAAGAAGTACGACGATCTGCCGGACGTGGATATTTCCTCCTGGGAGTATCTCATCGCAAGTCAGGCGCATAATATCAGCGACTACGTTCCGGATGTGAGCAAGATCAGCGGCTCACAGTCCACATTCGATTCCCGCGCTGTTGACGCGCTCAACGCGCTGCTCCAGGCGGCAAAGGACGCCGGCTGGAGCCCGTATATCTACTGCGCTTACCGCCCGTACCTCACGCAGAAGCAGCAGTATGAGGACCAGGTCAGCGAGTATATGCGAAAGGGCGATACCCGTGACGAGGCTGAGACGGCCGCAGCGCGCGTCGCAGCGCCCCCCGGCACGAGCGATCATCAGACCGGCCTCGGCGCGGACATCGTGGACCAGTACTATTCCTCCCTGAGCGTGGACACGGTCAACGCGCGCTTTCTGACCTGGCTGGCCGATCACTGCGCGGACTATGGTTTCGTCATCCGCTACCCGTCGGACAAGGTCAGCATCACCGGCCGCAACGAGCCATGGCACGTGCGCTATGTCGGCGATGCGGCGGCGCAGTTTATGACCGAGCACAACCTCTGCCTGGAGGAATTCGTGGCGCTGTACCAGTAAGTTCCCGGCAGCACAAAAAAAGGCTTGCATTGTCCGGCGTGGGATGGTATGATATTGCCGTACGAAGGAAGCAGGATTTGACAGAGTGGGCACCCGCCCACTCTTTTTCTTGATGTCTTTCGAAGTGTCAGAAAATGGAATGGTGATCTATGAGTAAATTGACAGACGCCGTCCTGGCGCTGGCCGAGCCTGTGGCCGCGCAGCAGGGGTGCGAGATCTGGGACGTGGAGTACGTCAAGGAAGCGGGCAGCCGCTATTTGCGCGTATATATCGACAAGCCGGACGGTGTGTCGATTCGGGACTGCGAGGATTTCAGCCGTGCGCTCGATCCGATTCTCGATGAGGCCGACCCCATTCCCGACAGCTATGTTTTCGAGGTGTCGTCCGCGGGGGCGGAGCGGCAGCTCAAGCGCCAGGGCGATTTCGCGCGCTTTCTCGGCGCGCAGGTCGAGGTGCGGCTCTACCAGCCGGTTGACGGCAGC
The DNA here is from genome assembly GCA_048217285.1 of Oscillospiraceae bacterium. GTDB lineage: Bacteria > Bacillota > Clostridia > Oscillospirales > Oscillospiraceae > CAG-103. Next base: position 6,346 of record DBFWVW010000003.1, read on the forward strand.
AAGGTGCACGTCGGCACGCTCGAGCAGTATGACAACGGGGACGTGACCGTCTCCGACGGCAAGACCAGCCGTATTTTTCAAAAATCCGCCATCGCACAGGTGCGCCTGCACCTGACCATATAAGGAAAGGGAATTCGACCATGAACGCAGAATTTTTTGATGCAGTTGCAGATATCGAAAAAGAAAAAGGTATTCCGCGCGAATATATGTACGAGAAGATCCGTCAGGCCATGCTGACGGCGTTCCGCAAGGACACGCCCGACTGCGAGGACAACGTGGAAGTCATTCTCGATGAGGCAAAAAAGAAGATCGAAATGGTCGTCAAGAAGACGGTCGCCGCGCGTGTGATCGACCCATATGTGGAGATCAGTGAGGAAGCGGCGCACCGCATCAGCAAGCGCGCCAAGATCGGCGACGTTGTCAGCGTCCCGGTCGAGACCAAGCAGTTCGGCCGCATCGCGGCGCAGGCTGCCAAGCAGGTCATCATTCAGGGCATCCGCGAGGCGGAGCGCGGCATGATCTACGAGGAGTTCAACTCCAAAGAGCACGAGATCCTCACCGGCGTCGTCAATAAGATCGACCCGCGCACCGGCTGCGCGTTTTTGAAGATCAGCTCCAACTCGGACTATACCGAGGCCATGCTTGCCCCGGCGGAGTGCATCCGCGGCGAGGTGCTGCATGAGGGTGACCGCATCAAGGTCTACGTGGTCGAGGTGCGCAACAGCACGCGCGGCCCGCAGGTGCTCATCAGCCGGACACATCCGGGGCTGGTCAAGCGCCTGTTCGAGCTCGAGGTGCCGGAGATCTTTGACGGCACGGTCGAGATCAAGTCCATCGCCCGCGAAGCCGGCAGCCGCACGAAGATGGCCGTCTGGGCGGAAGATCCGGTTATCGACCCGATCGGCGCGTGCGTCGGCCCGAAGGGCGGCCGCGTTGCGAGCGTCGTCAACGAGCTCGGCGGTGAGAAGATCGACATCGTCAAGTACAGCGAAGTGCCGGAGGAATTCATTGCGGCCGCGCTGGCACCGTCCGAGGTGCTGGAAGTGACGCTGCTCGACGAGGGCAAGAGCTGCCGCGTCATCGTGCCGGATAATCAGCTCTCGCTCGCCATCGGCAAGGAAGGGCAGAACGCCCGTCTGGCCGCCAAGCTCACCGGCTATAAGATCGATATCAAGCCCGAGAGCGAGGCATAATGCGAAAGGAGGCAGTCACCCATGCCCAAGTCCATCCCCCAGCGGCAGTGCGTCGGCTGCCGTGAAAAGAAGCCCAAGCCGGAACTCATCCGGGTGGTACGCGCGCCTGACGGGGCAATCTCGCTCGATGCGCGCGGCAAGGCGGCGGGCCGCGGCGCGTATCTGTGCCCGAACCCCGCGTGCCTGAAAAAGGCGCAGAAGAACCGAGCGCTCGAGCGTGCGTTCGACGTGCCCATCCCGGGGGAGATCTACGAGCAGCTCGCAGCGGAACTGGAGGTGCTCAGCGACGGATAAAGCAGCCAACTATCTCGGCCTCATGCGCAAGGCCGGGCGCATCGCGCTCGGCGAGCAGGACGCCGGAGCGGCGGCACGCGCCGGCAGGGCGTGTCTGCTGCTGCTGGCGCAGGACGCATCGGACAATGCGCGCAAGCGCGCCGATGGCTTTGCCCATACGGCGCAGGCGCCACTGCTGCGCCTGCCGTACACGAAGCAGACGCTGTCCGAGCGGCTTGGCAAGACCGGCTGCGCCATTGCGGCGGTCACCGACCCGGGGCTGGCGAAGGCCTTCGTGTCTGCGCTGGCACAGGCGGATCCGGAGCAATACAGCAACACGGCGGCAGAGCTTGCCGCAAAGACGAGAACAGACATGGGCACGGCGCAGACAAGCGGCGGGCGCAACGGCAAGAGGAGGAAACAAGTATGAGCGGATTGATTAAATACAGAGTGCATGAGGTGGCGAAGGATTTCAACATGACCTCGAAAGAGATCACACAGATCCTGACGGATTATGCCACCACTCCGAAAAATCATATGCAGGTGCTGGAGGATGACGAGCTCAACGACATCTTTGAGTATCTCACGCAGCACCATCAGGCGGCCAGCCTGGAGGAGCTCTACAAAGTGCCCGACCAGCCGAAGGCCAAGCCGCAGACGGCTCCGGCCGCACAGACCGATGCGCCGAAGAGCGAAGCCGCGCCCGCAAAGCAGCCGCAGCAGGCTTCCCAGCCGCAGCAGCAGCCCAAGCCGAAGAAGGACGACAAGCCGCACCAGCCGCGTCAGGTGGCCGAGCGCCGCGTCGTCGATACCCGCGGCGCGACGACGAACCTGTCCAAGTACGACCAGCGCCTGGACGATCTCGTGCCCGAGCGCGCGCAGAACAAGCGCGGCGGCAAGCAGAAGATCCAGAACCGCAACCGTCAGCGTCCGCAAAACCCTGCTGCCGGCGCCAAACGCCGTCAGGAGGAGCGCGACAAGATGCAGAAGCTGCAGCTCGAGATTGCGAAAAAGCAGCAGCTCAAGGTGCAGATCCCGGACACGATCTCCGTCGGCGAGCTCGCGTCGCGCATGAAGAAAACCGGCGCGGAAGTCGTGCGCCGTCTTGTGAAGATGGGCGTCATGGCGTCCCTGTCCGATACGATTGATTACGATACCGCCGCGCTTGTGGCCATGGAGCTCGGCTGCAAGGTTGAGCATGAAGTCATCGTGACGGTCGAAGAGCGCCTGATCGACGACCGCGAGGATACGGAGGACGAACTCGTCCCGCGCGCCCCGGTCGTGGTGGTCATGGGTCACGTCGACCACGGCAAGACCAGTCTGCTCGACCGCATTCGCCGCACGAACGTCGCGGCCGGTGAGGCCGGCGGCATCACGCAGCACATCGGCGCTTACCGTGTCATGGTGGACGGAAAGCCCGTCACCTTCCTGGACACGCCGGGCCATGAGGCGTTCACGTCCATGCGCGCCCGCGGCGCCATGGTCACGGATATCGCCATCCTCGTTGTCGCGGCCGATGACGGTATCATGCCGCAGACGGTCGAGTCCATCAACCACGCCAAGGCCGCCGGCATCCCGCTGGTCGTGGCCATCAACAAGATGGACGTCCACGGCGCGAACCCCGACCGCATCAAGCAGCAGCTCACGGAGTACGGCCTTGTGCCCGAAGAGTGGGGCGGCGAGACGATCGTCTGCCCGATCTCGGCCAAGACCGGCGAGGGCGTGGACAATCTGCTCGAAAACCTTGTCCTGCTCGCCGAGATCCAGGAGCTCAAGGCCAATCCGAACCGCGCCGCCCGCGGTACGGTCATCGAGGCGCGCATGGATAAGGGCCGCGGCCCGATCATGACCGTGCTTGTGCAGAATGGCACGCTCAATCAGGGCGACATCATCATCGCCGGCACGGCCGTCGGCCGTGTGCGCACGATGACCAACGATAAGGGTCAGCGCGTGACGAAGGCTGGTCCGTCCATTCCGGTCGAGATTGCCGGTATGTCTGAGGTGCCGAGTGCGGGCGATACGTTCAACGCCGTGGCCGACGAGCGCATGGCGCGCGAGCTGGTTGAGCAGCGCAAGCAGCAGAAAAAGGACGCTGCCAACGCCGGCAGCAAGAAGGTTTCGCTCGACGACCTGTTCTCCCGCATCCAGCAGGGCGAGATGAAGGACTTCAACATCATCGTCAAGGCCGACGTGCAGGGCAGCGCCGAGGCTGTCAAATCCTCGCTCGAGAAGCTCTCGAATGAGGAAGTGCGCGTGCAGGTTATCCACTCCGGCGTCGGCGCCATCAACGAGTCGGATGTTATGCTCGCTGCCACGTCGAACGCGATTATCGTCGGTTTCAACGTCCGCCCGGACGCGGCCGCACGTGACAATGCCGCCCGCAGCAATGTGGAGATCCGTATGTACCGCGTCATCTATGACTGCATCAACGAGATCGAGGCGGCCATGAAGGGGATGCTCGCCCCGAAGTTCCAGGAGCAGATCATCGGCCACGTCGAGATTCGCCAGACCTTCAAGGTCTCCAAGGTTGGAACCGTCTGTGGCGGTTACGTCACCGACGGCAAGATCGTGCGCAACAGCAAGGTCCGCGTCGTGCGCGACAATATCGTTGTGTTCGAGGGCGATCTTGCGTCTCTGCGCCGCTTCAAGGACGACGTGAAGGAAGTCGCTTCCGGTTATGAGTGCGGCCTGCAGGTCGATAAGTACAACGACGTGAAGGTTGGCGACGTGATCGAAGTGTTTGTCATGGAGGAGATCAAGCAATAAAAGGAGTTTCCTATGGCTTCCAATAAACTGGCAAGAACGAATGATGATATCCAGCGCGTGCTGGCAAACCTGCTCACCCAGGTCAAAGACCCCCGGGTGCAGCAGGGGATGATCAGCGTCACCCGCGTTGAGACGACGGGTGACCTGCGCTATTCCAAAGTCTGGCTTTCCGTGCTCGGCATGGAAAACGAGAAGGAATTCAAAAAGGGGCTGCGTTCGGCCTCCGGCTGGCTGCGCCATGAGCTGGGCACCGTGCTGGACCTGCGCTATACCCCGGAACTGGTGTTTGAGATCGACCACTCGATCGAGGAGGGCGCGCACATCAGCGCCCTGATCGAGAAACTGCACGATGCTGACACCGGAAGTGAGGCTTGAAGTTATGAATGATCGGGAGTTTGCCGCGGCGCTGCGCGACCGCGACGCGATTCTGATCCTGTCGCACCTGCGCCCGGACGGTGATACGCTCGGGAGCGGTGCGGCACTTTGCAGCGCGCTGCGCCGCATGGGCAAGACGGCGTACCTGTTCCCCAATCCGGAGACGACGGCGCGCTATCTGCCGTATGTGGCGCAGTTTTTTGCGCCCGCGGATTTCATGCCCGCGTGTGTGCTTGCGGTCGACATCGCGACACCGAACCTGTTCCCGCAGGGCTTTTCCGGCGCGGTCGATCTGTGCGTTGACCACCATCCGTCGAACGCGCTGTACGCCGGCGATACGCTCCTGCACGCGGAGAAGTCCGCCTGCGGTGAGGCGGTGCTCGAGCTGATCGAGCTGCTGACCGGCAGCGTGACCGATCAGGAGGCAAACCTCCTGTATATCGCCGTCACGACGGATACCGGCTGCTTCCAGTACGCGAACACGAACGCGGCGACCCTGCGCGCGGCGGCGCGGCTGCTGGAACTCGGCGCCGATAATCGAAAGATCAGTATGGATTTCTTCCGCAAGATCTCCCGCGCGCGCATGGCGCTCGTTGGGCAGATCTATGCCGGTATGCGCTTTTTCCGCGACGGTCAGGTCGCGATTGCCGTCGTTACGCGCGCGCTAATCGACGCCGTGCACGCGACGGAGGATGACTGTGACGACATCGCCGGTCTGCCCGGCCGGGCGGAGGGCGTGGTCGTGAGCGTCACGATCCGCGAGCTGGCCGACGGCCGCAGCAAGATCTCCGTGCGCTCGAATCCAGAGGTGGATGCGTGCGCGATCTGTGCGGTCTACGGCGGCGGCGGCCACAAGATGGCCTCCGGCTGCACGCTGGCGTGCGACACGGAGACGGCTGTGGAAAAGATCCTTGCAGCCATCGACCAGGTGTGGCCCGCATGAACGGGATTCTGTTGGTGGATAAGCCTGCGGATTGGACAAGCCACGACGTCGTGGCCAAGCTCCGCGGCGTGCTCGGTGAGCGGCGCATGGGCCATTCCGGCACGCTTGACCCGATGGCGACCGGCCTGCTGGTCGTGTTCGCCGGCCGCGCGACGCGTGCGGTGTCGTTCTCTGAAAATCACAGCAAGTGCTATGAGGCGCGCCTGCGCCTCGGCCTCACGACCGACACGCAGGACACGACCGGTACGGTACTCAGCCGTTCCGACCCGCGCGTCACCCGTGCGGAGCTGGAGGCGGTGCTGCCGCAGTTTCGCGGCGAGATTCTGCAGGTGCCGCCGATGTATTCGGCGCTCAAGGTTGACGGTCAAAAGCTCTATGAGATTGCCCGCCGCGGCGGCGAGGTCGCGCGCAAGGCACGCCCGGTCACCATCGAGGAGCTGACCGTGCTCGGCGAGGCGGACGGGGACTATGTCCTGCGCGTCCGCTGCTCCAAGGGTACTTATATCCGCACGCTCTGCCACGATATCGGCGCGGCCCTCGGCTGCGGCGGCGTGATGAGCGCCCTGCGCCGGACGGAGGTCGGCGGGTATCGCGTCGAGGACGCACATACGATGGACGCCCTCTGCGCTCTGCCGCGTGAGGCGGCGCAGCGCCTGCTCCTGCCGGTGGACAGCCTCTGGCCGGACACGCCGCAGATCACGATCGGTGCGAAGGCGGAGCGTCTTGCCCGCTGCGGCAATCCGTTTGCGCTCAGCGCGCCGGACGGGACTTACCGCATCTATGCTGCGTCGGGGGCGTTCCTCCTGCTGGCGCAGGTCACGGACGGCACGGCCGTCACGATCAAAAGTTTTTTCGAGGTTTCTTGACGTATGGAAAACCAGAAACGTGTCATAGCCCTGGGCTTTTTTGACGGAATCCATATCGGCCACGCCGCGCTTATGCGCCGCACGGTCGCGCACGCCGAGGAGATGGGGGCCATCCCCACGGTCATGAGTTTTGATGTGCACCCGGACACGCTCGTGTTCGGCGCGGAGGTCCCACTCATCAATAGCGCCCACGGCCGCGAGGAGCTGATCCGCCGTCTGTTCGGCATCGAGAGCGTGGTCTTTATCCACTTTGACCGCACGGTCATGCAGATGCCGTGGCAGACGTTCATTCAGACGCTCGTCGATGAGATGGACGCGGCGGCCTTTGTCGTCGGGCATGATTTCTGCTTTGGCTGGCGGGGCGAGGGCACGGCGGAAAAGCTCTCCGCCTACTGTGCCGAGCGCGGCCTTGGCTGCGACGTCATTCCTGCTGTCACGCTCGATGGCCGCGTCGTCAGCTCCACCTATATCCGCGAGCTGCTCGAAAACGGCGAGGTCGAGCGCGCCAACGCCTTTCTCGGCCATCCGCACACCTTGTCGGACACGGTGCACTATGGCTATCGCCTTGGCACGAAGATGGGCACGCCCACGATCAATATGCAGTTCCCGGATGGGGTGCTCGTGCCGCGCCACGGCGTGTATGCCGCAAAGGTGTATCTCGATGACGGCAGCGAGCACTGCGCCGTTACGAATGTCGGCGTGCGGCCGACGGTCAGCGGCGGCCAGCGCGTGAGCGTTGAGAGCTTTATCCTCGACTACCACGGCAATCTCTACAACCGTCAGGTGCGTTTGGAGTTTTACAAGTTCCTGCGCCCGGAGCAGAAGTTTGGCTCCGTCGACGAGCTGAAGGCCCGCATTCTCTATGATGCGGACACGACCCGCGCCTACTTTGCGGCGCAAACACAGCATGCATAAGCGCAAACAGCAAATACAAAACCTGCGGCCCCGGTACTGAGTACCAGGGCCGCGGGTTTGCGCTTGCTTATGCTTTATTGCGGAGCTGACTGTGCGGTCTTGGCCGGCCGGCGGCGGGATTTTCCGCGGCCGCGCTTGCGCGGCTGGGCCGCCTTGGCCTTGTAGTAGCTCTCCATGCTGTCCGTCGCCTGATAGGTCAGGCGCGTGGCGCTCCAGGTGCAGTCGTCTGCTTTGCGGAACTTCAGCCGCACGAGCAGTTTACCATCCGTCGGACATTCGCCGAGCGTCATGTAGCGCTGGTCGCCCTGGTTGACCCACTTGCTGTATTGCACCTCGCCGCTGCACAGCGGGCAGCAGGGCGTGACGAACACAGCATCGCCGAACAGCTCTGACTTCGTGGGGTAGGACTCTGACGCGACGTGCTCGATCGGATCCGGGCCGTTGCTTTCGCCGTGGTGCTCCTTCGGCAGCCGGGTCGTGAGTTTCTGCGCGGCGTCATGATAGTCGGCCAGCCCTTTTTCCATATTCAGGCGTGTACATACGAGCGCGGTGTTGTACGCGTCGCCGAGTGCATCGTGCGCGATGCGCGTCTGCTCGATGGCGAAGTGCTCCATCGCGGTCGCAAGCGATTTCTGGTTGCGGTCGCCGTCGGTCTGGAGGTTATAGATGAGCTGGAGGTTGATCCAGCCGGCGATCCAGTCCCAGTCCAGATCATGAATGATGATGTTCTGCTCGAGGATGCCCTGATCGTCGCAGCCCCAGGTGAGGAACGTCACATCGTCCCCGCACCAGGCGCGAAACTGCGCCAGTGCTTCCGGAAAACTCACGCCGGCAGCCAGACGCTCGCGGTCAAAGCCGGTGAGCTTTTTGACCTTATAGTGCATACGCTTAAAGTACATGGGCTTGACATCAATCTGAAATTCTTCGCCGGGGGTCATGTCCTCGTTGAGCTTCACCGCGCCGATCTCAATGATCTCGCCGCGCAGGTGAATGGGCAGCTTGTTGAATACGGAGGATTTGGAACTCATCGCCTGATTCCATTCCAGATCCATCACGACATAATGCATGGCTCTTTTCCGTCCTTTCCTGTAACATTAGGAGTATAGCACACAATGGCGCAACTTTCACGCCCTTTTTTCGGGAATTCTATATTTGAATGCAAGTGCATAGTGTGATATAATCAAACAATACCGTCCGTGGACGGTCGTATGAGAAAACGAAGGGGGTATCCCAATGAAAATTGCAGTTCTTTGCGGCGGCCTGAGCCCCGAGCGCAACGTCTCGATCTCGAGCGGCACGAAAATTGCCGGCGCGCTCCAGGAGGGCGGCCACCAGGTCGTGCTGCTGGATATGTTTTTCGGCCTTGAGGACTATACCGGTGACATCGCCCATGTGTTTGATAACCCGCCGGCTCTCGGCGGCACGCGTATTGATGAGAGCGCGCCGGATCTGGAGGCCGTGCGCGCGCAGCGCAAGCTCAAGAGCCCGAGCCTGTTCGGCGCGCATGTGCTTGAGGTGTGCGCTATGGCGGACATCGTGTTTCTCGCTCTGCACGGCCGCACCGGCGAGGATGGCCGCGTGCAGGCAACGCTGGATCTGCTCGGCATTCCCTATACCGGCAGCGGCTACCTCGGCAGCGCCATCGCCATGGATAAGGACCTGACCAAGCGCGTCGTCGCGCCGCTTGGCGTCAAGACCCCGGCGTGGATGCTCGTCGAGAGCGACAGTATGGACATCGACGCTGTCTGTGCGCAGGCAAAGCTGCCCTGCGTGGTCAAGCCGGATGACTCCGGCTCGAGCATCGGCGTGTCCATCGCCAATGACGAGCAGGAACTGCGCGCCGCGCTCGAAGCGGCCGCCCACGAGGGCAGCCGCATCCTCATCGAGCAGTACATCCGCGGCCGTGAGGTGCAGATCGGCATCCTCGGTGACAAGGCGCTGCCCAGCATTGAGATCATTCCGGCCGAGGGCTTTTATGACTATCGCAATAAATATCAGCCCGGCGCAGCGAAGGAGATCACCCCGGCCGAGATCCCGGCCGAGACCGAGCAGCGTCTGGCTGATGCCGCGCTCACGGTGTTCCACGCGTTGAACCTGTCGGCCTATTCCCGCGCGGACTTCATCCTCGACGCGGAGGGCGAGCTCTGGTTCCTCGAGATCAACACCCTGCCCGGCATGACGCCCACCAGCCTTGTGCCGCAGGAGGCTGCCGCCGTCGGCATCAGCTACAGCGAGCTGTGCGAGCAGATCATCGCAGCCGCGCTGCACAAGTGAGTCGATGACGGGTTACTGTGTATCGGACATTGCCGCTATTACCGGCGGCGTGCTCTCGGGTGACGGCTCAGCGCCTGTGACCGGCGTTGTCATCGACAGTCGCGCCGTTACGCCCGGTGCGCTCTTTGCTGCCATCCCCGGCGAGCGAGTGGATGGGCACGATTATATCGGCAAGGCGTTCGACCTCGGCGCCGCCTGCTGTTTTGCGCAGCGCGTCCCGGCGGGGGAGACCCGCCCGGTCATCTGTGTGCCGGATACGGCCGCCGCGCTGGAAGCGCTCGCACGCGCTTACCGTGCCCGCTTTGCCATCCCGGTCCTCGGCGTGACCGGCAGCGTCGGCAAGACGACGGCCAAGGAAATGGTCGCATCCGTGCTCTCACAGCGCTGGAACACGCTGAAAACCGAGAAGAATTTCAACAATCAGCTCGGCGTGCCGCTCACGCTCTTCCGGCTTGAGCCGGAGCACGAGGCCGCGGTTGTCGAGATGGGCGTGTCGCACTTCGGCGACATGGCGCCGCTGGCTGCCATGGTGCAGCCGACGGCCATGCTCTTTACGATCATCGGGCACGCGCATCTGGAGTTTTTGCGTGACCGCCGCGGCGTTTTGCAGGAAAAGACCTCCGTGCTCGCGACCATGCCGGAAGACGCCGTGGCCTTCTGCAACTGGGACGATGATCTGCTGCGCGCCATGGCCTGCCGTCAGCGCAAAGTGACATTTGGCCTCTCGGAGGGCTGCGACGTGCGCGCGGTCGATGTGCGCGACCTCGGCGACGAGGGCAGCACCTGCACGATCGTCGCGGGCACGCGGCGCATCCCGGTGCGCGTCTCCGCCTACGGGCAGCACATGGTCTATGCGGCGCTCGAGGGTGCGGCCGTCGGCATCGAATACGGTCTGACGGATGACGAGATCATCCGCGGCATCGCGGCCTATCAGCCGGTCGGCAGCCGTGCGCGCGTCGTGCGCACGGAGCGCTGCACGGTCATTGACGACTGCTATAACGCCAACCCGGATTCCACGGCGGCGGCGTTGCGCTCCATGGCCACCTTGCCGGCCGGACGCCGGGTGGCCATCCTCGGCAACATGGGTGAGCTTGGCGCGAACGCCGCCGCGCTGCACCGGGCCACCGGAGCCTGCGCAGCGCAAGCCGGTGTGTCGCTCGTCATCACCTGCGGTGAGTTGGCGAAAAACATTGCCGCCGGCGCCGCCGCGGCGAACCCCGCCGTTGCGACTGCGTCGTTTGACACGCTCGACGCCCTGCTTCCTGCGCTCGATGCGCTGCTGCAGCCGGGCGACTGCGTGCTCGTCAAAGCGTCGCACAGTATGCAGTTTGAACGCATCGTTCAGGCGCTGACGCAGACATAAAATACAGGGAATGACCAGCCGGACGAGGCATTGCTTCGCCCGGCATTTTTGTGCTTCGTCAATTTGATAAAAACATAACGTTAAAAATGAGACGAATTTGTTAAAAAAGCAGAAATGCAAAAAAGGACTTTTCAAATGGTGCGGAAAGCGCTACAATACAGTTGATAAGAAAATAACAAAGTTCGACAAACTTCGTTCCGATTCGCCACAGCGGCTGTTGCCGCCTGTGTGGGAAGTGTGGAAAGCGGAACGCGGAAAAGATAAAAACAAACAACACTTTTGATTTCTTAAAGGAGGAATCTGTCATGGCAAAGACGAAGATCGCGGTTTTGTGGGGCCTGCTCATCGCAATGATGGTGGCATGTGCCGGTATCTACGCAACGCTCAAGGCGCGTGAGATGAATCCGTACATCAGCGGTACCAGCACCCGTATAGAGTCCGTGCAGCCGCAGGGCGAGGCATCCGCCGTCGTCGCGGACAATGTGGTCACGGTCAATGACTGAATCCTGACGGGCGTGCGGTTCGCCGCCTGAACATAGAATAAACACGCCGGGTGCAGCAAAGCTTCACCCGGCGTGTTTTTGCTGCGCGTTGGTACGAATGCCAGCACGCAGCGAGCGCTGCATTTTGAAATGTGAGAACGGAACAAAAGGAAGCAGAAAACGTTGTGCAAAATGTAGAAAACGAAAATCAAATTCCAATATCACACAGAATGTGGTAAATTGATAATACAGAGAGAATCCATAGAGACGAGAGACAAAATGAAGGAGGAACCGGGATATGCTCGCAACCATTCTGTGCCTGTCGGTCCTGCCGACCATTCTCTGCGCGTTTACCTTTGTGTACGGGCTGATTTTTTGCATCCAATCTCTCATGAACGGGGAAAAGATCAGTGAAAGCAAGCGATGCCGAAATATGTTCCTGCTGGCGGGTGCCAGCCTTGCACTGCTGCTGCTTTTGCCCAACCCTTGGCTCTATCTATACGCATCGTAAAAGAGAATGAGGCGCTGCGATCTCCGGATCGCAGCGCCTTTATGTAGGCTAAAAGAGATATTTCACGAGCAGCAGCAGCACCAGCCCCGGGAACCCTGCCACGCCGATGACGAGCGCATTGATCCAGTTGAGACCGAGCGTGATACCGATGGCGCTGCCGAAAAAGTTGAGCAAAAACAGCGCCGCGAACCCGATGGCCGTGTTGAGCAGCAGCTTTAAGATCCAGCGGATCGGCTTTCGGAACAGCCGGATGACCAGCCAGGCGAGAAACACGGCCGCGATCACGACCAGAATGTCCGTAAGTGTTTGCGACATAAGAAACCATCCTATTGTGTCAGATTTTTCAGATCGTGCACGGCGCAGTTGTATTTTGCGCGCAGCGCGTTGATCTCGTAGATGCACGCCTCCATCAGCAGGGGATCGGTGATGTTGTCAAACTCGTTATAGGCCTGTTCGAGTTCGCGGCGCACGCCGAGCATCTCGGCGCGCACGCGCTGCACTTCCGCGCGGTGTGCCCGCTGCTGCTTTCTCTGACTGGACATGGAAAAGCCTCCGTTCGCTTTTCTGTATATTCTATGTCAGCGGCGGCGCTTTTAGTCAGAGCGCAGCGAAATTTTCCAGGCATAGCGGCAGGCATCGCCGCGCATACTGTGTCCGGACAACATATCCGACGCGCGCTGCAGCGAAGCGAACCCGCGGAGGCCGCCCGGCACACAGGCCGCGGCGCAGCATCCGATTCCTGCAAGAGCTTTGCAGGCTGCTGCATCCAGCGCGGGAACGACCCGCTCCGGACCACCGGAACGCCGTTCGGCACGGATTGCGTCAAGTGCCGGAGCGGCAGGGGTCAGACCCAAACGGTTCCGGGGCAGCGGGGAGCGCACTTTTCGCGTTCCCCGTCTATTTTTTGGAATTCCTTGCATTTCCGGCCTTGATACGCTATACTAGATTGGTTAAGGTATGAAACGAATGTTACCACATCTTGTGATATGAGAGGGATCCAACGACATGGCAAAGGCCCCAACAACAATCTACGGCAATGACAGCATCTCGATGCTCAAGGGCGCGGAGCGCGTGCGCAAACGCCCGAGCGTCATCTTCGGCTCTGACGGGCTGGAGGGCTGCGAGCACGCGGTGTTTGAAATTCTCTCGAACGCGATCGACGAGGCGCGCGAGGGATTCGGCAATATTATAACCGTTACGCGCTACGAAGACAAGTCCATTGAGGTGGAGGATTTCGGGCGCGGCTGTCCGGTGGACTGGAACGAGAAGGAGCAGCGCTACAACTGGGAGCTGATCTTCTGCGAAATGTACGCCGGCGGCAAGTACAAAAACAATGAAGGCGAAAACTACGAGTACTCGCTCGGCCTCAACGGCCTCGGCGCGTGCGCGACACAGTATGCCTCGGAATACATGGACGTGACCATCTGGCGCGACGGGAAAAAGTACAGTCTGCATTTCCGGCACGGCGAGGTCGTCGGCGGGTTGGAGAGTGCCCCGGCCGACCGCAAAAAGACCGGCACGACCATCCGCTGGCGGCCGGATTTGGAGGTGTTCACGGACATCGATGTGCCCGAGAGCTATTTTCAGGACGTGCTGCACCGGCAGGCTGTGGTCAACCGCGGCGTGACGTTCCGCCTGCGCGTGCAGCGCGGCGGCACGTTCGAGACAACGGACTACTGCTATGCCGACGGCATCCTTGACTATGTCAAGGAGCTGGCCGGGGAGGACGCGCTGACCGTCCCGGTGTTCATCGAGACCGAGCGCCGCGGCCGCGACCGCGCGGACAAGCCGGAATATAAGGTGAAGATCTCGGCGGCGTTTTGCTTTTCCAACCGCGTCAACGACATCGAATACTACCACAACTCGTCCTGGCTGGAGTACGGCGGCGCCCCGGAAAAGGCGGCCAAGAGCGCCTTCACCTCCGCCATTGACGCCTACATCAAGCAGCAGGGCAAGTATCAGAAAAACGAGAGCAAGATCAGCTTTCAGGATGTGCAGGACTGTCTGATCCTCGTCACGAACTGCTTTTCGACCATCACGTCCTACGAAAACCAGACGAAAAAGGCCATCACGAACAAGTTTATTCAGGAGGCCATGACGGAGTTTTTCCGCGCCCAGCTCGAGATCTATTTTATCGAGCACAAGGCCGAAGCTGACCGCGTCCTGGAGCAGGTGCTCATCAACAAGCGCAGCCGCGAGACGGCGGAAAAAGCGCGGCTGAACATCAAGAAAAAGCTCACCGGCAATGTGGACCTCGCCAACCGTGTGCAGAAGTTTGTTGACTGCCGCTCGAAGGATGTCTCCCGCCGCGAGATCTACATCGTGGAGGGCGACTCCGCCCTCGGTGCCTGTAAGCTCTCGCGCGACGCGGAGTTTCAGGGCATCATGCCCGTGCGCGGCAAGATCCTCAACTGCCTGAAGGCAGACTATGCGCGCATTTTCAAGAGCGACGTCATCACCGACCTCATGCGTGTGCTCGGCTGCGGCGTAGAGGTGCAGAGCAAGCAGGCCAAGGACCTCTCGGCGTTCAATCTTGAGAACCTGCGCTGGAACAAGGTCATCATCTGCACCGATGCCGACGTGGACGGATTCCAGATCCGCACGCTCATCCTTACCATGCTCTACCGGCTCGCGCCGACGCTCATCCGCGAGGGCTATGTGTACATTGCCGAGTCGCCCCTGTATGAGATCGTGAGCAAGGGCAAAACCTATTTTGCCTACTCCGACCGCGAGAAGGCGGCCATCGTCGACAGTCTCGGCGGCGCGAAGGCGGACATCAACCGCTCGAAAGGTCTCGGCGAGAACGACCCCGAGATGATGTGGCTCACGACCATGAACCCCGACACGCGCAAACTCATCCGTGTCATGCCGGAGGATGTCGAGCGCACGGCGCAGATGTTCGACCTGCTGCTGGGCGACAATCTGGCCGGGCGCAAGGCGCACATTGCCGAGTGCGGCAGCCAGTTTCTCGATCTGGCCGATATTTCCTGAGAAAAACCTGCGTAAAGGAACGGTAACGTTATGCCGAGAAAAAAAGCACCGGAAATCAAGAAAACCGTGGACCCCAACGTCGTCGGGCTCAAGGCAGAGGTTATCTCCCAGCCCATCACCGAGACGCTGGAGCAAAACTATATGCCGTATGCGATGAGCGTCATCGTCTCGCGCGCGATCCCGGAGATCGACGGCTTTAAGCCCAGCCACCGCAAACTGCTGTACACGATGTACAAAATGAATCTGCTCACGGGCGGACGCACGAAGTCGGCCAACATCGTCGGCCAGACCATGCGCCTCAACCCGCATGGCGACGCCGCGATCTACGAGACCATGGTCCGTCTGTCAAAGGGCTACGGCGCGCTGCTGACGCCGTTTGTGGACTCCAAGGGCAACTTCGGCAAGGTGTTTTCACGCGATATGTCCTACGCCGCCTCGCGCTACACGGAGGCGAAGCTCGCGCCGATCTGCGCCGAGCTCTTCGGCGACATTGACAGTGACACCGTTGATTTTGTCGATAACTACGACGGCTCCATGAAAGAACCGGCCCTGCTGCCGACGCGCTTTCCAAACGTGCTCGTGTCGGCAAACCTCGGCATCGCCGTCGGCATGGCCAGCCAGATCTGCGGCTTCAACCTTGAGGAGGTTTGCCGCACAACGATCGCTTACCTCGAGGACCCGAACCACGACCTCTTGTCGACGCTCCCGGCGCCGGATTTTCCGACCGGCGGCGAAATTTTATACGACCGCGACGAGATGGCCCAGATCTATCGCACCGGCCGTGGCAGCGTGAAGGTGCGCGCCCGCTGGCGGCATCTGCCGAAGGAAAACATCATCGAGATCTATGAGATCCCGTATTCCACGACCGTCGAGGCCGTGATTGACAAGGTGGCTGAGCTGGTCAAGGCGGGCAAGCTGCGCGAGGTGGCCGATATGCGCGACGAGACCGACCTCAGCGGCCTGAAGCTCGCCATCGATCTCAAGCGCGGCGCAGACCCCGAGCAGGTCATGCAAAAGCTTTTCCGGCTCACGCCGCTGTGCGACAGCTTTGCCTGCAATTTCAATATCCTCATTGCCGGAAACCCGCGCGTGATGGGCGTGGGCGAGATTCTCGACGAGTGGATCGCCTGGCGCATGGAGTGTATCCGCCGGCGCGTGTTCTTTGACCTGCAGAAAAAGCGCGCCAAGCTCCACCTGCTGCAGGGCCTTGGTAAGATCCTGCTCGATATCGACCGTGCCATTGCCATCATCCGCAATACCGAGCGCGAGGCCGACGTCGTGCCGAACCTCATGGCGGGCTTCGGCCTCGACGAGGTGCAGGCAAACTTTGTGGCCGAGATCAAGCTGCGCAACATCAACCGCGAGTACATCCTCAAGCGCACGGCCGAGACCGACGCGCTGGAAAAAGACATTGCAGACCTGGAGGCGACGCTCGAGAGCAAGCGCCGTATCCGCGGCATTATCATCCGCGAGCTCAAAGAGATCATCCGCAAGTACCCGTCGCCGCGGCGCACGGGCATCGTCGCGGCAGAGTCCGTCGCGCAGATGCCGGCCGAGGATCTCGTGCCGGATTATCCGGTGCAGCTGTTCCTCTCGCACGAGGGCTATTTCAAGAAGATCACACCGCAGTCGCTGCGCATGAGTGGCGAGCAGAAGTATAAAGACGGCGACGGACTGAGCCAGAGCTTCGGCGCGACGAACCGCGGGGAACTTCTCGTCTTCACCGACCGTCAACAGGTATATAAGGCCAAGCTCTGCGACTTTGCAGACACGAAGGCGTCCGTGCTCGGCGTGTATCTGCCGACGGTGCTATCCATGGACGCCGACGAGCACGTTCTGTGCATGATCGACCCCGGCGACTACCGCGGCGAGCTGCTGCTCGCGTTTGAAAACGGCAAGGCCGCGCGCATTCCTATGTCGGCGTATGAGACCAAGACGAACCGCCGCCGCCTGACCGGTGCGTACTCGGACAAGAGCCCGCTTGTGGCCGTGCTGCCGCTGTACGAGGGCAGCGAGGTCGTGCTCTTCGCGTCCGACGGGCGCGCGCTGCTCTTCCCGCCGGAGGCCGTGTCGCTCAAGGCATCACGCACGACGCAGGGCGTCGCCGTTATGGCGCTGAAGAAAAAAGCCGTCGTCACGGAGGCAAAATTTGCACCTGATACGCTCATCCGCAACCATGCGCGCTATCGCGCCAAAAGTCTGCCGGCCGCCGGCGCGCTGCTGCGCGAGGACGACCGCGGCGAGGAGCAGATGAGCCTGATCTGAGGAGAGAGATATGGACCTGCATCGTTTTTCCGCATTTGATTATATGAAGCTGGTCGTCGGCTCGGCACTCGTAGCGGCGGCGTTCCAGTTCTTCACGTTCCCGAACAGCATCGTTTCCGGCGGCGTGACGGGCATCGCACAGATCATCCGCCTGCTGACCGGCATCCCGGTCGGCGTGCTGTCGATCCTCATCAACATCCCAATTTTCTATCTCGGCTGGCGGCACCGTCTCGGCACACGCCGGCTCATTCTGGAGCTGTGCGTCATGGTGCTCATTTCCGTGCTCATCGACGTGCTGGCGATGACCGGCCTTGTCGTGACGGACGAGCCGATGCTCGGCGCGGTTTACGGCGGTGTGCTCAATGGTGCGGGCTACGGCCTGATCTACACCACCGGCACGACCGGCGGCGGCACGGACATCGTGGCCAAGATACTGCGCCGGCGCTATCCGTACATCAATTTCGGCACGCTGCTGTTTGGCATGAACGTCGTCGTTGTGCTGACGTTTGCCTTTCTGTTCAAGAAGTACGACAGCTGTATGTACACCATGATCGAGATGTTCATCAGCTCCAAGGTCGTCAACCTTGTGCTTTACGGCCCCGGTGTGTCGGAAGTGTGCTATATCATCAGCGGCAATGTCGGCGCCATCAAGAGCGCCATCACCTGCACGATGGGCCGCGGCGTCACGCTGCTGCGCGGCGAGGGCGCATGGTCCGGGAAAGAAATGCAGGTCATCCTCTGCGTGGTCAAGCGGCCGGAGATCGCCCAGCTGCGCGAGGTCGTGCGCTCGGTGGACGAGCACGCATTTGTCATCGTGTCCGAGGCCAAGGAAGTGTTTGGCCGCGGCTTTGGGAACATCTACGGCGACGATTGAAAGGAGCGGGGTATGCGCAAACGCTGCATTGCCGGCATCCTGCTGGCGGCACTGCTGGTGTCGCTGTGCGGATGCACGTCCGTGTTTGACAAGGAATATCTGTCGGTGCGCCCGTATGAGGAGCCGTCAAATCTCCTGACGGATGCCGACACGACACAGATTCGCAACTATGCGGGGCTCATGCGCGCGCTCAATACCATGGCGGCGCAGTACGAGCGCTCCTTCGTGCTGGCCTTCGGCGACTATGACGGCATCATCGCCGACGATCTGGCCGCCGCCTGTGAAGAGCTGCGCACCGGCACTGCCATCGGCGCATACTGTATCGAGAGCGTCAGCTATGAGACCGAGCAGGTGATCGCCTACTGCGAGGCGAACATTACCATTACCTACAACCGGCCGGAGAGCGAGGTGCGCTCTATTTATAGCGCCCAGACGCAAAAGAGTATCCTTGACTGCGTGGTCGATGCGCTCGACCGGCAGAAGACGCAGTTTGCCATCCAGATCAGCACCAGCACGCTCGAAACGGGCGATGTGGCCGCGCTCGTGCGCTCGGCGTGCCTGAACCAGCCGCAGCTTGTTGTGGATTTTCCGGCCATTGATGTGACGGTCTACAGCGGCGGCAGCAGCCAGAAGATCTTTGGCGTCACGCTGCGGTACGGCATCAGTGAGTCTGCGGTCAATGACCGCCGCACGCAACTGGACGGTCGTGTGCGCACGCTCACGTCCACGCTCACAGCGGGCCAACAGGAGACGCCCCTGCAGGCGGCGCTCGTCGTCATGCGCGCTTGCGAGCAGCGCACCACGGTGGTCCACACCGCCTATGACGCGCTTGTGAGCGGCACGGCTGACAGCTGCGGTCTGGCCATGGCCTATAAGGCGATCTGTGATGCACTGGATATTCCGTGCCAGGTCGTGAGCGGCCGCTTCCAGGGGACGGAGCGCTGCTGGAACGTGGTGCAGGTCGGCGGCAGTTATTATCATCTGGATCTGTCCATGCAGACAGAAACGCTGTGGCTGCGCAGCGATGAGAGTATGCAGAGCACCTATCAGTGGGACGCCGAGAGCTGCCCGGCGTGCACGACGCAGTCGTTCATCTGGCGTGAGGGGCAGAAGCTGTAGCGCTGGATTTGCAAAAAAGATCAAAAAAAGCTTGACAAGTCGGCTTTTTGTGGTAAAATAACGCTTGCATTCACGAAATGCGGGCATAGCTCATTTGGCAGAGCGCCACCTTGCCAAGGTGGAGGTAGCGAGTTCGAATCTCGTTGCCCGCTCCAGATTGAGAACTACACACAGCAAAAACACCGCACGCAGTGCGGTGTTTTTGCTGTGCTTTGCTGCGTTCGGCAGCAGGTTCTCTCTCAGACCAAAGAAACGAAACAACCGATCGGACAAAAGGAGGAACCCTTCATGAATGCAGATGTTGTCATTGTCGGCGCGGGTCCTGCCGGTATCTTCACGGCGCTGGAGTTGCTGCGCCGCGGCTCTCCGGAAAAGATCGTCATGATCGAGCAGGGGCAGGCCATTGAAAACCGCCGCTGCCCGAAGGCCAAGACCGGCCGCTGCATGAACTGCAAGCCGTATTGCCACATCACGACCGGTTTTTCCGGCGCTGGCGCATTCTCGGACGGTAAGCTCTCTCTGTGCAGCGATGTCGGCGGAGATCTGCCCACGCTCGTCGGCGAGCGTCAGGCGCAGGAGATCATCAACTATGCCGACAGCATTTACCTCGAGTTCGGCGCCGACGAGCACGTCGAGGGACTCGAGAATACGGAGGAGGTCAAGCGCATCCGCACGCGTGCCATCCGCGCGGGTCTGCGCTTGGTCGACTGCCCAATCCGCCACCTCGGCACGGAGAAGGCGCACGAGGTCTACCTCGGCATCGAAAACTATCTGCGCGACCACGGCGTGGAGATGCTCTTCGGCTGCACGTGTGAGGACGTCATCATGCGCGATGGCCGCTGCTGCGGTGTCGTAGCGCACGATGGGCATCAGAATTATACCATCGAGGCCAAGCATACCGTCATCGCCACCGGCCGCCGCGGCGCCGACTGGTTGGAGAAGGTCTGCCTCGAGCACGGTGTGGAGCACAAGCCCGGCACGGTCGACATCGGCGTGCGCGTCGAGGTGCGCAACGAGGTCATGGAGTCGGTCAACCGCGTGCTGTATGAGTCCAAGCTCATCGGCTATCCGGCCCCGTTCAAAAACAAGGTGCGCACATTCTGCCAGAACCCCGGCGGCTTCGTGTCGCAGGAAAACTACGACAATGACCTCGCCGTCGTCAACGGGCACGCGTATAAGGAGCTCAAGTCACCCAATACGAACGTGGCGATCCTCTGTTCGCACAATTTCTCCGTGCCGTTCAATCAGCCGATCGCCTATGCACAGAAGGTCGGTGAGCTGACGAATATGCTCGGTGCGGGTCACATCATGGTGCAGCGCTTCGGCGATATTCTCGACGGCAAGCGCACCTGGCAGAAGGAACTCATGCAGTCGAACGTCCGCCCCACGCTGCCGGACGCTGTCGCGGGCGACATTACGTCCGCCATGCCGTACCGCGCCATGCTCAATATCATCAATTTCATCAAGGCCATGGACGAGGTCGTGCCCGGCTTTGCCGCCTATGAGACGCTGTTGTACTCTCCGGAGCTGAAGTTTTACAGCAACCGCATTGCCATGGACGAGGACCTGATTACGAACGTGCCCGGCCTGCATTGCCTGGGCGATTCCTCCGGCTGGACGCGCGGCTTGATGATGGCCTCGGCCATGGGCGTGCTCATGGGCCGGAAGCTCGCCGGGATGCTCTGAGCTGCGGCGGGAAAGCTTGTCAGCTTTTGCACAAAATGCTTGACAAATTTCTGCGATCCAGTAGTATAAGAGTGGATGGGAAACTGATATATCCGCCCCCCGGCGGAGGGAAGGAATCGTTTATGGATGGACTGAAAAAAGCATATTATCGTACCTATCAGCAGGTGTTTGACCTTGGTATGCGCTGTCTGCACTGGCGCAAACCGATCGTGATCTCCGGTGCCGGCTGCATCCGGCAGGTCCCGGATGTGCTGGGCAAGTGCGGTGTGACGAAGGTCATGGTCGTCACTGGCTCACATGTGGTCAAGTCGCTTGGGCCGAAGCTGTTCGCCGCGCTCGAGGATGCCGGTATGCCCTACGAGGTGTTCAGCGAGGTCGAAGCCAACCCCTCGGTGAACACGGTCGAGAAGATCCGCACACAGTATGTGGAGACCGGCTGCGGCGGTTTTGTCGCCCTTGGCGGCGGCAGCCCGATGGACGCGACCAAGGGCGCGGCCGCCCGCGTCGCCTGCCCGAAAAAGAGCTGCGACGATATGGCCGGCGTCATGCGTGTCGGGAAGACCGTGCCGCCCATCGTCGCCATCCCGACGACATCGGGCACCGGCAGCGAAACGACGATCGCCGCCGTGATTACCGACAGTGAGACGCACCACAAGTACGCGCTCATGGACCTCAAGCTCATGCCGCTGTACGCGATTCTGGATCCGGAGCTGACGGTTGGCCTGCCGCCGCGTACGACTGCGACGACCGGCATGGACGCGCTCACCCACGCGATCGAGGCGTACATCAGCTGGACATATAACACCAAGGAGAGCCTGCGCCTCGCCGAAGAGGCAGTCAAGCTCATCTTCGATAACCTCGAGCCGGCGTATCAGCACGGTGAGGATCTCAAGGTGCGCGAGAACATGATGATCGCTGCCTTCAAGGCCGGCTTTGCGTTCTCCCGTGCCGGCGTCGGCAATGTGCACGCCATCGCGCACACGCTCGGCGGCCTGTATAACACGCCGCACGGTCTGGCCAACGCGGTCATCCTGCCGATCGTCCTTGAGGACTACGGTGAGGCTGTGTATCCGAAGCTTGCGCGCCTGTGCGAGATTGCCGGTGTCAAAACCGATGGCACGGACACCGAGAAGGCCCAGGCCTTCATTGCGGAGATTTATGCCATGAATGAGCGCATGGGTATCCCGAAGGGCTTTGACTTCATCCGGGAAGAGGACATTCCGCAGATCATCACCTGGGCGCTGGCAGAGGCCAACCCGAATTATCCGGTGCCGGTCGTGTACAATGCCGCGCGCTGCCGCAAGGTGATCGATACCATTCGCGCCAAGGCCGCGGAGAACGCGCCGGTCGAGGCATAAGCAGCTCTATGAGAAAAACCCCGCTTCGCACAGCTGTGCGAAGCGGGGTTTTCACGTCTACAGGCTCATGCCGCCTGCTGTTCTTTTTTGCTGCCAATGCCGCCGTAGAGCACAAAGCGGCAGAAACGATTGTCCGGATGGGACGACACGATGCGGTAGATCAGCAGCGTGATCGCATAGGCAATCGTGGCCGCGATCAGACCGACGATCATCCCGCCGAGCACATCGGACGGGTAGTGCGCCATGAGGTAGTTGCGCGCTACGCCCATCGCCAGCACGAACAGATAGGCCCACCAGCGTGCGGGCTTTTTGCCCGCGAGTACGAGCGCGGTCACGCCGGCCATCGCGGCCGTTACATGGCCGGAGGGGAAGGAGTACTCGCTCTCGGCGTATGCGCCGGCGGCCTGCCACCAGGT
The DNA here is from genome assembly GCA_048217285.1 of Oscillospiraceae bacterium. Taxonomy (GTDB): domain Bacteria; phylum Bacillota; class Clostridia; order Oscillospirales; family Oscillospiraceae; genus CAG-103. Next base: position 29,016 of record DBFWVW010000003.1, read on the forward strand.
GCGGAAGGGTTCCACCGTCAGCGGGCGCGGCCGGGCAACGAAGTCCTTGAGCCAGAAGTTCGTGATGAGCGCGCCGCAGCACACGGCGCCGAACATACAGATGCCCACCTTGCGCGTTTTCGGAAACAGCATCAGCACAACGCCGAGCGCGAGAAAGACAATGCCATTCTCGCCCAGCAGCGCAATGGCCCGGCACAGCGGCGTGAAAAATCCGCCGGCCGCTCCGGCGAGGTTGTGCAGTGTCTGCAAAATGGCATAGTCATAGCCCGCAAACGCGGTGTTGAGCCACTGCGCGATTGCAGTCAGTTCCATAAAGAATCACCGTCCAGATCAGAGAATACCTATAGAAAAAACGAAAAGGTTCTCCAGAATGTAAAATGCATTTAAAAACTTTGTAAAGCGACTTTGCCATCTTACACCGTGTATATGCGTTTTGCAACCATCACCGCCTGCATGGACCCTTAAAGTTTTGGATGAACATTTTTCAATGAAAACGAAAATGGAACGTTTTCTGCGTTTTTGTCAGGATATCTCGGCAGAGGGCTTGACTTTGCCGGGAAAAATCAATATGCTGGTCATGGAAAAAATTCATCTTGGAATAGGAGCGATGTTTGCATGATTCTCGATTGCAGCAAATATGTCGGCCCATGCCGCTGCGGCCGCGAGCACACACTGGAGACGAAGAAGGTCGTCGTGGAGTATCACGCGCTCGACAAATTCGACCAGTACATGGACGAGGTCGGCCTGACCGGCAAGCGCGCCGTTATTTACGATACGAATACCTACAACCTCCCGACGCTCAAGCATGTGCGCGCCGATCAGGAGATCGTCCTCAACGCGGAGGGCCTGCACTCCGAGAAGGGCATGATCGAGGACATGATGCGCCAGCTCGACCATCCGGACGTCATCGTCGCGGTTGGCTCCGGCACGATCATGGACTTTGGCCGCTATCCGGCCTATCACCTCGGCATCCCGTTCGTCGCGGTGCCGACGCTGGCGAGTTCCGACGGCTTCACGGCCAATATCTGCTCGATCATCATCGACGGACAGAAAAAGTCCATCCCCATGCAGGCGGCGGCGCTCGTCGTCTGTGACCTGAACGTCGTCTCCGGCGCGCCCCTGTGGCTGACCGTGAGCGGCATTTCGGACATTCTGGCCAAGTACATTTCGCTGGCGGACTGGAAGATTGCGCACCTCGTCTCGGGCGAGTATTACTGCCCGATGGTCGCCGATCTCGCCGAGGAGGCGCTGACCATCATGCGCAAAGCGGCCGACGATATGGCGGCCGGCGGTGCGCCGGATTTCGAGGCCATGACTATGGCGCAGATGATCTCCGGCCTGACCATGCAGCTGCTCAACCACTCCCGCGCCGCCTCCGGCGCCGAGCATCTGATGGCGCATCTGGTGGAGATGAAGCCGCCGCGGTTTGAATCTGCGCACGGTATGCACGGCCAGTGCGTCGGCGTGGGCACGTACCTGTGCGCCAAGGAGTACCACTACCTCGCCTCGCTCCCGACGCCGAAGGCCAAGCCCTTCGAGCCGCTGACCCGCGCGTGGGTGGAGGAGAAGTTCGGCTCCCTCGCCGACGGCATCCTGAAGGAGAATGAAAACGACGTGCTCGGCACGTTCGATCCGCAGAATATCGTCGACCACTGGGACGAGATCCGCGCCATCATTGCCGAGATCCCCTCGGCCGAGGAGCTGGCGGCGCTGTGCGAGAAGCTCGGTGCGTTTTATAAGCCGGAGCAGATCGGCATCGACCCGGCCCTGTCGGAGGATATGCTCAGCGTTTCGGCGGCGATCCGCAACCGCCTGACGCTCATCCGTATGCGCCGCGTGCTTGATTTCGGCGAATAATTGCAAACTGGTATGCGCCCGGAAGCAGCCGCTTCCGGGCGTTTTCTGCTTGTGAATCAGAGCGTATAGTGGTATAATATTCTGATTGATTTTTGCGATGGGAGGCCATGTCATGCCGGATTTTGAGGTCATTTCGCCCTATGAGCCGTCGGGCGACCAGCCTGAGGCAATCGATACGCTCGTGCAGGGCCTGGAAAACGGCATTGACGAGCAGGTGCTGCTCGGCGTGACCGGCTCCGGTAAGACATATACGATGGCCAAGGTCATTGAGCGTGTCCAGCGGCCGACGCTTGTGCTCGCGCACAACAAGATCCTCGCGGCGCAGCTATGCAGTGAATTCAAGGAGTTTTTTCCGAACAACGCCGTGGAGTATTTCGTCTCGTACTACGACTATTATCAGCCGGAGGCGTACATCCCGCACACGGACACGTTCATCGAAAAGGACGCCTCCATCAACGACGAGATCGAGCGTCTGCGCCACTCGGCCACGTCGAGCCTGTTTGAGCGGCGCGACGTGATCGTCGTCTCGTCCGTGTCGTGCATCTATGGCCTCGGTGACCCGATCGATTATGCCAATATGGTCATCTCCCTGCGCACCGGCCAACAGCGCGATCCGGAGGAGCTCATGCGCAAGCTCATTGACATCCGCTACGAGCGCAACGACATTGCCTTCGCGCGCAATATATTCCGTGTCCGCGGCGACACGATCGACATTTTCCCGGCCTATTCGTCTGACCATGCCGTGCGCGTGGAGTTTTTCGGTGACGAGATCGACCGTATTTCGGACATCAACGTTGTCACCGGCGCGCCCATCCGCACGCTCAGCCACGTGGCGATCTATCCCGCGTCGCACTACGTCACGACGCATGAGAAGATGGAGCGCGCCATCGGTGAGATCCGCGCCGAGTGCGATGCGCGCGTGAAAACGTTCGAGCAGCAGGGCAAGCTCCTCGAAGCGCAGCGTATCCGCCAGCGCACGGACTATGACATTGAAATGATGCAGGAGCTCGGCTATTGCTCCGGCATTGAGAACTATTCGCGCATTATCAGCGGCCGCGCGCCCGGCAGCGCGCCGATGACGCTGCTGGACTATTTTCCGAAGGATTTTCTGCTCTTTGTCGATGAGAGCCACGTCACGCTGCCGCAGGTGCGCGCCATGTACCGCGGCGACCGCGCGCGCAAGGATTCGCTTGTCGAGTATGGCTTCCGCCTGCCGAGCGCGTATGATAACCGCCCGCTGAAGTTCGAAGAGTTCGAGCAGCGGGTGAACCAGGCCGTCTACGTCTCGGCCACGCCGGGTGACTATGAGCGCGAGCGCGCAGGGCAGATCGCCGAGCAGATCATCCGTCCGACCGGCCTGCTCGATCCGCAGATCTTCGTGCGGCCCATCGAGGGGCAGATGGATGACCTCATCGGAGAGATCAACGCGCGCATCGCCAAAAATGAGCGCACGCTCGTGACCACGCTCACAAAGAAAATGGCCGAGGATCTCTCGGCCTACCTCACGAACGCGGGGATCCGCTGCCGCTACCTGCACCACGACATCGGCGCCATCGAGCGTATGGAGATCATCCGCGATCTGCGCACCGGCGCGTTTGACGTGCTTGTCGGCATCAACCTCCTGCGTGAGGGGCTTGACCTGCCGGAGGTGTCGCTCGTGGCGATCCTCGACGCGGACAAGGAGGGCTTCCTGCGCAGCGAGACGAGCCTGATCCAGACAATCGGCCGCGCGGCGCGCAACGCCGAGGGCACGGTCATCATGTACGCGGATAAGGAGACGGCCGCCATGCACGCGGCCATCATGGAAACCAACCGCCGCCGCGCCAAACAGGCGGCGTACAACCAGGCGCACGGCATCGTGCCCAAGACGATCGTCAAGAGCGTGCGCGAGCTGCTGGAGATCTCCAGCGACGTGGAGACACCCAAGCGCGCCGACGGCGTGAAGATGACGGAGGCCGAGCGCCGGGCCGAGATCGCGCGGCTCGAGGCCCAGATGAAGAAGGCGGCCGAAATGCTCGAGTACGAGTACGCTGCCGTGCTGCGCGACCGGCTCATTGAACTGCGCGGCCAGTGACGCGCGAGGAGGACACCCGAATGAAACTCATGATTCTTGACGGCAACAGCATCGTCAACCGCGCCTTTTACGGCATTCGTATGCTCAATGCGCCGGACGGCACGCCGACGAACGCGGTCTACGGTTTTCTGACCATTTTTCAGCGCATCCTCGAGCTCGAGCGGCCGCAGGCGGTGTGTGTGGCGTTCGACGTACACGCGCCGACCTTCCGCCATGAGCAGTATGCGCTCTATAAGGCCCAGCGCAAGCCTATGCCGGAGGAACTGGTCGTGCAGATGCCGCTGCTCAAGCAGACGCTCGACCACATGGGCATCCGGCGGCTGGAGCTGGCCGGCTGGGAGGCGGATGACCTGCTCGGCACAGTCGCGCGCCGCTGCGAGGCCGCCGGCTGGACGTGCGAGATTGTCACCGGTGATAAAGACAGCCTCCAGCTCATCACGGACACGACCCACGTCTGCCACGTCAAGACCCGCATGGGCCAGACGGAGACGATCGAATATACGCCAGAGGTGTTTCGCGCCGAGTATGGGTTTGACCCCATCCATATGATCGACCTCAAGGCGCTCATGGGCGACAGCTCGGACAACATCCCCGGCGTGCCCGGCATCGGCGAAAAGACGGCGAAGGATCTGCTCGTCCGCTTTGGCACGGTGGCGGATATTTACCGCGACCTCGACACGCTGGACATCAAGCCCGGCGTGCGCAAGAAGCTTGCGGAAGGCCGCGAGGGCGCGGAGCTCTCGTTCGACCTCGCCACCATCCGCACGGATGCGCCCATTGATTTCGCGCCGGAATCGGCGGTCTGGGATCGGGATTACCGCCCCGAACTGTATGACTGGTTTCGGCGGCTGGGTTTTCTGAAGCTCTCGGAAAAGTGGGGGCTGCAGCCGGGCGACGGCGCGGCCGCGCCGGAGCATTCGATTGCGCAACTGCCAAGTGTTGACGTGACGGACGGCGCAGCCCTGCACGCACTCGAGCAGGCGGTCGCGGCGGCGCCGTATGTCGCGGTGCTTGCGCCCGACGGGCTCGATACGCTCACACTTTGCGACGGCAAGGCGTGCTATGCGCTCGCGTGGGCGCAGCTCGGCGATGATTACAACGCGTTCCTGCGCCTGCTGTTTTCCGACCGCGTGCACAAAGCGGGCCACAATATTAAGGATCTTATGCGCACGCTGCTCTCCGAGGGGTTGCCGACGGACGGATTTGTGTTTGACACGGCGCTGGCGGCCTACCTGCTCGACGCTACGGCCGGAAATTATGATCTGCCGCGCCTCGCGCAGGCATATCTCGGCGGGGAAGCACCGGATGCACAGACCGTCTGGGCGCTGCAGCCGGCGCTGCGGGAGAAAATGGACGCGCTCGGTATGCTGCCGCTCTATACGGACATCGAGCTGCCGCTGTGCCCGGTGCTGGCGCGCATGGAGCACACGGGCTTTCTCGTCGACCGTAAGGCGCTCTACGATTTCGGCGAAAGCCTCACGAGCGCCATTGAGCAGCTCCAGCAGAGCATCTGGGCCTGCGCGGGCGAGCCGTTCAACATCCAGTCGCCGAAGCAGCTTGGCCACGTGCTGTTTGACCGGCTCATGCTCCCGGCCGGGAAAAAGACAAAGACCGGATGGAGCACAAATGCCGCCGTGCTCGAAAAGCTGCGCGGCAAGCACCCGATCATCGACCAGATCCTCGATTACCGTATGCTCACAAAACTCAAATCCACGTATGCCGACGGGCTGCTCAAGGAGATTTCCGCCGACGGGCGCATCCATACGAACTTTCAGATGACCGTTACGGCGACGGGACGCCTGTCGTCCACGGAGCCGAACCTGCAGAACATCCCCGTGCGCCGCGAGCTCGGCGCGCAGATCCGCAATATGTTCGTGGCCTCGCCCGGCAAGGTGCTCGTGGACGCGGACTACAGCCAGATCGAGCTGCGTCTGCTGGCGCATATTGCAAACGACGAGACCATGATCGCGGCCTTCCGCAGCGGAGAGGACATCCACACCGTCACGGCGTCGCAGGTGTTCGGCGTGCCGCTTGAGGAGGTCACACCGCTGCAGCGCTCGCACGCCAAGGCCGTCAATTTCGGCATTGTTTACGGCATCTCGGCCTTCAGCCTCGCGCAGGACATCGGTGTGTTCCAGAGTGAGGCCAAGGCGTATATGGACAGCTATTTTGCCAAGTACCACGGCGTGCGCGACTACATGAAGCGCGTCGTCGAGCAGGCCAAGACGGACGGCTATGTCACGACGCTCTTCGGCCGCCGGCGTGATCTGCCGGAGCTCAAAGCATCCAACTTCAACCTCCGCAGCTTCGGCGAGCGCGTGGCGCTCAATATGCCCATTCAGGGCACGGCGGCGGACATTATCAAAGCTGCCATGGTCCGTGTGGATGCGCGTATGCGCGCCGAGGGTCTGGAGGCAAAGCTCCTGCTGCAGGTGCACGACGAGCTCATCGTCGAGTGCCCGGCTGCTGAGGCCGAGACGGTCCGGGCCATCCTCATCGAGGAGATGGAGCACGTGGTTGATTACCGTGTGCCGCTGCTTGTGGACGCGAAGATCGGCGCAAGCTGGGCGGAGGCGCACTGATGGATTACACGGTCTGTGACGCTGCGGCTGCGCATCTGCCGCAGCTCGAGGCGCTTGAGCGCGCGTGCTTTTCCGCGCCGTGGACGCGTGCGCAGCTCGAGAGCCAGCTGCCGGATGACCGGCACGTGTTTCTCATCGCAGCAGCGGGGGAGACGGTGCTCGGCTATGCGAACTTCCTGCACGTGCTCGACGAGGGCGACATCGGCAACGTCGCCGTCGCGCCTGCGTACCGGCGGCAGGGCGTTGCGGACTCGCTGCTTGCCGCCCTGTGTGCGCGGGCGGCGGCGCTCGATCTTGCATTTTTGACGCTGGAGGTGCGCGCGTCGAACGTGCCCGCCATCGCGCTGTACCGCAAGCACGGATTCCAGACCGTTGGTCGGCGCCGAAATTACTATCAGAAACCGGACGAGGATGCACTCCTCATGACCTGGTTCCGGAGAGAGGCAGAGACGATATGATTATTCTTGCGATTGAATCTTCCTGTGACGAGACGGCCGTTGCCCTTGTGCGCGACGGGCGCGAGGTGTTGACCGATCAGGTCTTTTCTCAGGCCGATCTGCATGCCATTTATGGCGGCGTCGTGCCCGAGATCGCGTCGCGCTCACACGTGGAGGTCATCTCCCAGCTGGCCGACCGCGCGCTGGAGGTGACCGGCCTGACCCGCGGCGATATTGACGCTGTGGCCGTCACGTGCGCGCCGGGGCTCATCGGCGCGCTGCTCGTCGGCGTGAACTTTGCCAAGTCCGCCGCGCTCGCGCTCGGTGTGCCGCTCATCCCGGTGCACCATGTCCGCGGCCACATCGCGGCCAATTACATTGCCTACCCGGAGCTGGAGCCGCCGTTCGTGTGTCTGGCCATCTCGGGCGGCAACACGCTCATCTGCGATGTGCGCGATTATACCGATCTGCGCATCCTCGGCGCCACGCGCGACGATGCGGCCGGCGAGTGCTTTGACAAGACCGCGCGTGTGCTCGGTCTGCCGTACCCCGGTGGCAAGCCCATCGACGACCTGTCCAGGACTGGCGACGACCGGAAGTACAAGCTCCCCATCGGCCACGTGGACGGCTGCCCTTACGACATGAGCTTCAGCGGGCTGAAAACGGCTGTCATTAACCTTGCTCACACGGCGGAGCAGAAGGGCGAGCCGCTGGACAAGGCGTCGCTTGCCGCGTCATTCTGCCGCGCCATGAGTGAGAGTCTTGTGCCGCGCACAATGGCGGCGGTCAAAGAGCTTGGTTATGACAAGCTTGCTGTGGCGGGCGGCGTCGCGGCCAATTCCCGTATCCGTGGTGATTTCCAGACCGCCTGCGACGCGGCCGGTGTCCGCCTGTTCGTCCCGCCGTTGAAACTCTGCGGCGACAATGCCGCCATGATCGGCTGCCAGGCGTACTATGAGTATCTGCGCGGTGCCCACGCCGGCAGCGAGCTCAATGCCTGGGCCAACATGGAGATCTCCGAGGTGCCGTTTTATGGGCGTGCATGACGGACATCGCGCCCGCATGAAAGCACGCTTCGTGCGCAATGGGCTCGATAACTTCGATGACCACAGTGTGCTCGAGCTGCTGCTGTTTTACGCTGTGCCCCGGCGCGACGTCAACGAGCTCGCGCATGCGCTGCTGGATCACTTCGGCACACTTGACGCGGTCTTTGAGGCGAGCTTTGAAGATGTGATGCGCGTGCCCGGCGTGGGAGAAAACGTGGCTACACTCCTCACGCTTATCCCGCAGGTCGGCCGCCGGTATCAGATGGCCAAGCGCCGTCAGCAGAGGATCCTGCGCTCGAGCGAGGACGCCGGCGACTATCTCGTGCCGCTGTATCTGTATGAGCGCACGGAGGTCGTCTACCTCCTGTGTCTGGACGCCAAGTGCGGCCTCATCAGCTGTAAGGAGGTAGGACGCGGCGTGGTCAATGCGGCGGAAGTGTCCGTGCGCGCCATCGTCGAGACGGCCCTGTCGCAGAAGGCGGTGTCTGTGATCCTCAGCCACAACCATGTGGATGCTTACGCGCTGCCATCGCGCGAGGATGAACTCACGACGCGCCGCATCCGGGACGCGCTTTTGCTCGTAGGAATCACGCTCGCGGATCATATCATCGTCTGCGGCGAGGATTATGTGTCGTTTGCTGACAGCGGCCTGCTCTGAATCATCACCGGCGGCACAAATCCTGCATTTTGCCTGTCAAGCATTTTTTCAAATCTCTCGCGGCAGCGAGAGATTTGTGTTATGGTAACAAAATTGATGTTTGCAAAATCCACAAAGTCCGTTTCCGGGATTTCCTGATTTATGCAAAAACGAAGCAATCCATTGAAATCACAGAAAAAATACCGTGTTGAAAAGTCGGTTGAAAATGTTGATAACTCATAGCAAACGTGCAGCCGGAAAATAGTTATGTAAACGCGTTGTCACGAAAATGTAAGAACTAAGATCTTCTCCGCGAGCGGTAAAGCCTGAAACGACGCGTGTTTTCCGCCGGAGCGTAACAGTGCAAATTCTGCACAACTGACAGGAAACGAAGAAAATCGACATTTTGTGCAGGAACGCAACATTTTTTCATGCATGAAAACAAATAGTAATCGTCGAACTTTTTTGTTGACATCCCCGGAGACATGTGATAGAATGTGCAAGCTGTAAGAAATACGCTAGTGTAGCTCAGTCGGTAGAGCAGCTGATTCGTAATCAGCAGGTCGTGTGTTCGAGTCACATCACTAGCTCCAGAAGCGCCTTGTGGTCATTTGTCCACAAGGCGTTTTTGATTTCAGCCGCTTGACGCGGCTGCGGGGGCACGGTATAATATCGTCATAGAGCCGTCCGGGACGGCATTTTTGCTTTCCTATAATTAGACGAATCTAACTACTAAACGGGAGGTGCGGCGCAATGACCACAGCGAAACGAAAGGAAATCTCGGCGTATGCACAGGCGACCGTGCTGCATCAGGACAGCGCGCATACGGTCTATCGCCTCCATGGCGCCGATGGGGAAGTGGTGCAGACGGTCTATCCGGTTTTCCCGGGGATTGAGATCGTGTATCACGATGTCCACGCCACGGTCTGCGCTATGCAGCGCGCGCAGGCACCCGGCTGCCTTGAGATCCACCATTGCCGCGAGGGGCGCATTGCCTACCCATATGGCGACGCCTGCTTCTTCCTCGCGCCGGGCGATCTGGCAATCGTGCAGCGTTCGGCGGGGGCGACTCCGGCGCGTTTTCCGACCGGGCATTATCACGGTATCACGGTATCGATCGACCCGGCGCGCGCACCGGACTGTCTGTCGTGCTTTCTCAAAGATGTTGAGGTGCGGCCGAGCGCGCTCATCGAAAAATTCTGCGCGGACGCGGCCTGCTTCGTCACGCGTTCGTCGCAGGGCGTGGCGCACATTTTCTCCGAGCTCTACTCTGTGCCGGAGACGATCCGCAAGGGCTATTTTAAGGTCAAAATTCTGGAGCTGCTGCTGTTTTTGAGCGCATTCCCCGTGCAGGCGGCCCAGCCGCAGCACAGCTACCCGCAGGCGCAGGTGCAGCTTGCCGAGCAGATCGGAGCGTATCTGCTGGCGAACACAGAGCGGCGGCTGACGGTCGCGGAGCTTTCGCAGCGCTTCGGCGCCTCAGCCACGCTCATCAACAGCAGTTTTCGCGGTGTGTATGGTATGTCACCGGCGGCATTTCTGCGCGCGCAGAAAATGCACAGTGCCGCTCAGCTCCTGCGGCAGACTGACCGCACGGTGCTGGATATTGCCGGCCAGTTTGGGTATGATAACGGCAGTAAGTTCGCCAAAGCGTTCCGGGATGTCATCGGTGTCTCGCCCAATGCCTACCGCAGCGGCATCGACTGCGACAGCTGCGCGCCGGAGGCACCGGCAGTTTGACGGCGGGGCGGATATCTTTTTCATTTTGGAGCCATGTTCCGATGATTTGGAGCGGATGCCGGGGGTATCATGCAGTATCATAACACCAGAAAGCAACGAAACGCGCAGCTTTTCACACATGAGTTAGATTACTTTAATCAGCAACCACGCAGGATTGCTCACTGCGCGGAAACCGGTAAACAACCACAGACAAGGAGGCAAGCCATGTCGGAGGAAAACGTCGTACGGCTCTGTGCGCCGACACTGGCCGGGATCAAGACCGGCAGCCTGTTCCCCTGTCCGTTTGAAAGCCGGGAGACTTTGCTCATGGAGATCCGCCAGTATAACCAGGTGCTGGTTCCCAAAGGACTCTGCCTCCTCCCGCTGCGATTCACGGACAAGAGCGCGCTGCTGTATCTGTACCGCCCACGCGATCTGGAGCGGGATCTGCAGGACCGGTTGGCAGCAGAGATTCTGCGGCACGCAGGTTATGTCTGCGGCAGCAGCGAGCAGTGCCTGATGGAGCTCATCGAGCGGCTGCGCGCGTACGACGAATTCCCCCATGAGATCGGCCTGTTTTTGAGCTACCCGCCGGAGGACGTCAAGGGGTTTATCGAGCACCATGCGACTGATTTTAAGTATGCCGGCCTCTGGAAGGTATACGGTGATGAGCAGCAGGCGCGTGCCCTCTTCGCAAAGTACCAGCGGTGCACGGAAATTTATTGCCAACGTCTGCACGCAGGCTCGAGCATTGCGCAGCTCGCCGTAAATGTGCAGCAACCAAATACAGCGAATAATGAAAGGATGTTACCATCATGAAAAAAGCAGCAGTCATCTATTGGAGCGGCACCGGCAACACCGAGGCCATGGCCAATGCCGTCCTCGAGGGCATGAAAAGTGCCGGTGCGGACGCGGTGCTCCTGACCGCTTCCGATGTGGATGCTTCCGCCGTCGGCGGATATGACGCCGTGGCGCTCGGCTGCCCGGCCATGGGCTCCGAAGTTCTGGAGGACATGGAGTTCGAGCCGATGTTCAACGGCTGCAAGTCCAGCCTGAAAGGCAAACGTGTCGCCCTGTTCGGTTCCTACGGCTGGGGCGGCGGCGAGTGGATGCAAAATTGGGAGCGCGACTGCCGTGGCTCCGGTATTCAGCTCGCGTGCGACAGCGTGATCTGCAACGAAGCGCCCGATGATGCGGTCCTTGCGGCCTGCCAGGCGCTCGGCAAGGCGCTCGTCGACTGAATTTTCTGATCGTATCCGGATACCTCCGGTTACCGATACCAACAACAGGCATCAAGCCAAATCACCTCACCTCTCTTCTCTTCCCCCATTCCCTGCAGCGGTGTGACACCACGCACAGGCAAGTGCGTGACCGCTGACCCAACAAAGAATCGTCCGCCGGATTCCCCTCCGGGCGGACGATTTTTTGTTGTCTGCGCTTGGCCGTGACGCGCAGATGCAGGCTGTTTTCTTGTGATGGGCGGTAAGTGTTCGCCTTTTCGGCCTCAGCGGTGTTTGCAATGTAGTCTGCCTCGATGAGACTCTGGTAGTCCGTGCCTTGAATGCGCTGCAGTGGCCATACGATCTCCTCAGTTGGCTGTCAGTTAAAGTGCCCATCGTTGGCGGCGAAAAGCCGCGCGCACTGGGCGCGCAGCGCTGCGTGCTCGGGCGCGGAAAGTGTCGGGTCTGCGTCCAATACCGTGCGGGCCGCGTTGCGCGCGTCGTTGACGGCGGTCATGTTCGTGCCGAGGTCGGCAATGTGCAGCGCCGGCAGACCGTGCTGCCGGTTGCCGAAGAAGTCGCCCGGACCGCGCTGGCGCAGGTCGGCTTCTGCAATTTGAAAGCCGTCGGCCGTGTCGCACAGCACCTTCAGGCGCACGCGCGCCTCCTCTGTGTGCGCGTCCGACACGAGCACGCAGTAGGACTGAAACGGCCCGCGCCCGATGCGCCCGCGCAGCTGGTGCAGCTGCGAGAGACCGAAGCGCTCGGCGTTTTCGATGATCATGAGCGCCGCGTTCGGCACGTCCACGCCGACCTCGATGACCGTCGTCGAGACGAGAATATCCGTCTCTCCGGCGGCGAAGGCGGCCATGCAGGCGTCCTTATCTTTGGCCTTCATGCGGCCGTGGATGCAGGCCACGCGGTGCTGCGGGAACGTCCGCTGCAGGGTTTGCGCGTGCTCCTCGGCGGACTTGAGATCGGACGGGACATCGTCCGTTTCTTCTACTTTCGGACAGACCACAAATACCTGCCGCCCTTCGCCGATGAGCTTGTCGATGAAGGCGTTGAGCCGCGCACGGTAGCGCTCGTCCACGCACACGGTCTGCACCGGCTGGCGGCCGGGCGGCAGCTCGTCGATGATCGACACATCCAGATCGCCGTACACCAGCAGCGCCAGCGTGCGGGGTATGGGCGTCGCGCTCATGACGAGCGTGTGCGGCTGCTCACCCTTGCGTACAAGCGCGGCGCGCTGCTCGACGCCGAAGCGATGCTGCTCATCCGTGATGACAAGACCGAGACGGAAAAACGTCACGGAATCGCTGATGAGTGCGTGCGTGCCGACGACGACGTCGAGCAGGCCGCCGGCAAGCGCCTCTTTCACTTCTCGCTTTTGCCGCGCGGTCATCGCGCCTGTCAGACGTCCGACGCGGATACCGAACGGCTCGAGCAGGGTGCGCAGCGTGTGCTCATGCTGCTCGGTGAGAATCTCCGTCGGCGCCATGAAGGCGCTCTGGCAGTCGTTTTCATGCGCAAACCAGATGCACGCCGCGGCAACGAGCGTCTTGCCGGAGCCGACGTCGCCCTGTACGAGACGGCTCATCGGCACGCCGGAGGTCATGTCCTGCACGGCGGCAGCGACGGCGCGCCGCTGTGCCCCGGTTGGAGAAAAGGGGAGCGTGCGGTAAAATGCCTCAAGGTCGGCCGCTTTCATGCGAATACCGCCCTCGGCGCGCCGCTGCGAGCGGATGCGCGCCATGGCGGTCGAGAGCACAAACAGTTCCTCGAACACCAGCCGCTTGCGCGCAAGCGTGAGCGCCGCCGCATCGGCCGGCTGATGGATGTTCTGCAGGGCGTAGTCCTGCTGCGCAAGGGCGTAGGTGCGCGCGATGTCTGCCGGGATCACATCCTGCAGCTGCCCGATGCAGGCGTGCAGTGCGGGCGTCATGGCCTTGCGGATGTCGTTTTGCGTCACGCCGGTCGTCAGCGGATAGACCGGGTAAAAGCAGTTGGTCACGGTGCCGCAGCGCGCGGCCTGTTCGCAGACGGGGTTTGTCATTGTCTTTCGAAAACCGTTGGCCTCCACCTTGCCGTAGAAGATATAGGTTTCGCCCGCGTGCAGGTTGTTCTTGCGGTAGGGCTGGTTGAAGTAGGTCGCGTCCAGCGCGCCGGTGTCGTCCGCGATGCGCACTTTGACAAGCGTGAGCCCGCTGCGGACATACTGCGCGCGCGGCTCGGCCGCCACCGTGGCGCGGATGCATACGGCCTCACCGGGCTGCGCGTCCGCGATCGTGCGAAACTGTGTCCGGTCCTCGTACCGGCGGGGGTACAGGCCCGCAAGATCGCGCAGCGTCGCCACGCCGAGCTTTTGGAATGCCTGCGCTTTTTTTGGCCCGATGCCGGCCAGCGCCTCGAGCGGTGTATCCGGTGTATAGGTCATGTTGATGCCTCCTGTGCGCCGCATTTCCAGCGCCAGAGCCGCGCCTGATCCTCCGGCGCGGCGTAGCCGATACCGACGCGGGTGTCGGTTTCAAGCGCGAAGCGCTGTCCGTCGTCCTCGATCCAGAGTGCCGGGCAGGTCGTAATATCGTTGTCATTGAAGGCCTTGTCGATCTGCAGCCGCTTTGTGAGCTTGCCGGGGCCGTTGGCGCCGTCCGCGCACGCGCGGATGAGCACGGCCTGCGGCTCGTCCACGTGCCCGGTCACGATGTTGAGCATCCAGTGCATACCGTAGCAGAGGTAGACATAGATCGTGCCGCCGTCGTGATAGAGCACCTCCGTGCGCTTTGTCCGCCCGTGACAGGCGTGACAGGCGGTGTCCTGTGCGCCGCAGTAGGCTTCCGTTTCCGTGATGCGCGCACGCAGCAGCGTACCGTCCGGCAGCCGGCGCACCAGAATGCGCCCAACCAAGTCCGGCGCGACGCAGAGCACGTCGCGCCGGAAGAATTCCCGATCTTGCAGTTTCATGTTTCTCAGCTCTCATATTGGACGACATAGTTGTCGCCGTTGGGGGTGAATTTTCCGTACAGGCCATTGGTCAGCACTACATGACCGTCGGTTTTGACGAGTACCATCTCAAACCCGCCGTAGGTGCGCCAGTAGTCGAGCGCTGCCTGCGGCCCGAGCACGAACATCGCGGTCGACAGGCAGTCGGCCATGGTGCCGTCCTCGCACACGATCGTCACGGACAGCAGGCCGTTGTTCACCGGCCGTCCTGTCTTGGGGGAGAGAATGTGGTGGTATTTCTGCCCGCCCTCGGTGAAAAAGCGCTGATAGCTGCCGGAGGTGATGACGGCCGTCTCGCCCACGGTGAGGTAGCCGAGATAGCTGCTGGTGTCGTTCGGGTCCTGCACGGCGATGTTCCAGTCGCTGCCGTCCGGCTTCTTGCCGAGTGTCTGCACGTTGCCGCCGAGGGACACCACACCGCTCGTGACACCGGCGGCGCGCATGGCCTGAATGGCATAGTCCGACGCGCAGCCCTTGGCCACGGCACCGAAGCTCAGCGACATATCTGCCGGCATGGTCACGAGGGAATTGGCGCTGTCGTCTGTGCTGGAGAGCTGAACCTTGCTCATGTCCACGCACGGGAGCAGGCGCTCGATCTCCGCGTCCGACGGGACGCGGTAATTCTGGTCGATGAAGCCCCAGAGTTTGCTCAGGGGGTAGGTCGTCAGGTCAAGCGCGCCGTCCGAGCGCTTGGACACGGTCTGCGCCGTGCGCAGCATCTTGGCGATCTGCTCGTTGACGACGACGGAGCTGCCCATAGCGTGGTTGATCTCATAGGTCTTGCTGCGCTCGTTTTCCGGGTCGAGCAGCGTGTCCATGCTGTTGATGATGCTGATGGCGGCGTTGATGCCGTCGTCCGCCTTTTTGCCGTAGGCGGTCAGATCCATGACGGTGTCCATGGCAAAGATCTGCTGCGTGGTGCTTTTTGCCTCGCCGCAGGCGCTCAGCGGCAGCACAAGCGCGCAGCACAGCAGCAGCGCGAGCAGACGGGTATGCATACGTTTATGATTCATAGCGGATGTGTCCTTCCGATGCAGGTTTCTTTTGTCCAGTATAGCATATCCGCCGCCAAATGGAAACAGAAAATCCTGCTTTACATTTTGCCAGGACTTTGCTATAATATCTGCTGTTGAATATGCGCCCGTAGCTCAGCTGGATAGAGTGACAGACTCCGACTCTGTAGGCCAGCGGTTCGAATCCGCTCGGGCGTACCACAAAAAAAGCCCCTGCGATCAGCAGATCACAGGGGCTTTTGCTGTCAGCATTGCTGCTCTCACAAGACAGAAAAGTGCCTCGGAATTGGATTCCGAGGCACTTTAATAATGGCTGCCTATAAAGGGGAATTACAGCAACGCCTGATCGGTGATGGCGCGGCCGGCGATGCGTCCGTAGAACAGGGCGCTGCCGATCGACGTGCCGCAGGTCGGGTACTGTGTGCCGTACATACCGGTGCCGGCAACTTCGCCGGCGGCATACAGATGCGGGATCACGGAGCCGTCGGGCTTCATCACGCGCGCGGAGACGTCCGTCTCCAGGCCACCGAACGTGACGGTCACGCACGGATGCATACGCAGAGCGACAAACTTGGGTCCCTTGATCGGGTGCAGGAACTCGGCCGGCTTGCCGAAGTCCTCGTCGACACCTTTTTCGACCAGCTCGCAGTAGCGGTCATAGGTCGCTTGCAGCGTTGCCGGGTCACAGCCCATCTTCTTGGCCAGCCCCTCAATGGAGGTGGCGCAGGGATCCTTGGATTTGCCGGCGACTGCGGATTTGTAGCCGAACTGTACGCCGCCATAGGGCTCCTTGCCGCTCGTGATGTACCAGCCACAGTTGCTGCCGGAGCGGGCGATGGCGTCGCTGACCGTGTACTGATAGCTCCACTCGTTGACGACGCGCTCGCCGCGGTCGTTGACGATCAGGCCGGACTCGTCGTTGATGCCGATGCCGCAGGTCAGGCTCGTGTATACGACCTGCACGGCCGGGTGTTCATAGTTCAGCGCGCCAATCTTCTCGGCGGCCGTCAGACCGTCGCCGACGTTGCCGTGCGGCACGTTGCTGAAGTAGTGCGCGACGGGGTAGCGCGCGACCATTTCCTTGTTGCGGGCGTAGCCGCCGGTCGCGAGGATGACGCCCCTTCTCGCGTAGAGCGTGAGCTTGGCGCCGCCCTTGCGCGTGCACGTCACGCCGGAGACGACACCCGCCTCGTCCGTGAGGATCTCGTTCATGGCGGTGTCGTAGATGATCTCGCCGCCAAGGTCATTTTCATAGTACAGCGTCAGGGGCGTGGAGATCTCGCCGCCCTCGCCGTTGGTCTGTCCGCCGCCGCCGGGGGAGTTGTGCACGCGCCACGGCTGCAGGCTGACGTGGATGGGCTCGACATCGAGCACGTCAAAGTGCGTTTTGAGCACGCCGTCCTTTTCCACGGGCTTGGACAGCGGTTCCCACGGCTGCGCGAGCACTTCCTCAGGATCGCCCTTCACGGTTGCCTCGATAGAGGTGAGCCAGTCGAGCGTCTGGTTGAGATGATCGACCAGATAACGGTTTTTCGACGGATCCATGAACTTGCCGTTGCGGTTGCCGACGTCCATGAGATAGTCATAGACCATGTCCTTCGTGTCGTAAAGGCCCTGCTTTTTCTGCCATTTCGTTCCGGCGCCGAGAAGCTTGCCGCCGCTTCTCGCGGTTGCGCCGCCGGTGATGCCCTGTTTTTCCACGATGACGACTTCGGCACCGGCCAGCTTTGCCTCAATGGCTGCGGCCAGGCCGCCTGCGCCCGCGCCGCACACGACCACGTCGACCGTGCGTACTTCGTCCTGGTATTCCGGCGCTTTCGGCCCGGGAGCGGCCTTGAGTGCGGCGATGTCGTCCTTGGACGCACCGGCGGCCTTGAGCGCCGCCGCCGTCGCATCGAGGATGGCGGCGCACGTCAGATCCGCGCCGTCGACCGTCGGGATGTTCAGCGTCTGATATTCCACGATCAGCTTGGGGAAGCGCTCCATCGGCGTCGTGTTCAGACCCCAGGCAATGCCGCGGTATTCCTTGTGCTGCGTCACTTTTACGGATTCGATTCGGTTTTCCGATACCGTCACGCTGACGATGAGCTTGCCGCCGTAGCCGCGGCCGGTGCCCTCGTAGGTTCCGGGATTGTAGCTCGCCATATTTGAAACCTCCGTTTTGTTTTATCGTGTTTTTACAGATCCAGCTTCTCCGCCTGATCGTCTCTCCAGAAGAACTGCCAGTCCTTGAGGTGCCACAGCTGCGCCGTTTCGCGCGGGTCCATGGTCGCGGTCACGCCCTTGGCGTACATATCGTCGATCTGCGCCTCGGTGTAGCCGAGGAACTCCAGCACCTCGCGGCTGTGTTCGCCGAATGTCGGCGCGGAGGCGACGATCTGGGCGGGGTTCTTCTTGAATTTGTTCGTGATGCCGATGCCCTTCATCTCGCCGTAGACGCTGTCGGTCCAGGTCGCGATGTCGTTGCGGGCGGCGTACTGCGCGCTCTTTTCAATGTCCGCGGGGCCGAAGGCCTTCTGGTTTGGGATGCCGGCCTTGTTCATGATGGCCTCGACCTCATCGACCGTGCGCTCGGCGCAGAACTTCGTGATGGCCGCCTCGATGCGCTGGCCGCGCGGCAGGGACTTCAGCGAACCCGTCATGCCCTCGGGGAAGTCGGGATCCGTGCCGTCGCCCGGCGTGGGCAGGCCGACGAGGGGATAGCCCTTTTTCGTGTTGCCGGTGCCGACCATGCCGATGAAGATCGTGCCGCCGTCCTTGCAGTCGTAGAACGAGAAGCCGGCTGCGATGTCGCTGACGTTGCCGGTGCGATACTTGACCGGCTCGCCCGGGCCGGGATAGCCCTTGTTGAACCACTCTGCCGGATAGCTGCCCAGCAGACGGAACATCGTTTCATACTGCGACACGTCGCACGCGTCGCCCTCGCCGGTGATGCGTGCGTTGGTCATGATGGACAGCGCACAGATGCAGGCGTTGTAGGCGGTGGCGTAGTCGGACAGATAGGGGTTGACCTTCAGCGGGGGAGACGTGGGGCTCGTGCCGTTCATGTACATATAGCCGCCCATGGCCTGTCCGGAGACGTCGTAGGCCGCCTTGTTCTTGTCCGGGCCGGTCTGACCGTAGCCGGAGACGTGGACGATGGCGAGCTTGCGGTTGATCTTCCACATATGCTCGTCGCTCAGACCGTTTTTGGCATAGGTGCCGGGGCGGCCGGACTCGATCCAGATGTCTGCCCATGCAATCAGCTTTTCGAGCACCTCTTTGCCCTTGGCGGTGCGAGTGTTGAGTGTGATGGAGTATGTGTTGCGGTGATCCTGCGAGTAGCCGTAGTTGCCGCGGGTCTGGCAGGGCATATTCGGGGACTCAACCTGCACGACCTGCGCGCCCATCTCTGCCATGATGCTCGCGGCGAAGGGGCCTGCGATGTTCGTGCCTGTCATGAGCACCTTCACGCTCGACAGGACGCCGAACTTCGGGAACTGGCCAAACGGCATATGCGTGCCGTAGTAATCTTTATAATGCGTCGACATAGTTGCGTTTCCTTTCTCAGCACGGTGTGGGTGGGTCACATATTGAGCCAGCCGGCGTCAACCTTCAGCTCCGCGCCCGAGATGTAGCGCGCGGCGACGTCGTCGGCGAGGTAAGCGATGGCGTTGGCGCAGTCTTTCGGCTTGCCGAGGATGGGCTTCTTCTCGCCGGGCTTCGTAATGGTGTGCAGCGGGGCCGCGTTGCCGGCGCGCATCTGCCACTCGAGGATGCCGATGCCCTTTTCGCGCGGCACCTTGTTGATCTCGGTGAGGATGTTGGCGGGCTCGATGCAGTTGCAGCGGATGCCGCGCTCGAAGAAGGAAGCGGAGATGTTGCGCGTCAGGCCGAGCACGGCGTGCTTGGTCATGACGTACATCGTGCCACCCTTCAGGCCGCGCAGAGACGCGGCCGAGGCCACGTTGACGATGTTGGCCGGGGTGCCCTGCTCCAGGAAGATCTTGATCGCACGCTGGCAGCACAGGAACACGGCGCGCTGGTTGGTCTCATAGATCATGTCATAGATCTCCGGCGTGGTCTCATGAATGGGGAGCTGCCCGTCGAGCATGCCGGCATTGTTGACCAGAATGTCGAGG